>CAMCRT010000003.1 GCA_945877355.1 uncultured Mitsuokella sp. | reverse complement strand
CGCCCTCATCGACAACGGCCGTCGCGGCCGTCCTGTCACGGGCCCGGGCAACCGCCCCTTGAAGTCGCTCTCTGACATGCTCAAGGGCAAGCAGGGCCGCTTCCGCCAGAACCTTCTCGGCAAGCGCGTCGACTACTCCGGCCGCTCCGTTATCGTCGTCGGCCCGGAGCTGAAGCTCCATCAGTGTGGCCTGCCGAAGGCCATGGCGCTGGAGCTCTTCAAGCCCTTCGTCATGAAAAAGCTGGTGGGAGAGGGCACGGCTCACAATATCAAGAGCGCAAAGCGCATGGTGGAGCGGGCTGTCCCTGCTGTGTGGGATGTGCTGGAGGACGTCATCAAGGAGCATCCTGTGCTCCTGAACCGCGCCCCGACGCTGCATCGCCTCGGCATCCAGGCCTTTGAGCCGGTGCTGACCGAGGGCCATGCCCTGAAGCTCCATCCTCTGGCCTGCACGGCCTATAACGCGGACTTCGACGGTGACCAGATGGCTATCCATCTGCCCCTTTCCGCCGAGGCCCAGACAGAGGCCCGCATCCTCATGCTGGCGGCAAATCATATCCTGGCGCCGAAGGATGGCAAGCCCATCATCGTTCCGACCCAGGACATGGTGCTTGGCTCCTACTATCTGACCATCTTGAAGCCCGGCGCCCTTGGCGAGGGCAAGGTGGTCACGGGCATCGCCGAGGCCCTTCTCGCCTACCAGCAGAAGGATCTAGAGCTCCAGGCGGAGATCAAGTGCCGCATCAAGGGCTATGGTCTCGTGAAGACCAGCCTTGGCCGCATGATCTTCAATGAGATCCTGCCGGAGGAGCTTCGCTACTACAACAAGGACAAGGAGACGGGGGAGTGGACCCTCGGCATCCTGATGAATAAGAAAGAGCTCGGCAAGCTCGTGGCGAACTGCTACAACCATTTCGGTGCCACGAAGACCGCAAAGGTCATCGATGACGTGAAGAACCTGGGCTACCACTACGCCTGCATCGCCGGCATGACGGTGGCCATCTCCGACGTCATCGTGCCGCCGAAGAAGAAGACCATCATCGCCGACACCCAGAAGATCGTCAACAAGGTGGAGCGCCAGTACAACCGCGGTCTCATCACCGAGGACGAGCGCTACCACAAAGTGGTGGATCTCTGGTCGAAGGCCACGGACGACGTGGCGGACGCCATGATGGATAACATGGACGCCTTCAACCCCATCTTCATGATGGCGGACTCCGGCGCCCGTGGTAACAAGCAGCAGATGCGTCAGCTGGCTGGTATGCGCGGCCTCATGGCCGACCCCTCCGGCAAGATCATCGACCTGCCCATCACGGCGAACTTCCGCGAGGGCCTGTCCGTTTCCGATTACTTCATTTCCTCCCATGGTGCCCGCAAGGGCCTGGCCGATACGGCACTGCGCACGGCGGATTCCGGGTATCTCACCCGTCGCCTCGTCGACGTGGCCCAGGATGTCATCGTCCGGGAGGAGGACTGCGACGTCCGCGCCCTGAACCTTGTTCAGGCCCGCGCCCGCATTGCTCCCTCCGTGTTCGATGCGCTGGAGATCCTCAACGACAGCCTTATGGGCCGTCTCCTGGGAGCCGACGTGCTGGATCCCACGACCCGGGAGGTGCTGTTCCCTCGGGATACGATCCTCGGCGACGAGGAGCTCGTCACCATCGGCGAGCACGAGGTCCGCGAGATCATGGTCCGCGGTTCTTCGCTCTCCTCCGATGCGGCGATTTCCAACGCCATGGTGACGGAGGTTGTCGCCCTGGGCGAGCCGGATGAGGCGGAGCGGGAGAAGATAAAGGCCTCCATGTTCCAGGAGATGATGGGCAAGGAAGTCACCCGCAATGTGGAGGACTCCGAGGGGGGCATCCTCGTCCCTGCCGGCACAAAGCTGGACGGGGAGCTCATCGGCCGCATCTTTGAAAGCGATGCGAAGAAGATGCGCGTGCGGGATAACAACGTGCGCGGCATCGAGGTCGAAGCCATCAAGGAGGGCGACGGCGTCATCGAGTCGCTGGCAGAGCGCATCGTGGGCCGCTTCCTCGCGGAGGATATCGACGACCCGGAGACGGGAGAGCGCATCGCTTCCATCAACGACATGCTCTCGGAGGATCTTGCAAAGCGCATCGAGAAGGTGCGGGACAAGGTCTCCATCCGCAGCGTGCTCACCTGCAAATCCCAGTTTGGCGTCTGCGTCAAGTGCTACGGCCGGGATCTGGCGAACCAGACGGAGGTCGAGATCGGCGAGGCTGTCGGCACCATCGCAGCCCAGTCCATCGGCGAGCCGGGCACCCAGCTTACCATGCGTACGTTCCACTCCGGCGGCGTTGCCGGCGAGGATATCACCCAGGGTCTTCCTCGCGTCGAGGAGCTCTTCGAGGCGCGTAAGCCGAAGCACCACGCCATCATCGCCGAGATCGGCGGCCGCGTGGAGGTGGAGGACACCGGCAAGGGCATGCGCAAGGTCCTCATCGTCCCCGAGGAGGGCGATGCCAGGGAATATGCCATCCCCTACGGTGCCCGCATGCACGTCAAGCATGGCATGGAGATCGAGGCAGGCGAGCGCCTGACCGAGGGCTCCGTGAACCCCCACGACATCCTCCGTATCTGCGGCCTCCAGGCCACCCAGCGCTACCTCGTCTACGAGGTGCAGAAGGTCTATAAGAGCCAGGGCGTTGAGATCAACGACAAGCATATCGAGGTCATGGTCCGCCAGATGCTCCACAAGGTCAAGATCGAGGAGAGCGGCACGACCGACTTCCTCCCCGGCGAGTACGTGGACATCAATGCCTTCGAGGCGGCCAATACGAAGGCCATCGAGGAGGGCGGCGACCCGGCTGTAGCCAAGCCGATCCTGCTTGGCATCACGAAAGCGTCCCTTGCCACGGACTCCTTCCTGTCCGCTGCCTCCTTCCAGGAGACGACTCGTGTCCTGACGGATGCGGCCATCAAGGGCAAGGTGGATCCGCTCATCGGCCTCAAGGAGAATGTCATCATCGGCAAGCTCATTCCGGCCGGCACGGGTATGACCCGCTATCGTGGCCTCACCATCGTGGACAACGATCCGGCTCCCGCTCCCGAGGAGACAGAGGAGACCGAGGAGACGACCACCGGCGCATAATAGAAACACTTTCGCGAGCCGCTTGCGTATGCAGGCGGCTCTTTTTTCTGGGAATTTCTCTGAGAAAATCGTCATGGATCCGATAAATTTCAAAACTTTGTCTTGAAGTCATACGGCGATTTGTGGTATTCTAAATAAGTATGATTTCTCGGATAAGAAAGAGGGATGGAGTATGGCAAAGAAAAAGACGCAGGGCGCTGTCCTTGCGACAATGGTCTGCCTTGCACTTACCTCAGGAACAGCGCTTGCTGCGACACCGTCGAGCACGGGTGAGCGCCTCCTGGATGCAGCAGAGCAAAATGCACGGGTAGAGGCGAAATCTGTTCCGCCCCTTCGTTGGGATGCAGCACTTCAGGGCCAGCAGACGAAGGCGCAGCCTGTCATCATAACGGCGAAGGATGTGAAGGCACAGAAGGCGCAGGCGGGCTTTAAGGCTCCGCAGACGCCTGCCCAGGTAGCACCTGTTGCGCCAGCCGCTTCTGCTGCACCTAAGGTCGCTTCCGCTCTGCCGAAAGCAGCTCCCGCCCCCGTGGCTCTTGCTGTCACGGAGCAGAAGGCACCTGCTGCGGCAAAGGCTGCCAAGACGATTCCCTTCCAGCCGCTTTTCCGGGATCCGGTTACAAGCCCGGCAGGATCACAGGCAAAGCCGGAAAGGGCTGCAGCTCCAGTGGCACCCGCCAAGGTCCAGCCGCAGGCAAAGCCACAGCCCCAGGTGCAGCCAAAGGCAGAGCCGCCTAAGGTGACGACCCTGCCTGCCCAGCCGCCGAAGACGGTCGCTCCTCCCGTGCGTCAGGCACCTCAGGAGGGGCGCCGCCCCGCAGCGTTCCAGGACGTCTCGGACTCGGCCTGGCGCCATATCCAGGCGGGCATCTTCGCGACGGTGGAGCAGCTCCGCTCCGCTGGCCCCCAGAACCTGGAGCCTGCCGCACTCCAGCTGGTACAGCTCCTAAACGCGAACGACAAGCTCACCCGCATGGAGAAAGTCGAATATCTCGTCGGCATCGGCTATGCCATCAACCATAGCAATCTGCGTCCCTACCAGAAGGCTGACCTCATCAAGCTGATTTCCGTGAATTTCGCATGATTCGCGGATAAAAATCGCCCCACCGGAAAAATTAGCCGGCTGGGGCGATTTTTGTAGGATTTACGGGGAAAGTGATATGCGGCAAGGAGGTACTGCTTTGCTGGAAAAACTGAAAGAACATAAAATCCTCATCGTCATCATGGTGACGAGCTTCGTCACGCCCTTTGCCTCCAGCGCCCTGACCCTGTCCCTGCCGGATATCGGCCGGATGTACCAGGCGTCGCCGGACCAGCTCGGCTGGGTCATCGAGAGCTTCGTGCTTTCCTCCCTCGTCTTTCTGCTCCCCTTAGGTCGCACGGCGGATCGCTATGGGAAGCGGCGGGTATTCCTCTGGGGAAATGCCATCATGGCTTTGACCTCCGTGCTCTGCGCCCTATCGACCTCCATCGCCATGCTGCTGGCAGCGAGGGCTCTCCAGGGTGTCGGCGCTGCCATGCTCTATGTGACGAGTATGGCGATCCTCTCCATCGTATACAGCGGCAAGGGGCGGGGCATGGCCATGGGCTGGATGACGGCCATGGTCTACGGCGGCCTTGCCGCAGGGCCGGTCCTCGGCGGCTATCTCAACGATACCCTGGGGTGGCAGAGCATCTTCGTCTTTCTCGCAGTACTGAGCACCGCTGTCTTTTTCGCCGCCCGACACGTCCTCCAGGAGGAGTGGCGGGGCAAGGTGGGGAAGGAAAAGGACGGGCTGGGGGCAATCCTCTATGGCATCGCCGCACTGCTCCTGGTCTACGGCCTCACGACCCTTGTGGAAAGCACTCTGGCACCGGCACTGATGCTCCTGGGGGCGATCCTGTTCTTCCTTTTTGTCCGGGTGGAGCTTCGGATAAAAAATCCCATGCTGCCCGTGCGCATCTTTACGAAAAACCGCACGTTCACCTGCTCCAATATCGCCTCCATGCTGAACTACGCGGCGACGTTTGCCGTGAGCTTCCTCCTTTCCCTCTATCTCCAGTCCGTCCACGGGCTATCGGCCCAGGAGGCGGGTCTCGTGCTCCTCACCCAGACGGTCATGCAGACCGTCGTCTCGCCGCTTACAGGGAAGCTTTCGGACAAGTATCCGGCCTCCATCCTGTCCTCCGTGGGCATGGCACTCACCGCCCTCGGGCTGGCGGCACTTGCCATTGCCACCCATGCAAATAGCATCGTAGCACTCTTTCCCTGCCTCTTTGCCATCGGCATCGGTTTTGCCTTCTTCTCTGCGCCGAACAACAACACCATCATGGGCTCCGTGCCGGCGGAGTACTACAGCATGGCCTCCTCCGTGCTCTCCACGGTGCGTCTCATCGGCCAGACGGCCAGCATCGCCATCGTGACGCTGGCAGTGACGATTCCCTGGGCAGGGCTCGCCCAGGAAGAGATGCTGCGCCGAGACATTACGCTCTCCTTGTTTTTTTTCGCCATCATTTGCGCCATCGGCATATTGCCGTCCCGCATCCGCTAAGTCAGGGGAGAAGCTCCACCGTCGGGGTCGTCTCCAGATAAATCTCGAAGGTCCGGGGCCAGGGAAAGCTCGCCTCCACCGTCATATCCCGCAGGCGGACTTGCCTTGTGCCAGAGGGCAGCTGCAGGGGGAAGGGAGCCCGGAAGGACTTGGTCCAGCGGTAGGAGGCGAGACGGGCCTTGAGCTCTGTCTGCACCATGGCATTGGCCCAGCGATAGTTCTTCGTGAGATCGAGATCCGCCGTATTCCTGTAGCCTGCCTTTTTGAGGGCGTGGTTCACGTCGCTGATGGTGCTCTTGAGGTAGAAATTGTCCTCCAGGATCCGATTTTGCACAAAATGGATATTGGCAAGGGCAGCATTTCGAGCTGGCCCGTCCTCCTGGGCTTCCTGCAGGCTGCGGACAAAGAGGGCGGTCTCGGCGACGGCGGTGCCGGCAGAATTGCTCATGGTGTTCCAGCCCGCGTAGGCGGCAAGGCTCCCCGTGGGTACGCCCGTCTCCAGCAGGAGGGGGAGGACTGTCTCCTCCGCGTCAAAGTGGACGCTCATATCGATGAGCCCCGTGGGCTTTTCTTCGGCGTGGGCGGCTATCCAGTTCGCAAGGGGCCTGCGGCTCTTCAGCGTGTCCTTCTCCGCATCGTTGGCACTGACGGCGAGAAGCACGTCCGCCTCCTCAGGGGAGCCCGTCACCGTGCCGCCGATGAGCTCGATTTTCTCCCGCAGGCTCTCCTCCGTGCTGACAGCCATGTAGGGCATGATGCGCTCCCGGGCGCTCTCCTCGGCGTACTTCACATAGAAGCGCAGGGGCGCCTTCCCCCGCTCCTGGTGGCTTGCCAAAAGGGTGGCGGCTATCTCGTCCGCCCCATGGGTGAGATAGACTTCCTTATCTGTAAGCCCTGCACCGGAAATGGCAGATTTCAGGGCGAATTTTTCGATATTCGGGATGCCGTAGGGCTCCCCGTCGTCCTGCCCCAGGACGAGCCGGGAGAGAACCCCTTCCTTTGCGAGGGTGATGAGCCGCTCGTTGAGCTCCTGGTTCTTTTGAAAGTGCCCCAGGTATCGGGCGAGGGAGTTCGGCGGGATGGCCTCCCGAAGCCGCTCGATTTCCGCCTCGTCCACGGGCACGCCCGCCGCCTGCTTTCCCACGAGCCGGGCGTAGGCCACGATGTCCCGCCGCTCCTGGTAGCCATCGATGGAGTCCTGGGGCTGGAGCCGGGGGAGAATGGAAAAGGCGTAGATGGGAAGCTCCGGATGGGCCGCGCGGATATCCCGGAGACAGGTGAGGAGGGCTTCTTCCTCCTCTGGCTTTGCCTCCTTTTCCCGGGCGGCCAGCAGCCCTCCGTAGAGGAGCTGATCGATGGAGACGATGAGGGCATCTGCTCCCTCTGCCTCCTGCTTTAGCCAGGCCTGCATACCCTTCGTCTCTCCTGGCTGGGAGTAGTAGTCCTGGAGCTCTGTGGGAGGCACCACCACGTCGAGGCCGGCAATTTTCCCCAGGTCCACCACGAACTGACGGCAGGGGGGACGCCCGTCCAGAGGCACGAGGACGATTTTCTTCGTGGGGGCGGGGACGCTCGTAAGCACCGTCCCGCCAGAGCGGGGGAGAAGCGGGAGCGGCAGCAGTATGAGGAGGAAGAATAGCAGGAGAAGCCCCATCGTCCGCCGGTGCGACGAAAGCCATCCTGTGATGCGAGCTATGCGCATGGTCATTTCCTTTCGAAAATCATGTTTTCTGTGTATTATATCATAGTAGTTCACGAAAGCTGAAAAATATGATAAGATAGAGGGAAATCTAAAGGAACAGGTGGAAAAGCTTGCGTATCATCACAGGATCGGCGCGCGGTGCGCGCCTCATGACGCCGAAGGGCCTCACGACCCGGCCGACGGCGGACCGGGTCAAGGAGGCTGTCTTCAGCATTCTTGGGGAAAAGGTACGGGGTAGGCATGTGCTCGACCTCTTTGCGGGCTCCGGGGCTCTTGGCCTCGAGGCGCTTTCCCGTGGAGCGGCCTCCTGTACCTTTGTGGATAGTAGGACAGGGGCCCTCATTGAGAAAAACGCCCGGCATACGCACCTTTTTGATAGGAGCCATATCGCCTCCGGTGATGTGCTCGCCTATCTGGGGCGCCTAGCCCGGGGCGGCTCCTCCTTCGATCTCATCTTTTCCGATCCGCCCTACAAGAAGGGACTGTCGGAAGCGGTGCTGAGAGCCCTTGAGGGAAATGAAGTCCTCGCCCACGAGGGCATCCTCATGCTGGAGCATGGGAAAGAGGAGGGGCCGTTTCCGACAGAGGAGCTCGCCCTCGTCCTCAGCCGTCCCTATGGATCGGTGACGGGCGTGAGCTTTTACCAGCATGCCTCGTATCTCAGAGAGTGCGATGCAAAGGAGGCGGTGGAATGACGCGAGCTGTTTGCACCGGGAGCTTTGATCCGGTGACGACGGGCCATGTGGACATCTTCGAGCGGGCCAGCCGCATGTTCGACGAGCTCATCGTCTGCGTGTTCAACAACATCGAGAAGAAGGGCTATTTCACCGTGGAGGAGCGCTGCGGCTTTCTCAGGGAGGCGACGGCGCATCTGCAAAATGTCCGGGTGGCTTCCTTCTCGGGACTCATCACCACCTATATGAAGGAGCAGGATGCCCATGTCATCGTGCGGGGGGTCCGCTCTGTCAAGGATCTGGAGTATGAGCAGAATGAGGCCTACATGATCCGCCACTTCCGGCCTGAAATAGATACGGTTTTCCTCCTGACGCGGCCGGAGTATTCGTTCGTCAGCTCGTCGGGCATCCGGGAGCTCATCCATTTCGGATCGAGCCTCACGGGGCTCGTGCCAGAGTGTGTGGAGCGGGCGGTCGAAAGCCGCAGGGCTAGAGAAAGGGAGTAACAATATGGCATTAATAGAGACACTGAATAAAATCGAAGCCATGGTGGCAGGCGCGCGCACGCTTCCCTTCACCGAGCGCATCCTCATCAATGACAACGACCTCGTCCACTACGTGGAGGAGCTCCGCAAGGATCTGCCCCGGGAGATGAAGCGGGCGGACGAGATCGTGGAAAATGAGCAAAAGATCATAAAGGACGCCCAGGCGGAGGCGGACCGTATCCTCCGGAATGCGAAGGAGTATGCGGCCCGGCTGACGGATGAGCACACCATCATGAAGGAAGCGAAGGAAAAGGCGCGGACCCTCATGGAGGAGACCCAGCAGCAGCAGCGGGACATCATGAACAAGACCCAGGAGAATGCGACGAAGATGCAGGGGGATGTGGATGCCTATGCCAATCAGGTATTCGACCAGCTCATCCGCCATGTGACGAGCACCTTCCAGGGGGTGCAGCAGGCGGAGACTGGCCTGAAGCAGGCTCTCTCCGTGCTGGAGCAGGCCCGGGGTCAGATGAATCAGGCCCGGGCGCAGCAGCCGAAGCCGTCGGCGCCTGTTCCCGTGGGCAACAAGGGCACAGACCTCGCCAAGCTATGAGGAAAAGCAGGGTTCGAGGGCTTCTCAAGGCCTGCCGGGACGGGCGCATGAGCCTGGAGGAGGCGGAGAGGGCCCTGTGCGAGGCAGGCGACTCCTTTGACTTTGCCGACCTCGACTATGGACGGGAGGAGCGGCAGGGCTTTCCCGAGGCGATCTACGCTGCGGGAAAGACAAAGGAGGAGACCTGCGCCATTCTGAAGGCCCTCTCCGCCCGCTCAGAAAAGAGCGTCCTAGCCACAAGGGTCAGCCAGGAGACTGCAGCCTTCGTCCAGCGGGAGCTGCCGGAAGCCGTCTATGACAAACGGGCGCGGATGCTCTATGTGGAGCGGCCGGGAGCGGTGGATGAGGCGCATCCCTTGCTCATCCTCACGGCGGGGACCAGCGACATCCCCGTGGCGGAGGAGGCGCGCCTCACGGCCCGCCTTTGCGGCTGCGCTGTGAAAACCCATTATGACTGCGGCGTGGCGGGCATTCACCGCCTCTTTGCCCACCTGGAGGATATCCGGCAGGCCAGCGTCCTCATCGTCTGCGCTGGTATGGAGGGGGCTCTCGCCAGCGTCGTGGGGGGCCTCACGGCAGCGCCTGTCATCGCCGTGCCCACCAGCGTGGGCTATGGGGTCGCAGCGGGGGGCGAGACGGCTCTCCGGTCGATGCTCGCAAGCTGCGCGGCGGGGGTCGCTGTCGTCAACATCGACAATGGCTTCGGCGCGGGTATGATGGCAGCAAAGATCCTGCGCCAGCTACGAATGGGAGGAAAGCCTGAATGAAGGCCATATACCTTGACTGTTTTTCCGGCATCAGTGGCAACATGCTTCTGGGGGCCTTCCTCCAGGCGGGGGTGCCCCGGGATTTTCTGAAAAAGGAGCTCTCTAGGATCCCCATCGCCGGGGAGTTTTCCTGGGAGGATTCCCTTGTAGAGAGGTGCGGCATTCACGCCACCTACGTGGAAATTCGCCTGGAGGGGAACGACCCTAAAAGAGGCAAGGCTCATGCCCATCCGCACGGGCATCGCTCCTTTGCGGATATCCGCAAGATGCTGGAGGCTTCCTCCCTGGGGGAGCCTGTGAAGGAAAAGGCAATCGCCATATTCGAGGTGCTGGCAAAGGCAGAGGGCAAGATTCACGGAAAGCCCTATGAGGAGGTCACGTTCCACGAGGTGGGAGCCGTGGATTCCATCGTGGATATCGTGGGGACGGCCCTCGCCCTGGATTATCTCGCCATCGAGAGAGTATTCGTCTCCGCAGTGAATACGGGGACCGGGACGGTGGAGTGCGCCCATGGCACCATGCCCGTGCCGGCACCTGCCACGGCAGAGCTCCTGCTGGGATTTTCGAGCTACCACACGGGGACAAAGCAAGAGCTCACGACCCCGACGGGGGCTGCTGTGCTGAAGGCGCTGGGGGCTCCAGCCATGAGCCTTCCCCGGGAGTTTTCGGCGGAGCGCATCGCCTACGGGGCTGGGAGCGCGGAGCTCGATACGCCCAATGTGCTGCGCATGTACGTGGGCAACTACGAGGGAAGGGGCTCCTCGCCCCTCTGCCTCCTGGAGGCAAATATCGACGACATGAATCCCCAGGTCTACGGCTATCTCTATGAGAGGCTTCTGGCGGCGGGGGCCCTCGATGTCTGGACGACGCCCATCTTCATGAAGAAGAATCGCCCGGCGGCGACGCTCTCCATCCTTTGCGAGACGGAGAAAAAGGAGGAGCTCTCTGGCATCGTCTTTTCCGAGTCCACCAGCATCGGGCTCCGGGTCATCCCCGTGGACACCCGGCTGGAGGCAAATAGGCGCATCGCCACCATCGAGACGAAGTACGGCACAGTGCGCTGCAAGATAAGCGCCTGGGCGGGGAGCATCGTGAGCATCTCCGCCGAGTACGAGGACTGCCGCCGTCTGGCCGAGGAAAAGGGCGTGCCCCTGAAGGAAGTACAGTTCGAGGCGGTGCGCCAGATGCGTGCACGTCTCGGGGATTGACAAGGGCATAAGCCATCTATATAATGTATTGAGGTTGATGCAAATGCATATTATGGTTGCAGAGCGGGAGGGCGCCTACGAGGAGATACCCTTCTCCTTCGACACGACGGCGGAGGACATTTCCCTCGAGGCGGAGGACTACGCCATCGTTGGATCCATCCATGTGGAGGGGCGCGTGCTCCCCACCGGGACCCGCTACCGGGTGGAGGGGGAGATTACCTGCACGAAGTCCTTTGACTGTGACAGGTGCCTGAAGCCCACCCGCGAGGAGCAGACCCACGAATTTGTGGAGGAGTTCTCCCGGGACGCTAGGCCCGGCGATGAGACAAATCCCATCGAGAACGACAGGCTCGTGCTCGATACCGTTGTGCGGGATACCATCATCGCCGCACAACCCCTCGCAAAGCTCTGCAAGCCCGATTGCAAGGGGCTCTGCCCCATGTGCGGTCAGGATCTGAATGAAGGCAGCTGCGACTGCGACACCTTCGTCCCGGATCCAAGGCTCGCCGTATTGCAGGATTTCTTCAAAGAAAACAAAGACTGAGAAAGACAGGAGGCGAAAGAATTGGCAGTACCAAAGAGAAAGACCTCGAAGGCTCGTCGCGACAAGCGTCGTGCGAACTGGAAGCTCACGGCCCCCGGCTATGTGGAGTGCCCCCAGTGTCACGAGCCGAAGATGCCCCATCGCGTCTGCACCGAGTGCGGCTACTACGATGGCAAGGAAGTCTTCGAAAGCGCAGAATAAGCATTAAGAAATGGCTTCGGGAATCATGTTCCTGAAGCCATTTTTTTGCTCTTTATTTTCCTTAGTCCACAAAGCGGGGCAGGAGGCTCTCGCCCTTTGTGGCGAAGGGCGCGTCGAAGATATTGCCCACGGTGGCGCCAATCATAGCGAAGGTGGGGTAGGTGCCGAGATTTACGGGGCGCACGTGCTTGCCGTAGAGGAGCAGGGGGATGTACTCCCGGGTGTGATCCGTGCCGGGAGCGCCGGGATCGCAGCCGTGGTCGGCTGTAATCATCAGGAGATCGTCCTCCTGCATATTGGCGAGGAAGGTACCCAGCTGCTTATCGAACTGGGTCATGGCCCTTGCATAGCCGTCGATGTCCCGGCGATGGCCGTACTGCATGTCGAAGTCCACGAGGTTGACGAAGCAGAGGCCGGTGAAGTCCTCCTTCTGGAGGGCCAGGGTCTTTTCCATCCCGTCGTCGTTGTTCTTGTTGACACCCGTGCTCTTCGAGATGCTGCGGCCGGCGAAGATATCGGAAATCTTGCCCACGCCGATGGTGGCGAGCCCCTTCTTGGAGAGGGCGTCCATCATGGTCGGGCCCGTCGGATCCAGGGAGAAGTCATGGCGGCGGGATGTGCGCTCGTAGTTTGGATACTCGCCGATGTAGGGGCGGGCGATGATGCGTCCCACGCCGTGCTCTCCCTGCATGATAGCGCGGGCCGTGCGGCAGTACTCATAGAGCTTCTCCACGGGCACATCGTCCTCGTGGGCTGCGATCTGCAGGACGCTGTCGGCGGAGGTGTAGACGATGAGGCCGCCCGTCTCCTTCTGCTCCCGGCCGTAGTCGTGGATGACCTTCGTGCCGGAGTAGGGCTTGTTGCAGAGGATCTTCTTGCCGAAGGCCTTCTCGAGCTTTTCGATGATCTCGGGCGGGAAGCCCTCCGGGTAGGTGGGCATGGGGTGCTCCGAGACGATGCCCGCGATCTCCCAGTGCCCCGTCGTCGTGTCCTTGCCCCGGGAGAGCTCCCGCAGGCGGGCGTAGGCACCGATGGGGGCGGAGGCCGGCGTGCCGCAGCCGACGCCGTCAATGTTGAAGAGACCGAGGCGTGCGAGATGGGGCGTGTCGTATTCCTTTGAGGTGAGGATGGACTTCAGCGTGTTGCACTGGCCATCGCCGAAGTCCGCCGCATCGGGCTCCTGGCCGATGCCCATGCTGTCGAGGACGATGATAAAGACGCGCTTGAATTTCATAGGAAACCCTCCTTTACGAGATGTTTTAGCCGTCGATTTCAGAGCGGAGCACCTTCACGGCGGCGCTGGCGCCAAGGCGGGTGCAGCCGGCCGCGAGGAAGGCCTCCATTTCCTCCCGGGTGTGGATGCCGCCGGCGGCCTTGATGGCGACATTTTTGCCCACGTGCTCCTTGAAGAGGGCGATATCCTCGAGGGTCGCGCCCTTCGTGCCGAAGCCTGTGGAGGTCTTGATGAAGTCAGCGCCGCCCTCGGTGACGCACTTGCAGGCGGCGATCTTTTCCGCCTCTGTCAGGAAGCAGGTCTCCACGATGACCTTGAGCACCCGGTCGCCCACGAGCTGCTTTAGGGCGCGGATTTCCTCCGTGACGGCGGCAGTATCGCCGGCCTTCAGCCAGCCGATGTTGATGACCATGTCGATTTCCTCGGCACCGTCCGATAGGGCCTGGGCCGTCTCGGCGAGCTTCGCCGCCGTATTGGCGTTGCCATTCGGAAAGCCCACGACGGTGGCGAGCTTCAGCCCCGTCCCCTGGAACTTCGCAGCGGCGGGCGCCACAAAGGCGGAGGGAATCATGGCCGTCGCCGTGTGGTAGCGCAGCGCCTCCTCACAGATCGTGGCGATTTCCTCAAAGGTCGCCGTCTGCTTCAGCAGGGTGTGATCCACATGGGCTAGGATATCCGTAGCATTCATATTCTTCATCCTTTCTATTTCGGTCGAGATGACTTGTTCTTCTTCTTATGGTAGCGAATTTTCTCTGAGAAGAAAAGGGCTTTTGCCTTTTTTTCGAAAATTTTTACAGAAGATGAAAAAGAGGCTGCGAGTAGCGAAGACGCCCTCCCAACGCTTCACGGAGTTGCGAGGGCTACTTGCGTTTCTTCCGCTTAATTTACCGCCCTCCATTCCTAAACCGCTATGCTAGGGAATTCCGGGCGGAGGGCGAAAGAAACGCAAGCTTAACGCCCTCTCCACAACGCTGCGCTTATGGGAGGGCGTCTTCGCAAGGGCGGTTTATTGTTCTAAGTTACGCAAGACAGTTCCGAAACGTTCAGGCTGATTTACGCCTTTGCTTCTTTCCCTTGGGGAGAGGAGCTCTTTTTTTCCAGAAATAGGGGAGGAGGAGAAAGCAGAGGAGGGCGAGGGTGAAGGCTACGAGGCTTGTGGTCTGGGCGCTGGTGAAGAGGCCCAGGACCTTCTCCGTGTAGTCGCCCCGGAGGAACTCCAGGCAGAAGCGGGCGGTGCTGTAGAGCATGACGTAGAGGGCGAAGGCCTGCCCCTTCGCATGGGGAAAGGCGCGGAAGAGCAGCAGAGCCGCGAATATCGCCACGTCCAGCTGGCACTCCCAGACCTCGGCGGGCCACAGGGGCTGGGCTCCGTAGGTGTGGTACGCCAGCGTCGTCTCCGGGTAGAGGATGCCGAAGGAGGAGCCCGTGGGGGCGCCGAAGGCATCGCCGTTCATGAGGTTTGCGCTGCGGCCCAGGGCCTGTCCCAGGATGATGGCGGGGGCCAGCACGTCCATGAGGTGGACCGTGTCGAGCCCATGCTTCCGCGTGTACCATACGCCCACGAGGACGCCCAAGAGAACGCCCCCCTGGATAGCCATGCCCCCCTGCCAGACATTCATGAACTCCGACAGGTGATTCTGGTAGTAGTCCCAGTCGAAGAAGAACACATCCCAGAGGCGAGCGCCGATGAGGCCGGCGATTCCCGTGTAGATGCCGAGATCCACGATGTGCTTCTCATAGCCCCGGCCATCCGCCTTGGCGAGGAAGTAGCCCACGCCGGTGGCGAGGATGATGGAGAGCGACAGGATGAGCCCATAGGCCCGTATGGGGAAGCCATCGACGAAGAAAAGATATTGATGCATTGTACTGCCTTTCCAGAAATTCCTGAAACTCAGCGGATGCCCATGCCCCGCTTCAGGTATTCCCGCTGGAGCTGGGTCAGGGCACGCTCCAGCTTCATTTTTTCCGCGGGCACCAAGTGATCCGTGAACATGGCTCCCACGTGATAGACCACGTGGTTCAGAACCTTTTTCTCCCGGCAGCGGCAGACGACAGCCGTGGTGCGAAGCTCTCCGTAGCCTGGCAGCTCAGGGATGACGATCTCCACCGGGCTGTTTTCCTCTGTCTCCTCCGGGGAGATGAAGCATATTCCGTTGCCGCTGATGTCCACCATGGTGGTCTCCCGAGGCTCCCGGCTGCCCCCGTAGACATTCTTGAAGCGAACGACCATGGGGAGGATGGCCGGGACCCGCACGAAGTCCCGACTCTGCTCCCGATAGACCACAGTTGGGCTCTTGATATACCAGAGCTTTTCCGGCAGGGCGTTTGAGGACTGGTAATAGGCCTCAAAGCGATAGGTGCAGGACTCGCCGGGCATGGCGCAGTGAAGCACGGTGCCGCTTTCCGGGCTGTTGATATAGCGGGCATCATCCATCTGCATCTTGCAGGTGAGAAGCTCCTCCGTCGTGCCCACTAGATAGCCCTTCACGCTTTGCTCCATGGAATCATTGACGAGGAATATGCCGCCCCCGTCCGAAAGGGTTTTCAGGCGAGCCTCCCCTGTGATGGGACGAGAGTCCACGGTATGGGACCTCTCTGTATTCTCCGTCTCCTCAGCCAATTCCATTCCAACCACTCCTTTTCCATACATATCCTTTTTCCTTACATACATCTCTTGACCCCATGTTAGTAGAAGGAATAGGGCTTGTCAAGGAAATAAGTCTCATATTCTTGAAAAATGTATTGGATTCTTTTACAAATCAAAACATATTTTTCCACGTTATTTTCCTTGCATTCTACGTTGTTTTCGTGTATGATTGTTTGTAATGAAAACATATTTATAAAGTATGCAATAATAAATGAAAGGGGAAGCGGTATGGAAGGCGTATTGCGAAAGGGGCGTCTATCTGCCCTCGTGGCAGGGCGCAGTGGGGAAAAGCGGCGTGCTCTCGCTGGGCTCATGGCCTCCATGCTCCGCATCGGCCTCATCGGCTTTGGCGGCGGCAATGCCCTCATCCCCGTCATCGAGGCAGAGGTGGTGAAGGGCCGTCGGCTCATCACGGAGCGGGACTACCAGGAGGATGTGGTGGCGGCCTCTATCACGCCAGGAGCCCTTCCCGTGGAGATTGCCGCAGGCACGGGCCAGCGGGTCGCGGGCTCTCTTGGCATGATTCTCGCGGCCGTGGCCATGGCACTGCCGGGGGCGCTGCTCCTCGTGGGCATCCTTTCCTTCCTCTCAGGGGAGCAGGCGGAGGCCATGCATGTGGTCCAGTCCCTCTCCATTCCCATCGGCGCCTTCATCATGAGCCTGCTGCTGCTCTACACCGTAAAGGCGCTCCGGGCCGAGGCCCAGGCAAAGGATGGCTCCTGGAAGGGGGCTCTCGCCATCACGGCAGCAATCTTCCTTCTGACGGGGGAGGCGAATGTCTACAAGCTCCTGGGGCTCAGCTTGACGCCGTTCTTCGGCCTGTCGACCCTGAAGGCCCTGGGCCTCTCCTTCTTCCTCATCCTGTTCTTTCTGAATGACAGGAGCCGGGGCCGCATCGCCGTGGGCGCCGTGCTCTCCCTGCTCTTTGCTTTGGCGGAGGGAAAGAGCGGCCTGCCGCTTCCCTCCTTCCTGGCAGTCGCCCTTCCCTGGGTCATGACGGCCCTCGCCGCCCGGGAGGTGGTCCATAGCTTTGGCAATAGCTGCGAGAGGGGCCGCCTTCGGACCTTCCTCCGGGGGGCAGTGGAGGAGGGCGGTGCCTGGCTGGCCTTTCTCGCCGTGAGTATCCTGCCAATCCTTCTGGCGGTGCCCTCCATGGCGGACTTCGTGGCCCGAGGCTATTTCTCCTCCCTCATCTCCTTCGGCGGTGGCGACGCGTATCTGACGATCGCCGACGGCCTCTTCGTGGCGACGGGAATCCTGCCGGAGGCTGCCTTCTTCGGCCTTCTG
The DNA here is from genome assembly GCA_945877355.1 of uncultured Mitsuokella sp. Classification (GTDB taxonomy): domain Bacteria; phylum Bacillota; class Negativicutes; order Selenomonadales; family Selenomonadaceae; genus AWVT01. Next base: position 77,016 of record CAMCRT010000003.1, on the reverse strand, counting down.
GTGCCCCTCGTCAATGTGCTCCCCGGCTCCATCCTCTGCAAGATGCTCACGGGCATCGGCTTCGTGGTGGGCTCGGCGGCGGGCGGCACGGTCGTGGGCCTCTTCGGCGCGGTGGCAGGCTTTGCCGTGAGCGTCTCGGGCTCGGGGCTGCTCTTCGGCCTCGTGGCGCGGCTCATCCGCACCTATCGGGAGCAGAAGGCCTTTCAGGCCATCAGCCGCTGGATCCGCCCGATTATCGGCGGGCTCCTCATCAATGTGGCCCTGTCCCTCTTCCACGCGAATGCCCGGGTCGCCTCCGCCCTTGCGTTGACGCCGTACCTCGCGGAGGCACTGACGCTCATCGTGCTGGGGGCCTCCCTTTATCTTTTGCTGGTGCGTCATACGGCGCCGACGCGTCCCATGCTGCTGGCGGGAGCCGTCGGCATCATTCTTTCTCTTGTGTATTGATTCTTGTATATATAGCTGAAACTAGGAAAGCTAGGAGGAACGAGCTTGGAGGAAAAGCAACTCACGACAGATATCCTCATCATCGGCGGCGGCACGGCGGGCTGTTTTGCGGCGGCAAAGCTGGGAAAGAGCGGCCTATCCGTCCTCATCGCCGAGAAGGCGAATATCGAGCGCAGCGGCTGCCTCGCGGCGGGGGTCAACGCTCTCAATGCCTACATCGCCCCGGGCCATAGGCCGGAGGACTATGTGGAGTACGCCCGCAAGGACGGGGCGGGCATCGTCCGGGACGACCTGCTCCTCACCATCGCCCAGAACGTGAACCGCATCACGGAGGAGCTGGAGGCCCTGGGCCTCGTCATCCTGAAGGACGAGGAGGGCCGCCACGTCACCCGGGGCTGGCGCAATGTGAAGATAAACGGCGAAAACATCAAGCCCCTTCTGGCAAAGGCCGCCCGGACGCAGAAAAACGTCACGGTGCTGAACTACGTGAATATATTGGACCTCAAGACCGTGGGCGAGGGCGAAGAAAAGCGGGTAGCCGGCGCCTGGGGCGTATCCACCCGGGAGCGGGTCTTCTATGACATCCGGGCGAAGGCCGTCCTCATCGCCACCGGCGGTGCAGCGGGGCTCTACCGGCCCAATAATCCTGGCTTTTCCCGCCACAAGATGTGGTACTCTCCTTTCAACACAGGCGCGGGATTTGCCATGGGCCTTCGGGCAGGCGCCGAGCTCACGACGCTGGAGAATCGCTTTGTGGCCCTTCGCTGCAAGGACACCATAGCCCCCACGGGCACCATCGCTCAGGGCGTCGGCGCCAAGCAGGTCAATGCCCTGGGGGAGGTCTACGAGACGAAGTATGGCCTCTCCACGCCGGAGCGCATCTACGGCACCGTGGAGGAGAATCGGGCGGGCCGGGGCCCCTGCTACCTCCACACGAGGGGCATCGGGGAGGAAAAGGAGCAGGATCTCCTGCGGGCCTATCTCAACATGGCCCCGGCCCAGACATTGAAGTGGGTGGAGCAGGGCGGCCCCAATAGCGAGGACGTGGAGATCGAGGGCACGGAGCCCTATATCGTGGGCGGCCATACCGCTAGCGGCTTCTGGGTCTCCACGAAGCGGGAGACGACGCTCCCCGGCCTCTTTGCCGCCGGCGACGTGGCAGGGGGCGCCCCCCAGAAGTATGTGACGGGCGCTATGGTGGAGGGCGAGATTGCCGCCGCCGCCGCTGCCGAGTACGCCAGGCAGGCGGAGCTCCCGGAGCTTGACATGGAGGAGACAAGGGCGCGCCTCGCCGAGGTGGAGGGTCACTACAGCGCCTCCGAGGAGAGCCTCAGGGCTGAGGATCTGGAGGAGGCCATGCAGAAAATCATGGATGAGTATGCAGGGGGCATCCACACGGACTACCGCTACAATGAGGCGCGGCTCGCCGTGGCAAAGGAGCGCATCGAGGCCCTGGAGCAGGCGGCAAAGAATCTGCCGGCTAGGGACCCCTTCGACCTTCTCCACGTCTATGAGCTGAAGGAGCGGCTGACGGTGGCCCGTGCCCTCATCGCCCACCTCGCCGCCCGGCAGGAGACCCGCTGGCATATCTTCGGGGAGAATGCAGACCACCCGGAGCGAAGTGCAGACTTTGACTGCTACATCAATTCCCGCATGGAGGCTGGCGAGGTCGTGACCCTTCGCCGGCCGTTGGTGAAAGGAGGAACCTATGAGCATACGCATTGAAAAGACCCGCTGCATCGGCTGCGGCGCCTGCACGAACGCCTGCCCGGGGTCGCTCCTCATCCTACAGGAGGACAAGAAAGCATTTATGCGGAGCCCCCGGGACTGCTGGGGCTGTACCGCTTGTATGAAGGTCTGTCCCGTGGAGGCCATCACCTACTTCCTCGGGGCCGACGTGGGCGGCCGGGGCAGCCGCATGACCCTCGCCCGGGAAGGCGTCCTCTACCGCTGGAAAATCCAGAGCCCGGCGGGCGCCCAGAGGGAAATCCTCATAGACAGAAGAAATTCCAACAAGTACTGAAGCAGGAGAGATATTTATGAAAAAAGACTCCCATCTCGATGCGCTGGAGGCGGAAGCCATCTACATCATCCGAGAGGTGGCGGCAGAGTGTGAGAAGCCTGTCATGCTGTACTCCATCGGCAAGGACAGCTCCGTCATGCTTCACCTGGCCTTAAAGGCCTTCTATCCGGAGAAGCCGCCCTTCCCGTTCCTCCACATCAACACCACCTGGAAATTCCACGAGATGATTTCCTTCCGGGATGCCCAGGCGAAGAAGTACGGGCTCACCATGCTGGAGTACAAGAACGAGGACGGCCTCCGGGAGGGCATCAACCCCTTCGACCACGGCGCCTCCTACACGGACATCATGAAGACCCAGGCCCTGAAGCAGGCCCTGACGAAGTACGGCTTCACGGCGGCCTTCGGCGGCGGCCGACGGGACGAGGAGAAGTCCCGGGCCAAGGAGCGCATCTTCTCCTTCCGCAATGCGGCCCAGGCCTGGGACCCGAAGAAGCAGCGCCCCGAGATGTGGAAGCTCTACAACACGGAAATCGGCCAGGGGGAGAGCATGCGCGTCTTCCCCATATCGAACTGGACGGAGAAGGACATCTGGCAGTACATCCGCCGGGAGAACATCGAGATCGTCTCCCTCTACTACGCGGCGGAGCGGCCCGTCATCGAGCGGGACGGCAACCTCATCATGGTGGACGATGACCGCATCGTGGAGAAGCTCCACCTGAAGCCCGAGGACATCGAGACAAAGAAGATCCGCTTCCGCACCCTTGGCTGCTACCCGCTGACGGGCGGCGTAGAGTCGGATGCCACGACCCTCGACGAGATCGTCGAGGAGACACTGGGGGCAGTGGAGTCGGAGCGCACGAGCCGCGTCATAGACCACGACGGCGCTGGAAGCATGGAGCGTCGCAAGCGAGAGGGGTATTTCTGATATGCAAGGACTTTTGAAATTCATCACATGCGGCAGCGTCGACGACGGCAAATCGACCCTCATCGGCCATCTCCTCTACGACGCGAAGCTCATCTACGCGGACCAGAAGGAGGCCCTGATTCTCGACTCGAAGGTGGGGAGCCGGGGCGGCGAAATCGACTACTCGCTGCTGCTGGACGGTCTCATGGCGGAGCGGGAGCAGGGCATCACCATCGACGTGGCCTATCGCTACTTCACTACGGATAACCGCAGCTTCATCTGCGCCGATACGCCGGGCCACGAGGAGTACACCCGCAACATGGCCTGCGGCGCCTCCTTTGCGGATCTCGCCATCATCCTGGTGGACGCCCGGAAGGGTGTCCTGACCCAGACCCGCCGCCATGCCCGGATATGCGCCCTCATGGGCATCCGCTTCTTCGTCTTCGCCATCAACAAGATGGATCTGGTGGACTACGACGAGCAGGTCTTCCGGAACATCGAGAAGGACATCGAGGCCCTGAAGGCGGAGCTCGGCCTCGAGAACATCACCCTCATCCCCGTCTCCGCTACCGAGGGCGACAATATCATGGAGCACTCGGCAAATATCCCCTGGTACACGGGCAAGGCGCTCCTGCCATACCTCGAGACCGTGGACGTGGAGACGGCGGAGGCAGAGCAGGGCTTCCTGCTGCCCGTCCAGCGGGTCTGCCGACCGAGCCTCGACTTCCGCGGCTTCCAGGGCCAGGTGGAGAGCGGCAGCATCCGCGTAGGCGACACCGTGCGGACGCTGCCCAGCGGCGAGACGGCAGAGGTCACGGAAATCTACGTGGCGGATCACAAGGAAGAGGAGGCCCACACGGGCCAGCCGGTCACCATCTCCCTTTCCCGGGAGGTGGACGTGTCGAGGGGCTGCGTCCTGGAGAAGGACAGCGGTGTGACCCTCGCCTCCACCCTCGAGGCGGATCTCCTGTGGATGGACGACACGCCCCTTTCCCTCGGCAAGAACTTCCTCGTGCGCCTCGGCACGAAGAAGATTCCCGGCCTCGTCACCCGCATCGCCTACCGGGTGGATATCAATACGGGGGAGCACATCGCAGCCGATTCCCTGGCAAAGAATGAGATTGCAAGGGTGGAAATCGCCGTCACCGAGCCCATCGTCGTGGACACCTTCGCCCACCACCGGGCCCAAGGCGAGCTCATCCTCATCGACCGCATCACGAACATGACCTCCGCCTGCGGCACCGTGCAGAAGACCGTCTCCGGCGGCCGCCGCCAGAAGGCAACGCCTGCCATGCGGGCAGCACTGAACTGGCAGGAGAGCGCCGTCGTCGTCTTCACGCCGGGCACAGACGGCACGACCCTCGGCGACATCGAGGAGGCCGAGTACCGCCTCGTGCGGGCCAGCCGCCACACCTACCTCTATAGGCCAGAGGCAGGGGAGGACTATGTGACTACAGCAGCCCACCTCGCAAATGCCGGCCTCATCGTCCTTGTGGTGCTGGACGAAAAGAAGGAAAATCCCATACCCGGCGCGAAATACTGGAAGGAGATCGCCCGCGGCGAAGCGGCCACTTCCGAGACCATAGCCGCAAGAATCAACGACCTCGCCATGGCAAGCGCCATGATCGAGCCGAATAACTGGGTGATCTGATTATTTTCAATAGGGAGAGCTTTGCATGAAACAGACAATCAAGGAGCGTCGACTGGACGAGTGGAAGAAGAATCTTCCCACCTTCTGGGACGCGGCAAAAAAATACTTCGACGGGGAGCTTCCCCGCAAGGACTTCAAGGGCATATCCGGCGGCTTCGGATGCTATGCCCAGCGGGCTGACGACAAGGTCATGCTGCGCCTGCGTATGACCGCAGGCCGCGTACCCAAGGACGTCTTCGCCTTCTTCGCCGGCGTCCTCAAAAAATACCCCGACGTGGGCGTTCACTTCACCACCTGCCAGAGCATCCAGCTCCACAACCTGGACTACGACAAGCTCGTGGCCATCCAGAAGGCAGCCTACGACCACGGTATCATCACCATGGGCGGCGGCGGCGACAACCCGCGAAACGTCATGTGCTCGCCCCTCGCCGGCATCGAAACGGACGAGTACTTCAACGTCCTGCCCTACGCCGAGGCCGCAGCCGACTACGCCCTCTCCTTCATCGGCAGCCCGAAGAAGCTGCCGAGAAAGTACAAGATCGTCTTCTCCAACTCCCCGCGGAACGAATCCCACGCCACCTTCCATGATCTTGGCTTCGTGGCCCGCTCCGACCACAAATTCGACGTCTACGCCTCTGGCGGCCTCGGGCCCAATGCCTCCATGGGCCTTCTCATGGAGGAGGCCGTCTCCCCGAAGGATATCCTCTACTACGTCTACGCCCAGTGGAAGAGCTTCCAGGAAAATGGCAACTTCGAAAACCGGGGCCGGGCCCGCTCTCGCTATCTCCCCGTCACCATGGGCGTGGAGGGCTACAAGAAGGAATTCTTCAAGAACCTCGCGGAAATCCGCGCCAAGGAGGACCTGACCCTCTCCATCCGCACCTCCGCCAGCCGCAAGAAGGGCGATGGCGGCACCGTGGAGGCCCCCCGGGTCATCCCCCAGAAGCAGGAAGGCCTCTATACCGTCAAATGGCACACCACCGGCGGCTGGCCGAAAAACGAGGACTTCATCGCTGTCGCCGAGGCCATAAAGCCCATGCGGGGCGTGGAGCTTCGCCTGGGCTCCTACGAGACCGCCTACATTGTGAACCTGACCTCCTCCGAGGCAAAGGAAATCCTCGCTGTGACGGATAGGAGCGCCGCAAAGACCCCCTTCGAGTATTCCGTCAGCTGCGTGGGTGGGACCATTTGCCAGCAGGGCATCCGGGACTCCCACGGGGTTCTCGAGGCGAGCCTCAAGGCCGTCCGAGAGGCAAACCTTCCGGCGGACGCCCTTCCCCTCTGCCACTTCAGCGGCTGCCCCTCCTCCTGTGGCACACACCAGGTGGGTGCCATCGGCTTTCGGGGCTCCAGCAAAAACAAGGAGAGCGCCTTCGCCCTCTTCCTGGACGGCAGCAAGGAGCAGGGCCACGAGATCTTCGCAAAGGAGCTTGGTGCCATGTACGACCGGGACGTGCCGAAGTTCCTCGTGACCCTCGGCAAGACCGTCGCCAAGAGCGGCAAGTCCTTTGAAGAGTGGAAGAAAGCCCACGAGGGCGAAATCGAAAAAATCGCCCGCCCCTTCATCGAAGCAGAATAAAGCCAGATAAACGTGATACGACCGAGTCTCCTGATGTTTTCAAGATACTCGGTCGTTTTCTTGCCTGCCGTATGCAAGTGCATTTCGGGGATAGGAGGATAAAGGTTGCGGGCAGGGGGCAGAATGGGTATAATCGGAAAAGAGATAACTATCGACTCAGGGGGAATAACCATGAAAATCGCTATGGCAAATGATCACGCGGGCACGAAGCTCAAGGAGGAAATCAAGGCCTATCTGGAAGGTGAGGGCCATGAGGTCAAGGATTTTGGCACCTACGACGAGGAATCCTGCGACCTGTCGGACTTCGTCTATCCGGCGGCCCTGGCTGTGGCAAAGGGGGAATGTGACCGGGGCATCTTCGTGGATGGCGTTGGCTACGGCAGTGCCATGATTGCCAATAAGATACGAGGCATCTTCGCCGTGGTCTGCCAGGATCCCTTCTGCGCTGCCCTGGCACGCCAGCACAATGACAGCAATGTCCTCTGCCTCGGCGGCAAGATCATCGGCCCCGCCATCGCCATGGAAATCGTCAAAACCTGGATGCACACAGACCCGCTGACGGCCGAGAAATACCGCCGCCGCATCCAGAAGGTCCAGGAAATCGACGCGAAGCATTGCGCCCCCGTCGAATAATGCAATACGGAAAAGAGAGGCTTCCCCCGCACTTTGCTGTGGGGGAATGCCTCTCTTTTTGATTTCTGTTACTTGTTTGGCGCAGGATTTATTTGCTGTTGTGCTCTAGGAATTTATTTGACGATATATCTCTACAGAGATATAATTAGATAGGGAGGTGAGCACTGTGCTTGTATTTCATGGTTCCGACCATATCATCGAGCAGCCGGTCTTTCATGGTGGGAAGCGAGCGAATGACTATGGCTATGGCTTTTATACGACGGAGAGCTTAGAGCTGGCGAAGGAGTGGGCCTGTGCGAAGGGCACGAATGGCTTTGCCAATCGCTACGAGCTTTCGCTGGAGGGGCTTTCCGTGCTCAACCTGAACGGGCCGGAATACAGCATCCTGAATTGGCTGGCACTCCTGGCGGCCTATCGAAGCTATTGGCAGAGCAGCAGCGTGGCTGAGCAGGCAAAAAAGTATTTGCAGGAGCATTTTTTTGTGAATCCCGAGGAATATGATGTGGTCATTGGATATCGCGCCGATGATTCCTACTTCAGCTTTGCACAGGATTTTGTGACAAATGGCATTTCACTTGCCAAGCTGTCCGAAGCTATGCACCTGGGGAAGCTTGGCGAGCAGATCGTCCTTAAAAGCGAGAAGGCGCATAGAGCTGTCAGATTTCTCGGGGCAGAGAAGGCGGAGGCCTCCATTTGGAGCGAGCAGAAGGCGGCACGCGATCGTGAAGCCAGACGCGCATATCGGAACACAAGGCAAAAAGCAGATGGGCTGGAGGATATCTACATGCTCGATATCATGAGGGAGGGGATGACCCATGGCGATCCGCGCCTACGATGAAATCTATCTCGATAGCGCCCAGCGCATACTTGGCGATGCGATGGACTTTGCGTTGGTGACGCTTTCCATTGCGCCGAAGGACTTTGGGGATGCACTGGCCGTCTCTCGGAGTGGTGAGCTGTTTGCCGCAGGAAATCCCCGCTATGTGGCGGGCATGAATGGCTGTGAGTTTGCCCGCGCTGTCCTTGAGGACGTGGCGTTTCCCTATGAGGACGCCCCCGATGCCATGTACCTCGACAGATCCCCAGAATATTGGGCAGGCTGGGCGCTTGCTTATTACCAGTGGCATGCAGACACATCCTTCCTGACGATTTTCAAGGCGGTCAGTCTTGAGGAAATCCTGGCGATGTATGAAGTGTATCATGAAATGGACATTGCGCACTTTGTAGAGCGCATGGACGAGCGACTGCGGGCAAATGAGCCCCATACAAGGCTCTACGAAAGGCGAAAAAATGTTGGCCTCTCTCAAGCGGAGCTTGCCAGGGAGGCGGGCGTATCCTTGCGACAGATCCAGCTTTATGAACAGGGCCAGCGGGATATCAACAAGGCCGCCGCCATCACGCTGTATAAGCTCTCAAAGGTGCTCTTTTGCACCGTGGAGGACCTCCTAGAGCCCACATGGCGGTCGGCAAGTGCGTGATGGGGATGAATCCTCTCGCGGATAGCTGTTATCGGGATTCTTTTGACTTTACAGGAGTGAAGTTTGCGTATAAAATTGTTGTGTACGGAACTCACAGCGTATTGTTTCCACGTCTTGAGGCGACGGGGGTGGTTCTTTCTTACCACATGGAGGTGGCGGGTATGATGCGTATTCTTCCGGTTCTTGTCATTGCCGATATTGTTCTTTTTGCCCAGGGGACGCTTACTTTTGTGGGCTTTATGGAGCTTTTTCTCCTCCTTTTTATCCTCTTTATCCTGGGCTGCGTCTACTCCTCCAAGTCCCGGGGCGAGGTGAAGAAAGGGGAGGAGCTCAATCATCACTTTGCCGTGAGTCCCCAGCCAGGATACCCGGCGAAGCAGACTGTGACGCGCCCAGGCGGGGTGCCACAGGAGAAGGAGGAGGCTCCTCCGAAGGAATACGTCTACGATGAATTCCCCCTGAAGGAAAATGAAAATCCGCTGCTGAAGATGGAGGAGCCTTCCCAAAAGCCAAAGGCTTCGAGCCAGCCTTCAAAGAATCCGCTTCCCCTGCGGAAGAACTCGCCCTATGAGGAGCTCACGCCCCAGCAAAGGCAGACCTTGGCGGAGATGCGGCGGCAGGATACGCTGAAGCGGCAGCATGATAGCCGCATGACGGCTGCCTTGGCGGCAGCGGGCCTCGGAGCGGGGGCAGCGCTCCTTTTCCACAATCATCAAGGCAGCAGGGCGGAGGCCAGTGCTACAGGAGGCACCCAGAATACCTCGGTGAGCTACGACGGATCTCTGCATGAAGACGACCCGGATTTCACGGGGACGGACGATAGCTCCTATTCCTCGGAGGACTATGGCGGCTACGATAGCGAGGATAGCTACGGGGACGGGGACCCCGATAGCTATAATGACGATGATGGCTATGACGATGATGGCTATGATGATGATAGCTATGAGGACTATGATAGCGATGGCTATGATGAGGACTCGGACAGCTATGACGACTACGACGATTATGACAGCTATGGCGGCGACGATAGCTACGGGGATGATTCCTTCTGAGCAATAAAAGACAGCCTGCAAAGTTATGCGTGATACTTTTGCAGGCTGTTCTTCTGTACGGGCTGTACATAGAATCCGCAGGAGGAGGTTTGTGTGGGAAGTTATTCTGTCTCCTCGTCCTTTGGTGTGGCGAGCAGGGTATGGATCTGGGAAAGCTCGTCGGCGATGAAGAGGGCGGGGGGCGACTCCCGGTTCATGACGGCCTGCAGGGCAGGGCTGTCGGCCCCAGGGCTGTTCTCCTTTTGCTGGGCGGGATCACAGGCGGCTCGCGTGAGGGCGATGGTCTTGTACTGATCCTTGGCGTATTCTGCCGTCTTTTGGCAGATGCTCGCGACGAGATCGTAGGCGGGTGCATCCAGCTCCTTCGGAGGCGCCAGGGCTACGGCGTGGGCCATGGCCTGCTGGCTGTCATTTTCCAGCTGGTTCAGGCGGATGTAGACGGTCTGGGTGTCGATGTCGCCTTCCTTGTATTCCTCCAAGATCTGATGGTACCACTGCCAGTTGCGGTCGAGCTCATCGATCTGCTTTTGGTATGTGCCGTCCCAGACGGAAAAGATTTCCTGCTGATGCAGGAGCGCCGTGCGCTCGGCCTCTGTCATGGGACGCGGCCCCTCGGAGCCGGCGGCGATATGGTGCACCACGGCTGAGCAGGCGACGAGCAGGACGAGAAATCCGAAGAAATAAATCCTACGGGGCATATAGCGGTAGAGTAGGACGAGAAGGAAAAGGGTGACGAGCGCCCCCAGAATGAGTACCATAGCGACCTCCATTTGACCGAAGCGTTTCCCCAATCATACCATATTGGCCCGGGAAAGGAAATATCCCCTTGTGTATGCCTTGGAAAACGGCTATACTTGTCCTATTCGCTTGACATAAAAGGACGTGATTTTTTGAAGCAAAGCATGCTGTCTTCCTTTTGGAAGCTGTTCCGCGCCTACTGGAAATCGGAGGAAAGGAAAAAGGGCATCGGCCTCTTGGCACTCGTCATTGCCCTGAATCTCGCCTCGGTGTATTTCCTCGTGGCCATAAATTCCTGGTACAATGACTTTTACAATGCGTTGCAGCAGTATGCGGAGGCTTCCTTCTGGCCTCTGGTGGGAAAGTTTGCGGCACTGGCCTTCATCTACATCATCCTTGCCGTCTATGCCATCTATCTCCGGCAGATGCTCCAGATCAAGTGGCGTACCTGGATGACGAATCAGTATGTCAATCGCTGGCTCGGGAAGGAGACCTACTACCGCATGCAGCTCCTGGGGAGCGATACGGACAACCCGGATCAGCGAATTAGCGAGGACATCAATCAGTTTGTCTCCCTCACACTGCAGCTCCTCATCGGGCTTTTGAAGCAGCTCACGACCCTTGTGGCCTTCGGCGTCGTCCTCTGGAATCTCTCGGGGGCCTTCACCGTGCCTGTCGGGGGGCAGGAGTTCGTCATCTATGGCTACATGTTCTGGTTCTCGCTGATTTACTCGGTGGCAGGCACCTACCTTGCCAACCTCGTGGGGCGGAAGCTCATCGCTCTGAACTTCGATCAGCAGCGCTATGAGGCGGACTTCCGTTTCTCCATGATGCGCCTGCGGGAAAACAGCGAGAGCATTGCCTTCTACGGCGGCGAGGAGCCGGAGGCCCGGGGCTTTGCCGACCGGTTTGCCAAGGTCATCTCGAATTTCTGGCAGCTCATGAAGCGGACGAAGCTCCTGAATTTCTACGTCAATGGCTATGGGCAGCTCGCCATCATCGTGCCCCTTGTATTGGCAGCGCCCCAGTACTTTGCGGGGGCCATGGCATTGGGCGGTCTCATGCAGACCGTGTCCGCCTTCGGGCGGGTGCAGGATGCCCTGTCCTACTTCGTCGATTCCTACGATACCATCGCCCAGCTGGCAGCCGTCATCCGCCGTCTCGCTGGCTTTACGGAGCACATGGAGGAGGCAGAATCGCAGAAAAATGGTGTGGAGCGGCTCACGGCAGAGGGGGGAGACTTCATGGCGGAGGCCCTCACCGTATCGCTTCCCAATGAGCAGGCCCTCCTGACGTTCCTCTCCCTCTCCATCCCGAAGGGGGAGCGGCTTCTGGTGACGGGCGCCTCCGGCTGCGGCAAGAGCACACTTCTCCGGACACTTGCGGGGCTGTGGCCCTACGGCACGGGGCGCGTGCTGGTGCCGGAGGGGGCGCGGGTGCTCTTTCTGCCCCAGCGCCCCTATCTGCCTCTCGGAAGTCTCCGCCGGGCCCTTGCCTATCCCCGGGCGCATTCGGAGAGCGATGAGGTGCTTGCCGCCGCGCTTCAAAAGGTCGGGCTGAAGGCACTTATAGGACGTTTGGACGATATCCAGGATTGGAGCCGTATCCTCTCTCTGGGGGAGCAGCAGCGGCTCGCCTTTGCCCGCATCCTTCTCGTCCGCCCCGACTGGGTGTTCCTGGACGAGGCCACGTCCGCCCTCGATGAGCCCTCGGAGACAGAGCTTTATCAGCTGCTGCAGGAGGAGCTCCCGGATATGGCAGTGGTCAGTGTGGGCCACCGCTCCACCCTCTTTGCTCTCCATCGGACGGAGCTCCAACTGGAGGGCGGGGAGTGGGCTACGCGGGCGATTCCGGCGGTTTCGTGAAATTGTAGACAAAAAAGTTTTATTAGAAAAAATCTGTAAAGCAAGGATTTGTTCATTCATTTCCTTGCTTTTTTAGGAAAATAGGTCTATAATATCCACATTAATGGAAACAGTTATCTATCTGACGGGATTGGGTCATTTGGAGCGATAGACATGGATGCAATCAAAAAGAATAGCAAGGAGACGGGTTCATTCCACGAGGTCTTTGATGCGCTTCGCGTCGTATCCGGTGGCGCGTATATCTTTTTGCTGGACTTCTCCACAAAGAGGTTTCTCGCCTCCGAGCACATCCTCCTGGAATTTGATTTAAAACAGAATATCTTCGAGGACTATGGGGAGGGCCTGGCGGCTCTGGAGTCCCTTGTCCACCCGGAGGATCTGGAGTACTACCGCCTCGGCATGAAGAGCCTCCTGGAGGGCGAGACGAATGCCCACGATGTAGAGGCCCGCATGAAAAATGTGAATGGGGAATACGTGGTGGTCACGATCCACGGCGCCCTCATCCACGACGGCGAGGGGCAGCGCCACTATCTGGCCTGCTCCATGACGAACCATAAGAGCAAGAGTTACATTGACTCCCTGACGGGCTTTCGCAATCAATACGGATTCTTCTACGATGTGGAGAACCGGCTGAATCAGCACCAGAAGGCCTGCGTGTGGCTGGCGGGCATCCAGAGGCTCTCCGAGTACAACAACCTCTACGGCTATGCCTTTGGCAACCGGCTCATCCAGTCCTTCGGCCATATCCTGAAGGAGTTCCTGAAGGGCAGGGGGACCATCTACCGCATGGATGGCGCCACATTCGCCGTGGTTTCCTCCAGCATGACGGTGCAGGAGATCCAGCGGGGCTACAATGAGATCCACGAGCGGATCAAGGCGGGCGTCTGGATCGACGACCACAAGATGCCCTTCGCACTGAAGTCCTCCGTGCTCACCATCGGGGACGGGGCCATGAACGGCAAGGCGGTCTACTCCTGCCTGCTCTACGCCTACGGCCTGTCGAAGCACCGCTATTTCGGCAATCTCGTGAGCTACGAGGATGTGGCAGGGCAGGACGGACAGAACTCCCTGGCAAAGATCAGCAAGATCCGGGAGGCAATCGTGGATGATTGCCGCGGGTTCTACCTTTGCTATCAGCCTGTCGTGGACTGCGCCACGGAAAAGCTCAAGGGAGCAGAGGCCCTCATCCGCTGGCGGGGAGAGCCCTATGGCACGGTGATGCCCAATGACTTCATCCCAGTGCTGGAGGAGGACTCCGCCTACCAGAAGCTGGGCCACTGGATCCTCCACCGAGCGATGGTGGACGGGAAGGAAATCCTGCGGGATCACCCGGACTTCGTTATGAATGTGAATCTCTCCTACTCCCAGATGGAGAATCCGAGCTTCCTTGACAATCTGAAGTCCATCCTGAAGGAGACGGGCTATCCCCCCAAGAATCTCTGTCTGGAGCTCACGGAGCGTTGCCGCCTGCTGGAGGTGGACAGGCTTCGCCACCTCGTCACGGAGATCCGCGCCCTGGGCATCCAGGTGGCGGTGGACGACTTCGGCACCGGCTACTCGTCGCTCAGCATCCTGAATGCCATGCCGGTGGATTGCGTGAAGATCGACCGCAGCTTCGTCATGAACCTGCTGGAGGATGCCTCCTGCCAGAATTTCGTTCATCGGCTGACGGACTTCCTCTCCATATACTCCGACAAGATCTGCGTCGAGGGCATCGAGAGCCCCACCATGCGCACGTTCCTCCTGGGCTGCAGCGTAGCGAGCCTGCAGGGCTACTACTACTCGCCGCCCGTCGAGTTCAGCGAATTTGAAAAATATGCGGAAAAAATGGCATGAAAAGGAAAAGGCCGCTTCGGCGGTCTTTTTTTATCGGATTTTCATGTGGGGATTCTATACTAATTGCGGTAAAGTATCAGTTGCGCACGGGGTGCGCGGGAAAGGATTCATGAAACGCAGGGATTTTATTCGGAGCGCCGTTTGTTTTGGATTGGGGGCGCTCCTTTTTCCACGGGCAGCAGAGGCGGCGTGGAATGCGGGCGGAAGCCTCATGGGCATCACGGTGCGCCCGACGCATCTCTCCTTCCGCTCTCTTTCGAATCGGACGGTGACGGATGCCATCATCGTGCATCATATCGGCAATACGAATGCGGACGTGTCGGCGGCAACCGTCCACCAGTGGCATCTTCATAATGGCTGGTCGGGCATCGGCTACCATTTCCTCATACGGAAGGACGGGGCCATCGAGGAGGGGCGCCCCCTCCAGGCGGTGGGAGCCCACTGCCATGGGCAAAACGGCCACACCGTCGGCGTCAATATCGTCGGAAACTTCGAGGAGGCGGAGCCGGAGCCGGAGCAGATGGACGCGGCGGCCCGCCTCATCGCGGCGCTGTGCCGTCATTACGGCTTCAGCCCGTCGGACTCGACGGTCTTCGGCCATCGGGACTTCAATGCGACAGCCTGCCCGGGGGAGAATCTCTATGTGCGTCTCCCGGAGCTTATCGAGCAGGCGCAAAATGCTTATATATACTGAGGATCTTGATAGGGAGAGGAGGAGAGCGCAGTGCGCTATCAGTGGTTCAAGGAGAATACGCCGGTGGATGAGCTGGGACTGCCCCTGTCGCGGGCTGAGCAGGAGCAGGAGGCGGAGGAGGCGCGCTCCCGCAGCCAGAAAAAGCGGCTGACCCGCGGCGAGAAGCTCTGGACGATCTTCGCCTGCATCGCCGTGCTCTACGCCAGCGCAAATGGGGATCTCCCGCTGGCACTGGCGGCTTTCTCCTTTCTCGTCTACGAGAGCCGCATACTGACCATCTATCTCCCGCCTGCCCTGCGCACACCTGTCGCGAACGGGCTGCGGGGCTTCAGCATCGCACTCTTCTTTGGCACACTTTTCTGGGCTTTTGTGTAAAGCCCTTATTTTTTTTGCACGTTTAGCTGCCTGGAATGGCCGGAAGGGTACTGCGTGAAAATTTATGGGATAAATTTTTACTTTTCAAGATTTTCTAGCAGGAAAAATCCATCGGATACAGAATAATAAGCGTATAAAATAGTATAAAATGAACAAGAGTTGTTGTCGCATTCTCTAAGCTTTGTTCCAGATTAGACCTGCTTCGAGATGCAAATTCCATGATAATTGCATACGCATTTTTTGAATAGACTGTAAATTTAAAAGAATTTAGAGGTTTTGATTTACAGGAAAAAGATACGCCATAGAAAATAAATATTGATAGCTGGCGTATCCAAAGGATAGGGGACAAAAGATGCGATGTGATACATAAATGCTGTGGATATTCCGCAGCGCTCGCGTACACAGTGCGGCCGGCGTGATAGGGGAGACCGGTCGCGAAACGACAAGGGGGATTTATCATGAGAAAGACAGAATGCTTGGCCATGATATTGGCAGGAGGACAGGGCAGCCGCCTCGGGGCCCTGACGAAGAAGATCGCAAAGCCCGCTGTACCTTTCGGCGGGAAGTATCGCATCATCGATTTCCCGCTGTCGAACTGCGCGAACTCCGGCATCGACAAGGTCGGCGTCCTGACCCAGTATCGTCCGCTTGAGCTCAACAACTACCTCGCCTCCGGCAGCCCCTGGGACCTCGACAAGCGGGAGGGCGGCATCTTCATCCTGCCCCCCTACGCTCGTGAGAAGGGCGCGGATTGGTATCGCGGCACGGCAGACGCCATCTATCAGAACCTGAACTTCATCGAGCTGGCGGATCCTGACTATGTGCTCATCCTCTCCGGCGACCACATCTACACCATGGACTACTCCTGGATGCTCGAGGCCCACAAGATGAACCAGGCAGAGGCCACCATCGGCGTCATCGAGGTTCCTTGGGACGAGGCGCCCCGCTTCGGCATCATGAACACGGACAAGACGGGCCGCATCCTGGAGTTTGAGGAGAAGCCCGCAAAGCCGAAGAGCAACCTCGCCTCCATGGGCATCTATATTTTCAGCACGGATTACCTCAAGAAGTATCTCGAGGAGGACGCAAAGGACGAGACGAGCGCCCATGACTTCGGCAAGAACATCATCCCCAAGATGCTTGCGGATAACGGCCGCCTCTTCTCCTACGCCTTTGACGGCTACTGGAAGGATGTGGGAACCATCGAGAGCCTGTGGCAGGCCAATATGGATCTCCTGCAGGACAACCTCCCTGTGGACCTCAATGGAGACTGGAAGATCTATTCCTCGAATCCTCCGATGCCGCCCCAGTTCGTGGGCCCGGAGGCGGAAATCACGAACTCCATGATCAGCGAGGGCTCCATGGTGCTGGGCACCGTCGAGAACTCCGTCATCTTCCCGGGCGTGCGCATCGGCCGTGGCGCCCACGTGAAGGACTCGGTCATCATGCCCTCCACCGTCATCCAGGAGGGGGCCAGCGTCGAGTACGCCATCGTGGCCCAGAACTGCGTCATCGAGGAGGGCGCGAAGGTCACGGGCGAGAAGGAGGCCATCACCGTCATCGCCGACGGGGAGCATGTGCGCGCCCTCGATGGCACCATGCGCGTCGGCTGAAATATGCCCAATGCTGGACAAGTAATGTAAGAACGGAGTGAGCAACGTGAAAACAGTAATGGGCATCATCAACATGCAGGAGGACGACACTCTGATCCGGGAGCTGACGGAGCGCCGGGCTGTGGAGTCCCTCCCCTTCGCCGGGCGCTACCGCCTCATCGACTTCGCCCTGTCGAGCCTCGTGAATTCCGGCGTCGTGAATGTGGGCGTCATGCTTCCCAACAAGGGCAGGTCCGTCCTCGACCATCTCCGCTCCGGCAAGGACTGGGACCTGGCCCGCCGCCACGATGGCCTCTTCTACCTGCCGACCCCCCAGAAGGATGAGATCAGCCGCCGGGGCGACCTCAAGAACTTCTACCACAACCTCGACTTTATCGAGCACAGCTCCCAGAAGTACATCATGCTGACGAGCGGCAGCTTCATCTACAACATCGACTTCTCGAAGCTCCTGCGCTTCCACCAGAATACGGGGGCGGAGATTTCCATGGTCTACCATGTGGCAGAGCAGGAGACCCAGGGGAAGAACGTGGTTCTCGAGACGGAGGCCAGCGGCCTCGTGTCGGATATCGCAGAAAAGCCCGTGGTCTATGACGGCATGAAGGTGTCGCTTGGCATCTACCTCATGGAGAAGCGCATCTTCGTGGAGATGGTCCGCTACACCTATGAGCATGGCGGCCAGGACTTCCTCATGGATGCCATCATCCGCCGCATGAATGACTACACCATGTATGCCATGGCCCATGACGGCTATGTGGCCCATATCGACTCCATCGCCTCCTTCTACAAGGCGAACATGGACCTACTACAGCCGGAGAACTGGGAGACGCTCTTCATGGGCGAGCACCCCATCTACACGAAGACGAAGGATGAGGTCCCCGTGGAGTACAAGGCGACGGCGGACGTGAAGAACTCCCTCGTGGCCAATGGCTGCATCATCCGCGGCAAGGTGGAGAACTCTATTCTCTTCCGCGGCGTGACGGTGGAGGAGGGTGCAGAGGTCAAGAACTCCATCATCATGCAGAAGAGCGCCGTAAAGGAAGGGGCCCTCGTGGAGAACGTGATAACCGACAAGAACGTGGTCATCACAAAGGAGAAATGGCTCAAGGGTGCCTCGAACTACCCGCTCATCATCACAAAGCGTACTGTCATATAATGCATAAGGCGTGCCGCCGTAATGATTCGATTGCCAAAGACGGCTGGATATTACGGCGGCACCTTTTGTTTTTTGCGGCAAGCGGCGAAGAGAAGGCTCGCTGCAGGCCTTTGCAGGAATAGGGAATTTGTTCCAGCTTCTTTACTTGACTTCCAAGTATTCTGACAGGATAATAAAGAAGAAAGGCAAAGCCCTTTTGCCGGCAGCCAGGAGGGCTGCAATACGGACGGCGAGGAGGCTGTCCCGACAAACCCGAAATGCAAGATTTGAATGGGAGTGTTGAATTTGGCACGAGAAACGAAAGAACAAAAGGCAAAGAGCCGCGAGTTTGAAAAGCTCAAGGAAAACATCAAGACCCGATTCACCCAGACGGCACACATCATGTGGGGCCGCGACCTCAAGGATCTCACGGAAAATGAGATCTACAAGACGGTGGCCGCCACAGCCAAGCAGTTTATTTCTGAAAACTGGATCAATACGAACAAGGCCTATGGCGAGAAGAACACGAAGCAGGTCTATTACTTCTCCATCGAATTCCTGCTGGGCCGCCTCCTAAAGTCGAACCTTCTGAACCTCGGCATCGAGGAGGCTGTCTCCGAGGTGCTCCAGGACTTCAAGCTGAAGCTGCCGGAGGTCTATGAGCAGGAGCCAGACGCTGGCCTCGGCAACGGCGGCCTCGGCCGTCTCGCCGCCTGCTTCATCGACTCCCTGGCTGCCCACAGCCTGCCGGGCCACGGCTGCAGCATCCGCTACAAGTACGGCCTCTTCGAGCAGAAGATCATCGACGGCAACCAGGTCGAGATCCCGGACAACTGGCTGAAGGACGGCTTCGCTTGGGAGTATCGGAACCCCGATAAGTCTGTGGATGTCAAGTTCTACGGCAATGCCTACATGAAGAAGCTGGAGGACGGCAAGCTGAAGCTCGTCCATGAGAATGCCATGACCATCATGGGCGTCCCCTACGATGTGCCGGTGGTTGGCTACCACAACCATACGGTGAATACGCTTCGGCTCTGGAGCGCCGAGGTGGACCGGGACTTTTCCGACTACGGGCGCCTTACCCAGGAGCAGATCCATCAGAAGCGGGAGTATCGCCGCTTCGTGGAGAACATCACCCGCTCCCTCTACCCGGATGACAGCACCTACGAGGGGAAGCAGACCCGCCTCATCCAGGAGTACTTCATGGTCTCCGCCGGCGTCCAGAGCATCGTCCGCCACTACCTCCGGGAGGGCGGCGATCTCCACGAGTTCGCAAAGCATGTGGCCATCCATATCAACGATACTCATCCGGCCCTCTGCGTGGCAGAGCTCATGCGCATTCTCGTGGATGAGAAGGACTTCGAGTGGGACGAGGCCTGGAGCATCACCCGCGAGACCATCGCCTATACGAACCACACCATCATGCCGGAGGCCTTGGAGAAGTGGGAGGTGGGCATGTTCCGCAACCTGCTGCCCCGCATCTACATGATTATTGACGAAATCAACCGCCGCTGGCTCATCGACGTGCGGGAGCGCTATCCGCAGAACGAGGACAAGGTCCACGAGCTCTCCATCATCCAGGACAACTGCGTCCACATGGCCCGCCTCTCTATCGTGGGCGGCCACAGCGTCAATGGCGTGGCGAAGATCCACTCGGAAATCCTGAAGCACACGACGCTGAAGGACTTCTACGATTACTACCCCAACATGTTCAACAACAAGACGAATGGCATCACCCATCGTCGCTGGCTCATGGGGGCAAATCCGGAGCTCTCGGATCTCATCGACCAGACCATCGGCAGCCGCCGCTGGCACCGTCACCCGGAGCAGATGGATCTCCTGAACGACTATGTGGATGACCGGCCCTTCCTGGAGAAGCTCACGAAGATCAAGGAAATCCGAAAGGACGCCCTCGCTAGGCTCATAAAAGAGAAGCAGGGCATCGTGGTGGACCCCCATACCATCTTCGATATCCAGGTAAAGCGCATCCATTCCTACAAGCGCCAGCTCATGAATATCCTCCACATCATGTTCCAGTATCATAAGCTCAAGACGGACAAGAGCTATCAGATGCTGCCCACCACCTACTTCTTCGGCGGCAAGGCAGCTCCTGGCTACTATGTGGCGAAAAAGACCATCCGCCTCATCAATGCGGTGGCGGACAAGGTCAACAACGACCCGGCGGTAAACGACATGCTGAAGGTCGTCTTCATCGAGAACTTCGGCGTGTCCCTCGGCGAGGTGGTCTATCCTGCCGCTGATGTGTCCGAGCAGATTTCCACCGCCTCGAAGGAGGCCTCCGGCACCGGCAACATGAAGTTCATGATAAACGGCGCCATCACCCTGGGCACTCTGGACGGCGCCAATGTGGAGATCCGCGAGAAGGTGGGGGGCGACGAGAACTGCGTCATCTTCGGCCTGACGGCGGAGGAGGTCCTGAACTACTACGCCACGGGCTCCTATTCCGCCTGGGACGAGTACAACCAGAACGAGAATGTGCGCCTCGTCATCAACCAGCTGACGGATGGCACCTACGGGGACTTCCACTCCCTCTTCGACACCATCCTCCAGGCAAACGACGAGTTCTTCATCCTGAAGGACTTCAATGCCTACGCCGATGCCCATCAGGAAATCTACAAGCGCTACGGCGAGAAGCTGCGCTGGGCCCACATGTCGGCGGTCAACATCGCCAATGCCGGCTACTTCTCCTCCGACCGTACCATCGAGGAGTATGCAAAGGAAATCTGGAAGATCAAGCCGGTCACCATATCCTAAAACGGAAACCTATCATGGATGGGAGAGCCCCTGGGGCTCTCCGACTGGGTGGGTGGAGCAACATGCACCTGCCTCCTGCACGGAAGTATTTTGATTCTGTCGAAGGAGGATTTTTGTGAAAACATCCGATCTGAGTGAATTCGACCTCTATCTTTTCCATCAGGGGACGAATTACCATGCCTACGAGATGCTCGGCGCACACTTTGTCGAGCAGGACGGGAAGAGAGGCGTCCGCTTCGCCGTGTGGGCGCCCCATGCCAAGAGCATATCCGTCGTGGGCGACTTCAATGACTGGGATACCCGGACAAACTACATGGACCGCATCGGCGACGGGGAAATCTGGGTGACCTTCATCGAGGGCCTCCAGGAGGGCACCGTCTACAAGTACGCCATCGAGCCCCAGTGGGGCGGCCCCCATATCATGAAGGCAGACCCCTATGGCTTCTACGCGGAGAAAAAGCCCCAGACGGCATCGCGGGTCTACGACCTCTCCCACTACGACTGGAAGGATGGCGAGTGGCAGCAGAAAAAGAAGCATGAGTCCTCCTATGAGCGGCCCATGCTGACCTACGAGGTCCACGCGGGCTCCTGGCGCCGGGGCGCCGATGGGGAGTACCTCTCCTATCGGGACCTGGCTGACCAGCTCATCGACTACGTCTGCGACATGCACTACACCCATATCGAGTTCATGCCCCTTTGCGAGCACCCCTATGACGGCTCCTGGGGCTACCAGGCCACGGGCTACTATGCGGTGACGAGCCGCTTCGGCTCCCCGGATGACTTCCGCTATCTGGTGGACAGGGCCCATGAGCGGGGCATCGGCATCATCATGGACTGGGTGCCGGGCCATTTCTGCAAGGACGAGCAGGGCCTGCGCCATTTTGACGGCATGACCCTCTACGAGTCGGACAATGAGCAGCTGGCGGAGAACTGGGAGTGGGGCACCACCAATTTCGACTACGGCCGCACGGAGGTCCAGAGCTTCCTCATATCGAACGCCATGTTCTGGTTCGAGGAGTTCCACATCGACGGGCTTCGCATCGACGCGGTGGCCAACATGCTCTATCTGAACTACGGCCGTAAGGACGGGGAGTGGACGCCGAACAAGTACGGCGACACCGGAAATCTCGAGGCCATGGACTTTTTGAAGAAGCTCAATGAGACCATATTCAAGTATCATCCCCAGGCCCTGATGATCGCGGAGGAGTCCACCTCCTGGCCCCTCATCTCGAAGCCCGTCTACATGGGCGGCATGGGCTTCAACTACAAGTGGAACATGGGCTGGATGAACGACATGCTCAAGTACATGTCCCTCGACCCGGTGTACCGCAAGTGGAACCAGGACAAGCTCACCTTCTCCCTCATGTACGCCTTCAGCGAGAACTTCGTGCTGCCGCTCTCCCACGACGAGGTGGTCCACGGCAAGTGCTCCCTCATCTCGAAGATGCCCGGCGACTACTGGCAGAAGTTTGCAAACCTCAGGACGTTTTTTGCCTACTGGATGGTCCATCCCGGCAAGAAGCTCCTCTTCATGGGCGGCGAGTATGGCCAGTTCATCGAGTGGAACTTCGACGACAGCCTCGACTGGCATCTGCCGCAGCAGTATCCCATGCACACGAAGATGCTGGCCTACACGAGGGCCCTCAACAAGTTCTACTGTGACAACAAGGCCATGTGGCAGGTGGACTTCGACTGGAACGGCTTCCAGTGGATTGACTGCAACGACAATGAGAACAGCGTCATCTCCCTCATCCGCCGGGCGGAGGATGGCAATGACTTCCTCATCGCCGTCTGCAACTTCACGCCGGAGGTGCGCCATGGCTACCGCATCGGCGTCCCCTCCAAGGGCAGCTATCAGGAGGTCTTCAACTCCGACGACGAGGCCTTTGGCGGCAGCGGCGTGAAGAACGAGGGCTTCCTCGTGAGCGAGGATATCCCCTGGCACGACCGGGATCAGTCCATCGTGCTGACGGTGCCGCCGCTGGCCACCGTCTACCTGCGCCTCCAGGAGCAGGCCGGAGCGAAGATCTCCATCGAGGGCGCGCCGAAGAGCCTCATGGTGAAGGGCCATGAGGAGAAGAAGGCGGAGGCCTCCGAGGCAGCGGCCACGGAGCCTGCGCGCCGCATCGCAGCGACGAAAAAGGCCGCTCCCAAGAAGACGGTAGCTGCAGCGAAGAAGCCTGCTGCCCGCACGAAGAAGGCTGCGACCGCCAAATCAAAGACTGGGGCGGTGACCCGCAAGAAGACCACAGCGAAAAAGGCGGCGCCGAAAAAAGCAAGGACGGCGAACGCTTGATATAAGGGATTTGCGTCTTTGCTGCGTCCGGGACTCCCAGGCGCGGCCGAGGCGTGGGAAAAGAGATAAAGGGGGATTTTGATATGAAGGTACTTTACGTAGCAGCAGAAGCAACACCCTTTGCCAAGACAGGCGGCCTTGCGGATGTGGCAGGGTCCCTGCCGCAGGCTCTGGCAGCCGATGGCGTCGATGTCCGCGTCATCATGCCGAAGTTTGGCATGATTCCCGAGGAATACCGGAATGCCATGGAGCACGTCTATGACGGGGAGCTCTCCGTGTCCTGGCGCAAGAAGTTCGTCGGCCTCGACAAGCTGGAGCATAACGGCGTCACCTACTACTTCGTGGACAATGAGGAGTACTTCAAGCGGGAGGGCTTCTACGGCTACGACGATGACGCGGAGCGCTTCTCCTTCTTCTCCCGGGCCGTGCTGGACCTTCTGGAGGCCATGGACTTCTGGCCGGATGTCATCCATACGAATGACTGGCATGCAGGCCTCGTCAGCGTGTTCCTGAAGCTGGAGCACATGGGGGACGAGCGCTATGAGAAAATCAAGACCATCTTCACCATCCACAATCTGAAGTATCAGGGCGTCTTCCCGAAGGATGTGATGGAGGACACGCTGGGCCTCGACTGGAAATATTTCAACAACGGGGATCTGGAGTTCTACGATGCGGTCAACTTCATGAAGGGCGGCATCATCTACTCCGACTTCATCTCCACCGTCAGCAAGACCTATGCCACGGAGATCCAGTATCCCTACTTCGGCGAGCATCTGGATGGACTCCTTCGGGCCCGTCAGGACACCCTCTTCGGCATCGTCAATGGCATTGATTATGATGTCTACAATCCGAAAACGGACAAGAACATCGAGGAGACCTATGATGCGGACTCTATCGACCGCAAGCTCGACAACAAGGTGGCGCTTCAGCGGCTCCTGGGCCTGCCGGAGAAGCGCCGCACGCCCATGGTCGCCATCGTGTCCCGCCTCGTCCAGCCGAAGGGCATGGACCTCATCGTGCGGATGATGGACGAAATCCTCCAGCACGAGGATATCCAGCTGGTGGTCCTCGGCACCGGCGACAAGGTCTACGAGGATTGGTTCAAGGGCCTCGCCTGGCGTTTCCCCACGAAGTGCTCCGTCAACATCCGCTTCTCCAATGACCTGGCCCAGAAGATCTACGCATCCTCCGATATCTTCCTCATGCCGTCCGACTATGAGCCCTGCGGCATCGGCCAGCTGGTGGCCATGCGCTATGGCACCATCCCGGTCGTCCGGGAGACCGGCGGCCTGAAGGACACGGTCACGCCCTACAACAAGTATACGGGCGAGGGCACGGGCTTCCTGTTCCGGGACTACAATGCCCATGAGATGATGTACGCCCTGAAGCGGGCTCTGAAGCTCTATGGCAATATCGGCGAGTGGCTCAAGCTCGTGCAGAACGCCATGACGGCGGACTTCAGCTGGAAGTCCTCGGCGAAGGAGTACGAGGATCTCTATCAGGAGCTTGTCTCCCGGTAAGGCGAGAGGGAAGTGGGAGCCAAGAAAACAAAAGGGCAGGGCACAGGATACCCTGCCCTTTCATGAAACCCAATGGAGGGAGTGCTATCGATGCTTGGACGAAATCAAGTCGAGCATAATTCCCAAAATGCATATTACCGTTCGCCTGTCGGCGCGGCGGAGGCAGGCACGAAGGTGAAGCTGGGCCTTCGCATCCAGACGAAGGAGGCGGTGAACAACGTCCTTCTGCGCCTCTGGTCGGAGCGGGAGGGCGAGAAACTCGTCCAGCTCCAGAGTGCGGACGATCCGCTCTCTGAGACGCGGTATTATCAGACGCGGCTAAAGCTGCCGGAGGAAGGGTGCCTGATCTGGTACTACTTCATCATATCCCAGGACAGCGGCACCACGTTCTATGGCAATGGAAACGATCAGCTGGGCGGCGTGGGGGAGGTCTATGACCATGTACCACCCTCCTTCCAGCTCACCGTCTTCAACAAGGGGGCGAAGACCCCGGACTGGTTCAAGCACAGCGTCATGTACCAGATCTTCCCCGACCGCTTCTGCCGGCTGGGGGACAAGATCATCGAGAAGAAGGGTGCTGTCTATCACGCCTGCTGGTCCGATGATCCGTCCTACTACAAGGACCCGGACACGAAGGAGATCATCGCCTACGATTTCTTCGGCGGGAATCTCAAGGGCATCGAGTCAAAGCTCGACTACCTGAAGGATCTTGGCATCTCCGTCATCTACTTGAACCCCGTGTTTGAGTCGGAGAGCAATCATCACTACGATACGGGCGACTACCACAAGATCGATCCGATCCTCGGCACGAACGAGGACTTCCGGCATCTGGTGGACACGGCGAGGGAAAAGGGTATCCGCATCATCCTGGATGGCGTCTTCAGCCATACGGGCAGCAACAGCCGCTACTTCAACCGATACGGCCAGTACGACACGCTGGGAGCCTTCCAATCGAAGGAATCCCCCTACTACGAGTGGTACAATTTCCGCAATTTCCCCTATGAGTACGAGTGCTGGTGGAACTTTGACACCCTGCCGGACGTGACGGAGACGACGCCCTCCTACATGGACTTCATCATCAACAAGGAGGACAGCGTCCTGCACCACTGGCTCGGCGAGGGCATCAGCGGCTGGCGCCTCGATGTCATCGACGAGCTGCCGGCGGCCTTTTCCCAGGCCTTCTTCAAGGAGCTGAAGGCGTCGAATCCCGAGGCCGTCATGATCGGCGAGGTCTGGGAGGACGCGTCGAACAAGGTGGCCTACGGCCAGCCCAGGGAGTACCTCTGCGGCAGGGAAATGGACTCTGCCATGAACTACCCCTTCCGCCAGATTCTCCTGGACTTCTTGATGGGCCACGTGGATGGCGCCTACTCCATGCGTCGCTTTGAGAGCCTCCGGGAGAACTACCCGAAGGAAAACTTCTATGCCATGATGAACCTCATCGGCAGCCACGATGTCCAGCGGGCTCTGACCATATTCGGCGAGGCGGCCTACTACGAGGGCATGCCTGCCATCGCCCAGAGCCGCTCGAAGCTCACGAAGGAGCAGTATGCCCTCGGCATCCAGCGCCTGAAGATGGCGATACTCTGGCAGATGACGTACCCGGGCGTCCCCTCCATCTACTACGGGGACGAGGTGGGCATGCAGGGCTTCAAGGACCCCTACAACCGTCGGCCCTATCCCTGGGAGAATGGTGACACAGCCCTCTGCAATATCGTCCGGGCCATGGTCCACACGCGTAATGAGCACATCGCCCTCCAGACGGGTGCGCTTCTCCCGCTCTACAGCGAGGGGGACGTGATCTCCTACGCCCGCACCATCCAGGGCGAGAGCGATGTCTTCGGCCAGGAGGCGAAGGACGAGGCCTTCGTGGTGGTCTTCAACCGCAACAAGGAGGAGAAGCGCACTGTCACCGTGGATGTCAGCGACTTCGCCGAGGGCACATTTGTGGATGTGACCGACGAGGACAATGTCTACGAGACGAGCTTCGGAAAGCTCACGATAAAGGTGCCGCCCCTCATGGGCTTCCTGCTCCAGTATCGGGAGAAGCCGAGGAAGTACCCGCGCAAGGCAGGCGTCCTCCTGCATCCCACGTCGCTGCCGTCGAAATACGGCTGCGGCGACCTGGGGAAGGAGGCCTATGCCTTCCTCGACTTCCTCTCTGCCGCCGGGCAGAAGGTCTGGCAGATCCTGCCGCTCGGCCCCGTGGGCTATGGCTACTCGCCCTATCAGTCCCCCTCGGCCTTTGCGGGCAACACGCTCCTCATAGATCTCGATGCGCTCATCGAGCGCAAGTGGCTCATGCCGGCGGAGGTGCGGGTGTCCTACGCCTCCGGCAGCAGCTCCTTTGTGGACTTCGAGCGGGTCATAAGCTTCAAGCACAAGGCCCTCAAGAAAGCCTTCACCCGCTTCCAGAAGGATGCGGGCGTCCAGGCGGACTACGAGGCCTTCTGCCAGAAGGAAGCCTACTGGCTTGACGACTACGCCCTGTTCCTGGCGGCAAAGCGGGAGAGCCACGACAAGCCCTGGACCGAGTGGTACGACGGCCTCAAGAAGCGTCTGCCCAAGGCCCTCGCTGAGCTCAGCCGCCGCTACGAGGAGCACATCGCCTTCGTGAAGTTCCAGCAGTATGTCTTTGCTCGCCAGTGGGAGAGGCTCCATGCCTATGCCAAGGAAAAGGGCATCGAAATTTTGGGCGACATGCCCATCTTCATCTCCCAGGACAGCGCCGATGTCTGGGCAAATCCAGGTCTCTTCGACCTGAACGAGGACGGCACGCCCCGTACCGTTGCCGGTGTCCCGCCCGACTACTTCAGCGCCACGGGCCAGCTCTGGGGCAATCCCCAGTACAACTGGGAGGCCATGAAGAAAGACGGCTATGCCTGGTGGAAGAAGCGGTTCCGCAAGCTCTACGAGTCCGTGGACATCATCCGCATCGACCATTTCCGCGGCTTCGAGTCCTATTGGGAAATCGACGGCAAGGCGGAGACGGCCATCAACGGCTGCTGGCGCAAGGGACCGGGCAAGCCCTTCTTCGATGAGATCGAAAAGGATCTTGGGCAAATGCCCATCGTGGCGGAGGACCTCGGCATCATCACGGAGGACGTGGAAAAGCTCCGGGATGCGTGTGGCTTCCCCGGCATGAAGGTGCTTCACTTTACTCTGCACTTCAATGAGAACGGCCGCCTGGGCTTCGTGGCCCCCGAGAACAGCATCGTCTACACCGGGACCCACGACAACAACACGACGGCAGGCTGGTTCCAGAAGGATATTGACGACACGACCCGCTCTGCGGTGGCGGCCCTCGTCCACGCGGATGAGAATCGCCCCGAGGAGGTGGCGAAGAAGCTCATCACCTTCGCCTATGCCTCCAATGCCCGCATCGCCATCGTGCCCATGCAGGATATGCTGGGCCTCGACGACAGGGCCCGCATGAACACCCCCGGCACCGTCGGCCTCAACTGGAAGTGGTGCCTGAAGCCAAACTATCTCCAGAAGATAGACGCTGGCTATTTCAAGGAGCTTAGCGCCAAATATGAGCGTTGAGTCATAAATTCCCCATTCCCCTATGGAAGCGCCCGTCGCTTCGCCTGCTGCATTCTTGCAGCAGTTTTTTTATGGAAGGATTTCATAAAAATTTAATAAAAAAGGCGTATGCTGGGAAAGTATTTCATGCGGGGAGGACACAAATTTGAAGCTATCGAAACTTGGCGGTCTGCTGATGGCCGCAAATGTTTTTGTCACAGGAATAGGGAGCATCGCCGAGGCAGGGGCGGTGCCCGGAAATGGACAGGGCAGGGAGGCAGTCGCGCCTCGCCACGCTTCCGTACTGCCGGAAAAGCGGCCGGAGCGCATCTTTTCCATGCGGGTCACCTGGGCGCCTGTGCCGAATGCGGTGAAATATCAGGTCGTCGTGCTGCGGTCGGCGGAGGATACCCCCGACAACATCGCGCTCACCCTGAACGATGTCTTCACGACAGGCGTAGACATCCCGCTGCGCTCCTTCGGCGAGGAGGCGGAGGGCTACTACTGGAAGGTCTGCGCCCTGGACTACTACGGCAATGCCATAGGCCGCTTCAGCGATCCGCTGCCCTTCAGCACATCGGGGACAGAGAATCCCGATGCGCCGCTACCGACGACGGAGTACGGCAAGATGGCCTATACGCCGGAGTATCTCGTCTACTCCTGGATTCCGACAGCCGGTGCAAAGAATCATCAGGTGGAGGTGCGCTCCGAGTCGGAGGGAGGGAGGCTCCTTCGGACCCTTTCCGCTGACGACTATGATGTGTACGACTCGCAGCCCTTCAATGTGCGGGGCAGCTACTCCTGGCGGGTCCGCGCCGTCACGGACTCCGGCGAGCCCCTGACGGAGTGGTCGCCGAAGAGCGTGTTTTCCGTCACGAGCCCCACGCCCTTTGCAGCCCTCGGCGACAGCATCACCCACGGGGGCGGCGTCATGAGCCTGCCGCCGGGCTACACCCTCTACGATTGGGAGACCTATTCGAGCGTCCCCGTGAAGAACCTCGGCCTCAGCGGCAACACGACCCAGGAGATGCTGGACCGCTTCGAGCAGGATGTGCTGCCCTTTTCCCCGCGAGTCCTCGTCATCATGGGGGGCGTCAATGATTACCGGGGCAGCACCTTTGGCTCTGCTACGGTGGACAACCTCATCGCCATCCGGGACAAGTGCGACATGTACGGCATCATCCCCGTATTCGTCACGCCGACGCCCATCCAGCCCTCCCTCATGCGGCGGGCGGGGGTGGAGCAGCCCCCCTCGGACTGGCAGGTGCACCAGCAGTATATCAATCATTGGATCATGAGCCAGCGCTACGCCATCGATATCACGGGCCCTCTGACGGATGCCTACGGGAATCTCCGGGCGGACTACACGACGGACGGCCTTCATCCGGACTACGATGGGAAGAAGTACATCGGCGAGACCATAGGAAGCTACCTCGCCAGCCACTTTACCTGGCTCTTGTACTAATGGGGAAAACGAGGCATAAAAAAGCAACCTCCAAAGCGGAGGTTGCTTTTTTATGCCTTGATCCAGTAGTTGATGCGGATCACGTCGCCCTTTTTGACATCCTTCTTCAGGAGCCATGGGTTTAGCTCCTTGATGCCCGACTCGAACTCGCGAATCTCCCGGGGGCCGTAGGTGTTCTTCTTCATATAGGTCTCCGCGATGCTCCGTAGCGTATCGCTTTGCTGCACCGTGTAGCTCGTCTCGATGAGCTGATAGGGCTTGCTTGCCGTATTCGCTGCTGCCTCTGCCGAAATCCCTGTCAGGCCGAAAATCAGGGCAGCCAATAGTAGGATGCTGCACAATCTTTTCATTTCGATCTCTCCTTATCCTGCAAAACCTGAGGTCATGTTTCCTTACAACTTGGATTATATCAGCTTTTTTTCAGAATGCAAGAGGGTTTTGAAAAATATTTCCAGAAAATTTTCAGCAGCATCAGACCCGTTGCTATGCAAGGGCTATGGGGATGGGAGGGGGAAGGGGGCGCTCCTCTTTTTCGCCCTCGCTTTGCCAGAAGGTACGCGCTTTCACATCCACGCAGGTGATGGCGCCATCGGGCAGGAAGGAGCCCGTGTCACAGTCGATGACGCCATTGGAAAAGACGAGGGGAGCCCTTCGCCGCCTGTCGAAGCATTGGACAGGGGTGTGGCCTACCACCACGGTCTTATCTCCCGTGTAGTCCCGCAGAAATTCCTCCCGCAGCCACAGCATGGAGTCGTACTGCTTTTCGTAGGAGGCCCCTGGGTAAAAGCCCGCGTGGGTGAAGAGAAATTCCTCTCCGATGGCAGCAATGTGATCCAGGGACAGCAGGAAGCCCAGCACATCCCGATACAGGTGGGCATCGACATCGTAGAGGGCCCGGAGGCTCTCGTAGGTGGGGGCGCCGCCGCTGGTGATCCAGCCGTGGTTTGTATTCATGGGCTCCCGGATGCTGTTCTTCTCGAAGTAGTCCATGAGCATCGCCTCATGGTTGCCCGTGAGGACGGCGACGGCGGGGGACTCCTCCTGGAGATCCATGAGGAAGCGCAGGCACTCGGCACTCTCACTGCCCCGGTCCACGATATCTCCCAGGAAAATCAGGAGATCCTCCTGGGGGCAGAAGTCGATGCGATCAAAGAGGCGCATGAGCCGGCTGTAGCTGCCGTGGATATCGCCGATGGCCAGGATCCGGCGGAAAGCATTGCTGTCCTGCGCGAGGACCATGCCGTTTTCTGATGTGAGGCGCGTTTTCGGGGAAAGGCGCCTGCGCCGTTTGTCCAGCTCCTCTATGATATTCATACCATCACCTCCATCCTGAAATCTTATTCTAGTATACCATAGAAAAGGCGGTTTTGGATATGCGTGTGTTGTTCTTTCTCATGCAGTTGTTGTATAATGAGAAAGTAATAGGAAGGAGAGGAGGCACATAGCCGTGCCCTTCTGGAAAGGAACGCGATGAAAAGTCCGCTGCACTATCAATTTTCCGAGTATGACTGCGGGCCCACGACAATGCTGAACGCCGTGAGCTTCCTTTTTGAGCGGGCGGAGATCCCGCCGGAAATCATCCGCAATATCATGCTGTACAGCCTTGACTGCTACAATGCAAAGGGCGAGCCCTGCCGGGCAGGCACGAGCCGCATGGCCATGATGTTCCTGTCGAACTGGCTCGACGGCTTCGGTCACGCGACGAACCTGCCGCTCTCCAGCCGCTATCTGTCGGGGAGACAGGTCTTCCTGGGGCAGGAGAGCTACGTGAGCGACGCCCTGCGCCGGGGCGGCGTCGCCGTCGTGCGCCTTTTCTATGACGTGGAGCACTATGCGCTCCTCACGGGGGAGGAGGAGAAGGAGATCCTGATGTTCGACCCCTGGTACCTGCCGAAGTCCGCCGAGAAGCCGGAGTTTTCCGGCACGGGCATCACCATCGACTGTGACCATCCCTTCGCCTTCAACCGCCGGGTGCCGGAGGGCTGCTTTAATAAGGAAGAGCTCACCCCCTACGCCCTGGGCCCCGTGGAGGACCGGGAGGCGGTCATCCTCTTTAACGAGCGCACGAAAAAGACGGCGGCCAATACGATTGAGTACTTTATCTGATGAGGAAGTGGAACGATGGAGCAAAGGGAACGGGAGAGGCGAAGCGAGCTTTTCTACAAGCTGGCGGATTGGCTGAGCCAGGGGAAATTCGACGACGAGTACCTGGCACTCCTGGCGGAGTTCTGGAAAGGGCGCGAGACGGATGAGGATGCCATGATATTCTACGCCCGCTATGCTCTCACCCACGGAAATGTGGACGTGGCACTGGAGTACGGGGAGAAGGCCTATCGCACCCGTAAGGTAAATATCGAGCTCTGGCGCATCCTCAGGGATGCGTATATGGAAAGGGGTGAAGTGGGCAAATCCTTCCTCTTTAGCGGCCGTCTCTCCCGCCACTATGGGGAGCAGTTCGACTACCAGGGCAGCCGGAAGGACCTGGAGGAGAACCTCGAAATGCTTTCCCTTGGACTAGGACAGTCCAACTACGCCCCCTTTGCCTACGAGCGCATGCATCTGACGGAAAACGGACTTGCGGCTTACTCGGGCATGTATGCTGGCGAATTTCTGCCAGACGTGGACTCGCCCCATAAGCCCTACTTTGTCGGAGCATACACCGTGCAGGAGCAGTTTGGGGCAAAGGGGACGCTTCTTGCTGCCATCAAGGATAATCCGGATATGATGGGGATTGTTGCAGGAGATTTTGTCTTTGAACTCATGCGTGGTGAGGAGCTTGCTGCAAAGGAAAACCACAGGCTTGAGCTCCCTGAGACAGGTGCAATCCTCCCGATTGCAGGGCAAGAGAAATGCCAGAAAATCGATTTTCTTTCCGGCGGGAAGCATGTGGAAGGCTGGGTCGGCAAATGGTCCTTCTGCCCCTTTCGTGTGTCAGGCGCGCTCTCTCTTTCCTCAGACAGTCCCTTCCTGGTGGGGAATCCCATCCCGCTGGGGCATAGCCCGAAGCGAAGGAAGATCGTTCTCCAGATCCTGCTGGACGCACTTCCCTGGCGGGTCGTCAAGGAGCGAGGCTATCAGGATGTGCCGAACCTTCTGCGCTTTTTTGAAAGAGGCGTTATCTTCGACGACCATCATTCCGTGTCGGAGTACACCTATCCCTCTGTCCAGACCATCGAGACGAGCCTTTATCCTACGCAGACGCGGCTCTTCAAGGAAAAGCAGTATCTCAAGCTCAACGAGAACGTGGCGTGCCTCTCGGAGGAACTGAAGGGCCGCGGCTACTATATGGCAGCCCTTGGCTGCGGCGGCGATGGGGTCTACACCGGGGCCATGAGCGGCTATGAGTGGCTCCTCATCAACTCCTACGAGCTCAAAGCTCACGAGATTGTCGAGCGGGCAATCACCTCCCTGAAGGCACTCGCGGATACGGATCAATACCTTTCCCTTCATATCATGAATATCCATCCCTGGGATGCAAAGCAATTTTCCTTCCCCATGGAGACAGATACTCGCGTGCCGTTGGAGAAACATACGGTTCGCCGGGTGCAAAAGGATACGTCTGTTTATCTCCCCAATGACGAGCTGTATCAGCAGGGGGTACTCGATGGGATTCATGCGACAGATAGGGCTATGGGCTACCTCTTTGATTATCTGGAGAAAAATTATCAGGAGGATGAGTACCTCGTCGTGCTGTATTCCGACCATGGCGTCTCCGTGTTTGATACGGACGAGGAGCGCTATCTTCTGAGCGAGCGCCAGGTGGGGGCCGCCTTTATGCTGCGGGGGGCTGGCGTGCCGGCTCTCGGTCGGGTAGATGAGATGACGAGCAGCGTGGACATCTTCCCGACGATTGCGCATCTTACCGGAGTACCCCAACCAAAGGCAGCGGGCTGCCTCCCGAAGGTATTTGGCGGTGAGGAGCGGGGCTATGCGGTGAGCATGTCCATTTTCCCGGGGATCCCCTTCCGTCTGGCAATACGGACGAAGGAATACGAGTACCGGGTGGAGTCCCGGGAAATCGTCGATGAGGATGGCCGCACCAACATGGAAGAGGCAAAGGCGGAGCTCTATCATCGCTTTACGACAAAGCCTGTCGAGGACAGAGCTGTATGGGATAAAATGGAGAGCCTCGCCAGAGAGTTCGTCGAGGCCGTGGACAACGGCGGCTGCCAGTGGCCGGAGATGCGGGAGAAGCGCATCGAGTGGTACCGCAAAACGGACGATCAGAAAAGTGCTACATAATATATAGAAGTATGTCTTAGGAGCAGAATACACCATGAAAAACTATGACGTTATCATTGTCGGAGCAGGGCCTGCGGGGACGTTTGCGGCCTATGAGCTGGTGGAGAAGAAGCCGGATCTGAAGGTGCTGGTGCTGGAGTCTGGGAGCGATATCTATCACCGGGTCTGTCCCATATCTGCTGGGAAGGTGCCCAGCTGCATCGGCTGCAAGCCCTGCTCCATCATGCGGGGCTTTGGCGGCGCCGGGGCGTTCTCCGATGGGAAGTATAACTTCACCACCGCCTTTGGCGGGTGGCTCGGGGACTATCTGAAGGACAGCCAGGTCATGGACCTCATCCGCTATGTGGACAAGATCAATCAGAAGCACGGGGCCCCGCCGGAGATCTTCACCACGAAGGGCTCGGATATCGGTTACCGGGCGCTGCAGCATGACCTGCACCTCCTGGAGGCCAGCGTCCGCCACCTGGGCACGGAGAACAACCTCCGGATGCTGGAAAATACCTACGAGTATCTGAAGGACAAGGTGGAGTTCCGTTTTAAGACCCCCGTGGCCCACATCGAGTCGGACGGCAAGGGAGACAATGCGGTGACGCTGGAGTCCGGCGAGCGCATCGGTGGCAAATATCTCGTGGTGGTGCCGGGCCGGGCCGGCGCCGAGTGGTTCTCGAAGGAGTGCGAGCGCCTCGGCATCGAGCAGGAGAATAATCGGGTGGACGTGGGCGTCCGCGTAGAGCTTCCGGACGCGGTCTGGGATCCCATCACGAGCCAGGTCTATGAGGCGAAGCTCCTCTATCGCACGAAGCGCTACGGCGACGTGGTGCGCACCTTCTGCATGAATCCCCACGGCCACGTGGTCATGGAGAATACGGACGGCATCGTGACGGTGAACGGCCACTCCTACAGCGACCCGAAGCTCCAGAGCCACAATACGAACTTTGCGCTCCTCGTGTCGAACCACTTCACGGAGCCCTTCCGGGAGCCCCACCAGTACGGCAAGCGCATCGCCTCCTTCTCCAATATGCTGGGGGGCGGCATCATCATGCAGCGGTTTGGCGACCTCATCCAGGGACGCCGCACGAACGCCCACCGCATGGGCCACAGCTTCCTGGAGCCCACGCTCCAGGCGACGCCAGGGGACCTCTCCCTCGTGCTGCCGAAGCGCCATCTCGACAATATCATCGAGATGATCCAGGCCCTCGACAAGCTGGCCCCCGGCACGGCGAACGACGACACGCTCCTCTACGGCGTGGAGGTGAAGTTCTACAGCTCCCGCATCGTCCTCTCAAAGGAGCTGGAGACGAACCATCCGAATATCTTTGCGGCAGGCGATGGGGCCGGCGTGACCCGGGGCCTTTCCCAGGCGGGTGCCTCCGGCGTCTATGTGGCCCGCACGCTCCTTTCCCGCATGGAGGGGGCAAAATAAAAATTTCTTGACAGAAATGTTGCGGACAAGAAGGGAAATTCCGACTGCTCGGCGAAAGATATAGAGAGTACCCAAATTTTGATTTTCTGCAAATGCGGCGGGAAAACGTATTGAAAAAATTGTATCATTCCATTACAATGAAGAGAAGGGTACGACTTTTGGACTATAGGCGGAGGCGGCAATGGGCTGCCTCCTTGGATGGGATATAAGCAAGATAGCAGGTGAGCAGTTGTGGAAAAAGTCAAAGTGATGATCGTCGACGACTCCAAGATGAGCCGGGTCATGCTGGGCGAAAGCCTCAAGAAGACGAACTTCGAGGTCTGCGCCGAGGCGAAGAACGCGGCAGAGGCGATTACCCTCTATGCGGAGACTCAGCCCGCCGTCGTGACGATGGACATGAACCTCCCGGATGCCGATGGCATCGAGTGCAGCAAGCGCATCATGGCCTACGATCCGAATGCGAAGATCGTCATGATCAGCGCCATGAAGGACGCAAGCCTCATAGCGAGGGGCCGGGATGTGGGTATCAGCTCCTTCCTCCAGAAGCCCGTCAGCGCCAATGACCTCATCGACACGCTGCTCCTCCTGTGCCAGAACAAGGTGAGCAAGGGTCAGATCCTGCGGGAGTCCTATGTGAAGCCCTTTGTCCGGGCTCTGCAGGGCGGCCTCTTTGACCTGGTGGGACTCAAGGCGGAGATGGATCTGGCGAGCGATGAGCGTCGCTTCCTGGAGGTCAGCGGCGTCGCCGTCATCATCGGCCTCACCGGCGACCCGGTGGGCCGCGCCGTCCTCATGATGGACACGGAGACCATGAAGGCCTTCGCGGCTCTCGTGGCGAAGAAGGAAGCGAAGGACGTTCCGGACGAGGATGCCAGCGACACGGTGGAGGAGTCGGCTAACATCATCGTGGGCCGGGGCGTCTCCAGCATCAACGATGTCTTCAAGGACAAGGAGATGCGCATCACGCCGCCAGGCACTATATGCGGAAACAGCATCCGCATCGCGAGCCCCCGCCTTACCACCTACCGCATCACGGCAAAGACGGAAATCGGAAATATCTATTTGAACGTCGGTTTTTCAGAAGGAGAATGATGAAATGGATGCAAAGCTAGTCAATCCCTTCGTGGATGCCTTCGAGTCCGTCATGCCGCAGATGGGCTTTCCTGCGCCGACCCGCGCAAAGCTCTATGTCCAGCAGAAGCACGCCCAGGGCAAGGGCGTATCTGTCATCGTGGGCTTCACGAAGCAGCTCCGCGGCAATGTGGTCTACAACATGAGCGAGGACACGGCGAAGTTCATCGCCTCCCAGATGATGATGGGCATGCCCGTGGCGGAGTTCGACGCCATGGCCCAGAGCGCCATCTCGGAGATGAGCAACATGCTCACGGCAAATGCCGCCACGAACCTCACGGGCCTCGGCCTCGATGTGGATATCTCCACCCCGTCCCTTTCCATCGGCGAGGGACTGCAGGTGAAGATCAGCGACGCGCAGTTTTTGACGGTGGACATGGATCTGGCCGGCCATGTGGTGGAGCTCGATATCGCCGTCGAGCAGGTCTGAAATCATATTTTTTGCATAAAAATAGGGCGCCCCGCTGTGGGGCGCCCTTTCTGTATCTCTTATGTCTCTTCGGACTCCATGGTATCGTCTGCCTCTGCCTGCTGGCGGGCAACCTCCAGGATGTCGGCCTGGTTCTGGGTGCGGTCGCTGGCGATGCGGGCGGCGATGTCCTCAGGATCTGCCTCCCCGTAGTCATCGATGGCCTCGTCCTCACTGTCCTTGTCCTGCTCCTCCTCCCAGATGGGGGCGGGCTCTTCCATTTCGGCATCCGGTACTGCGCTCGTTTCCATCGCTTCCTCTTCCGGGGCCTCTGCGGGAGCGGTCGGGGAAGGAGGCGCTGGAGCCTCCGGCTGGGAGATGACGAAGGGCTTCATTTCCTTTGCGACGACTTCGTTATGCATCCGCTGCCTTCCAAAGCCCATCCCGCTATAGACATGGTGGCCTGTCGGCATGTATTCCTCTTCCATCGTCTTTCCCTCCTCATGCAAATCCGAATCGTTCTTACGCCCATTATAGCGTAAATTTCGGAGGGCGACAAGGTCTCATGTCTTGCAGGGAGGGTGTTTCTTCGCTATAATAGGAGAAATGTAAGGTTGAAGGGAGGAGAGCAAGGATATGAGGCGATCTGCATTCTTAGCAGGGCTCATGGCTGCCATCCTGATTCTCGTGGTGGGCATGACACTCTACGTATCCTCGCGGGAAAAGAAGGCGATGGAGCCGCCTGGACGGCAGACGATTTCCATGCTGACGACGCTGCCGGTGGAGACGGCCAGCGTGCTGGCAAATGCCTATGAAGAGTATGCAGGCGTCCGGGTCGAGATCATATCCCTGTCCGCGGACGATGTGCTGGCCCGTCTGAAGGATCAGTCTGGGGAGAAGGATGGGGCGGCCATCGTCCTGGCGGACTCCGCCGTCCTGCAAAAGGCTGCGGCGGAGGGGTACCTCATCCCCTATATATCGGAGACAAATGATATGGTGCCGGCCTCCTTCCGCCAGACGGATGGCTACTGGACAGGCGTCTGGTACGATCCGGTGGTCTTTGCCATCAATCGGGACTACATGAAGACGCTGCGGCTGGTGCCGGATACCTGGCAGGAGCTCTCCCGGACGAAGGCTCGCATCGGGGTGACGGACTTCATGGCAGCCGATGCCTCGGCCAATCTCCTCTACAGCCAGATGGCGCAGTTCGGCGATACGGCGACGCTGGCGATATGGCGGGGCATCCACCCAAATGTGGTGCAGTATGCCAGGTATCTCTCGAATCCCGTGCGCCAGGCGGGCATGGGCGAGGTGGACATCGCCATCGCCGTGGAGAGCGAGGCCCTTCG
The DNA here is from genome assembly GCA_945877355.1 of uncultured Mitsuokella sp. GTDB lineage: Bacteria > Bacillota > Negativicutes > Selenomonadales > Selenomonadaceae > AWVT01. The sequence goes on along the minus strand of CAMCRT010000003.1, from coordinate 38,861 downwards.
CTATATCCATGACGGCTATCCCCTGAAGCTGGTCTATCCCGCCGATGGGACGAGCGCGATCCTGACGGGCACAGGACTGGCCCTCGGGGCAAGCGCCCAGGACACGGCAAATGCGAAGGCCTTTGCCGACTGGCTGCTGTCGGACGATGCCCAGATGGCGCTGCAGGGGCAGAATTTCTACTTTCTGACGACGAACCCGGATACGGTGGCCTACAAGGCTTTCGCCGGGAAGAATATCGTGCTGTTCAGCCAGAAGGCCTATTTCACAAAGGAACAAAAGAAGGCGCTGCTGGACCGCTGGGTGCGCGAGGTGCGCCTGGCATCCTAAATGTGCGAATCACTATAAATTACTTATTAGGAGGGAAGGATTTGAAAGCTGGATTTATCAGCCTGGGCTGCTCGAAGAATCTTGTGGATACGGAGGTCATGCTGGGCATATTGAAGGAGCATGGGGTGGAGATCACGCCGGAGCCGAAGGAGGCAGACATCCTCATCGTCAATACCTGCGCCTTCATCAACTCCGCAAAGGAAGAGTCCATCACGACGATTCTCAATATGGCAGAGTACAAGGAGACGGGGAAGTGCAAGAGCCTCATCGTGGCGGGGTGCCTGGGACAGCGCTACGGGCAGGAGCTCCTCGATGAGCTGCCGGAGGCGGATGCCATCATCGGCACCGGCGCCTGGAGCCGCATCATGGAGGCGGTGGAGGCCACCCGGAAGGGTCAGCGGGTGATTCTCGCGGGGGAGGACAAGTCCCTCTACGACGAAAAGACACCCCGAATCACCACGACGCCCAGCTACACGGCCTATGTGAAGATCGCTGAGGGCTGCAACAATCGCTGCGCCTTCTGCGCCATCCCCTTTATCCGGGGAAAGTATCGCAGCCGCTCCATCGAGGATATCGCCGCCGAGGTGCGCCATCTGACGGAAAACGGCGTGCGGGAGATCATTCTCATCTCCCAGGACTCCACCGAGTACGGCAGGGACTTTGCCGGGGGCGAGCCTCAGCTCGCGCGGCTACTCCGGGAGCTCGTGAAGATCGAGGGTGTCCACTGGATCCGGACTCTCTACTGCTATCCGAAATACTTTACGGATGAGCTCATCGAGACGATTGCCACGGAGCCGAAGATCTGCAACTACGTGGATATCCCCCTGCAGCACGCCCATGATGCGGTGCTGAAGGCCATGCGCCGCCCGGACACCCAGGAGGACATGCGCCGCCTCGCCAAGAAGCTCAGGGAACGTATCCCCGGCGTCACCATCCGTTCCACCTTCCTCGTGGGCTTTCCGGGGGAGACGGATGCCCAGTATCAGACCCTCCGGAATTTCCTGGAGGAGATGCGCTTTGACAAGGTGGGGGTATTCACCTACTCCCGGGAGGAGGGCACGGCGGCCTACGACATGAAGCCCCAGGTGCCCGAGGACGTGATGCAGGAGCGCTACCACGACCTCATGAGCCTCCAGTCGAAGATCTCCGAGGAGATCAACCAGTCCCTGGAGGGCAGCGAGCTTGAGGTCCTCATCGAGGGCCGGGACGAGGAGCAGCGCGCCATCGCCATCGGCCGATCCGAGCGGGAGGCCCCTGATGTGGACGGAGCTGTCTACGTGGAGGGTGACGAGACCGCAAAGCCCGGAGACTTCGTCCGTGTCCGGGTGCTCCAGGGCTTCACCTACGACGTGGTGGGGGAGCGCACCGATGGGGAGGCATCGAAATGAAGCTGGAAGAAGAGGTGGGCGCACGCCTGCTGGAAAGACACCTCACCATCGCCTGCGCCGAGTCCTGCACGGGCGGGCTGCTCACGAGCCGCCTGACGGATATCCCCGGCAGCTCCGCCTACGTCATGGGCTCCGTCGTGTCCTATACGAATGAAATCAAGGAGCGCCTCGTGGGCGTCAGGCACGAGACTCTCGCCGCCCACGGCGCCGTGTCGGAGGAGACGGCTAGGGAGATGGCGGAGGGCATCCGCCGCGTCATCGATACGGATCTGGGCGTCGCCATCACAGGCATCGCAGGCCCCGGCGGCGGCACAGCCACGAAGCCCGTGGGCCTCGTGTTCATCGCCGTTTCAGGAGCCCGTGGTACGCTTGTAAAGCGGTGCCAATTCCAGGGCTCCCGCACAGAGAACAAGGGCGAGAGTGCCGACACGGCGCTTCGCATGGTTCTTGACTACATCGAAAACAACAGGAAGGACGATTGAATATGAAGCGGATAAAGACCCTTACGGCTGTCCTAGGCACCAGCCTGCTGCTGGCGGCTCCCCAAGCCTTTGCGGAGGAGACGGCAGCGCCTGCAGCTGAGGAGGCGACTGCGCAGGCCACCGATACCCAGACGACTGAGGCAAAGGCGGAGACGCCCGCAGCTGAGACCGCCGAGCAGAAGAAGGCCGATGAGGAAGCCCTGAAGAAGGAGCTGGCGGTGGCAGGCGAGCCCTACACCTACAAGAGCGAGAAGTACGGCTACACCATCACACTCCCGAAAAAGCCCGTGGCTGTCATCGGGGCGAACCAGCTGGACAAGGACAAGTACGGCGACGTCTTCATCTTTGCCAACAAGGAGTATGATATCCTCTATGGCTGGGTCGTCTACTACAACGACTTCTCCGAGACGAGCGTGCCGGACTTTAACAAGATGGACACGGCGACGGAGAAGGCCTATATCGAGAAGCTCAAGTCGAGCTTCCCCTACGAGACCGTGGGCATGGGAAAGCTCAGCAAGAAGAACAAGGCTGTCTTTGCCATCACGGCCCTCAGTGCGGAAATCGACACGGACGGAGATGGGGAACCGGACGCCACGGCGACGGCACCCTATCAGAACGCGGAGATCATCTTCCGCGGCAACAAGGGCGGCCGCTTCCGCCTGGAGCTCATCGACAAGCCAAAGCTGCGCCCCCAGGCCCTCGCCGAGTTCACAAAGGGAGCCGAGAGCTTCGTGGAGAACTGATCGGGAAAACGGACAAGAGATGCCATGCATGTTTTCGGGACATGCGTGGCATTTTTTCTAGAATATTTCCCAAAGCGGCAAAAAACATTTGCCTAGAGCAACAAGGCATGATATACTAGCTTTTAGAGCGGTATGCTCTTAGTCTGTCTATATGTTTTAGGTGAATGGCTATGGAAGTGATTCTTGCAGATTATCTCGGGTTTTGCTATGGGGTGAAGCGCGCCATCGGCGTCGCCCATGACAATGCTTCCGAGGATCATACGGCAAGCACGCTGGGGCCTATCATCCACAACCCTCAGATGGTTGAGCAGCTGGAGAAAGAGGGGGTCGGCTGTGTGTCGAGCCTCGATGAGCTCGACAGCGGCACGGTCATCATCCGCTCCCATGGGGTCGGACCGAAGATCTACGATGAGGCAAAGGCAAAGGGGCTCAATGTGGTGGATGCCACCTGTCCCCATGTGCGCAATGCCCAGATGTCGGCGAAGTCCCTCGTGGACGACGGCTATCAGGTCGTCATCATCGGAGAGCCAAAGCATCCGGAGGTCAAGAGTATCCTGGAGTGGGCTGGCAAAAATGCAGTTGTCCTGGATACGCCGGAGGAGGCGAGAGCCCTTCCCGAGTGCGGCAAGCTGGGAATCGTATGCCAGACTACGTTTTCCGGTGCTGCATTTCGCGAGATCGCATCGGAGCTCCTCTCCAAGGCGAAGGATATCAAGATCCTCCGCACAATATGCAATGCGACAGACCAGAGACAGGCTGCCGCACTGAAGCTCGCAAACGAAGTCGACCTCATGATTGTCGTGGGGGGCAAGAACAGCGCCAATACGACGCGCCTTGCGGAGCTTTGCAAACAAAAGTGTATGACTTACCATATCGAAACTGCAGCGGAATTGCAAGACGAGTGGTTTGACAACATAAATAAAATTGGTATTACAGCCGGTGCCTCTACGCCCGACTGGATTATCAAGGAGGTTTACAAACAGTGTCAGAGATGAACATGGAAGAATTGCTTGCCCAGCAGGCCGTACCCGATCTGCAGGAGAAGACCGTCGTCACAGGCGAGGTCGTCCAGGTCAGCCGGGATGAGGCCTATGTGGACATCGGCTACAAGCAGGAGATCCCCGTGCCGAAGCGCGAGCTCGCGTATCCGGAGCCTGCTTCTGCTGAGGATGTCGTCAAGGTCGGCGACAAGATCGATGTCTACATCGTGAGCCTCGGCGGCGATAATGGCGGCATTCTCTCCAAGGTCAAGGCAGACCGCATGGTCGCTTGGAAGGAGATGGAGAAGCTCAAGGAAGAAGGCAAGACGGTCGAAGCCCACATCACCCAGGTGGTCAAGGGCGGCCTTGTGGCCTCTGTCGATGGCCTGCGCGGCTTTATCCCGGCTTCCCAGATGGAGCTTCACTTCGTAAAGGATCTCTCCGTATACCTCGACCAGACGGTGGAGGTGGAGATCATCGAGATCGACATCCACAAGCAGCGCCTTGTGCTTTCCCGCCGCTCCCTCCTGGAGGCAGAGCGTGCAAAGCGCGAGGAGGAGGTCTTCTCCCAGCTGGAGGCAGGCCAGACGGTTCGCGGCACGGTCAAGCGCCTCGTGGACTACGGTGCATTCATCGATATCGGCGGCGTGGACGGCCTCGCTCACATCTCCGATCTCTCCTGGACCCGCGTCAAGCATCCGTCGGATGTCCTCGAAGTGGGCCAGCAGCTCGATGTCTACGTCAAGAACGTGGACGTGGAGAACAAGCGCATTTCCCTCTCGGTCAAGGACACCATGCGGGATCCCTGGCTCGATAACGCTGAGAAGTACAACGAAGGCGATATCATCGAGGGCAAGGTCATCAAGCTGACGGACTTCGGTGCATTCATGGAAATCGAGCCGGGCTTTGACGGCCTCATCCCCATGGGCGAGCTCGCCGAGAAGCGCATCGAGCGTGCGGACGAAGCTGTCCACGTGGGCGACGAGGTTCGCGTGAAGATCCTGCGCATCGACACGAAGCGCAAGCGCATCTCGCTCTCCATCACGAAGGCGAAGAACGCGTAATAGCCTAAGAATTTTCGGGAAGTGGTGCATGTCATCACTTCCTTTTCTGTATATGTCTGTATATGTATATGGTACACCCTGCTTGGGTGCAGGAAGAACAAATGACGAAAGAATACCCGGCGCGCATCTTGCGCGTATTCCCGGAGGGCCTTGCAGACGAGCTGGGCCTTGTGGCAGGCGACAAGATCATAAAGGTCAATGAGGTCTATCCCCGGGACATCATCGACATGAGCTTTGCCTTGGCGGACGAGGACATCGAGCTTCTGGTGGAGCATGCGGACGGGGAGCGGGAGATCATCGCCTTCGACAAGGACCCGGACGAGGAGATCGGCTGCGAGTTCGAGTCCGCCGTCTTTGACCGGATACGGAGCTGTGCGAATCACTGCTACTTCTGCTTCGTGGACATGATTGCCCCCCACATGCGGAACTCACTGTCCATCAAGGACGACGACTATCGCCTGTCCTTCCTCTATGGCAATTTCGTCACCCTGACGAATCTGGGGGAGCGGGACTTCGAGCGCATAGAAAGGCTCCACCTCTCGCCCCTCTACGTCTCCGTACAATGCATGAATCCGGAGCTCCGGGCCCAGATCCTCCGGTGCAAGGCGGCGGCAAAAATCAACGAGCACTTGGACCGCTTGGAGCAGGCGGGTGTGGAGTACCACACCCAGGTGGTGCTCTGCAGCGGCCTAAACGATGGGGCAGAGCTCGAGAGGACCATCTCGGAGATCCTCGCCCGTCGTCCCCACGTCCTGGATCTCGCCATCGTGCCCGTGGGCATCACGAAGTTCCGCACGGACCCCTTTCCCCTGGAGCAATTCGACAAGGCGGGGGCGGAGCGGGTCATCGACCAGGTGGAGAAGTGGCAGGCGAAGCTGCGGGAGGAAACGGGCCGCACCTTTGTCTACCTCGGGGACGAGTTCTACTTCCTGGCAGGGCGACCAGTGCCGCCCACGGAGATCTACGACGGCTATCCCCAGCTCGATAACGGCATCGGCCTCACGAGGAACTTCATCGACGGCTGGGAGGCAGAGCAGGACGCCAAGCGGGAGAATGACAGTGCCTATCGGGTGGATGTCATCTCTGGCACGGCGGTGGCCCATGTGCTGGAGGAGCTGGCATCGTCTCTATCTACGCCGGGAGTCACGGTTCGGGTCCTCCCCGTGCCCAATGATTTCTTTGGCACCACCGTCAATGTGTCAGGCCTCCTGACGGCTACGGATATCCGACGAAAGCTCCAGGAGGCAGGGCCGGGGGATCTCGTGCTGTTGCCCTCCTCCGCCCTCCGGGAGGGTGAGGATATCTTCCTGGACGATGTGACGCTGGCGGCTCTCCGGGCAGAGTTCCCGGCGGCGCGCCTTGAGGTGGTAGCGAGCGGCCGGGACTACAGGCAGGCCCTGACGAATCCGGAGGGCTACCACAAGGAGCGGGCCACGGAGAAGGGCTACATGTGGCAGAGCAACGCGGGCTACACGAAGCCCGTGAATTGATATGGGAAAGGAAAAGAGGGAAGCATGAGCAAGCCTATCGTAGCGATTGTGGGGCGGCCGAATGTCGGCAAGTCCACGCTGTTTAACAAGATCGGAAAGAAGCGGGTGTCCATCGTGGACGATATGCCAGGGGTCACCCGGGATCGCATCTATCTCGATGCTACCTGGCTCGACCACGAGTTCACCATGATTGACACCGGCGGCATCGAGTTCGACGAGTCGAACCACATCCTGGCCTCCATGCGCCAGCAGGCTCAGCTCGCCATGGAGGAGGCGGATGTGATCCTCTTTCTCGTGGATGGTCGCACCGGCCTCACCGCCCAGGACGAGGAGGTGGCCTCCATCCTCCGCCGGGCGAAGAAGCCCGTCATCCTCGGGGTCAACAAGATCGACAGCCCCCAGCGGGAGGCGGACATCTATGAGTTCTACAACCTGGGGCTCGGGGATCCCATCTCGCTCTCGGCGTCGAACGCCATGAACCTCGGCGACCTTCTGGACGCCATCGTGGCGGCTTTCCCGGAGCACGAGGCGGAGGAGCGGGACGAGGACGAGATCCGCATCGCCGTCATCGGCCGGCCGAATGTGGGCAAGTCCTCCATCGTCAACAAGCTGCTGGGGGAGGAGCGGGTCATCGTTAGCGACGTGCCCGGCACCACTCGGGATGCCATCGACACCCACTTCACGGAGGACGGGGTGAAGTTCACCCTCATCGACACGGCGGGCATGCGCCGCCGGGGCAAGGTGGAGGAGGCGGTGGAGCGCTACAGCGTCATGCGGTCCCTCCGGGCCATCGACCGATGCGACGTGGTGCTCATGATGATAAACGCCGCCGAGGGCATCACGGAGCAGGACAAGAAGATCGCCGGCTATGCCCACGAGTCCGGCAAGGGTGTCGTCATCGTTGTCAACAAGTGGGATATCTACCCGGATAAGGACGACAAATCCACCCTGCGCTTCACCGACGACCTGCGGGACGAGATCGGCTTTCTCCAGTACGCGCCGGTGCTCTACGCCTCGGCCCTCACGGGCCAGCGGGTGAACCGGGTGACGGAGCTGGTGCGCTACGTGGCGGAGCAGCAGTCCATGCGCATCAAGACCAGCGTCCTCAACGAGCTCATCCGGGACGCTGTCTCCATCAACCCGCCCCCCATGCACAAGGGACGGCAGCTCAAGCTCTTGTTCATGACCCAGGTGGACATCCGTCCGCCGAAATTCATTCTATTCGTCAACGACCCGGAGCTCATGCACTTCTCCTACCTGCGCTTCATCGAGAACAAGCTTCGGGAGCACTTCGGCTTTGAGGGAACGCCGCTTCGGCTCATCGTCCGGAAGCGGAGCGAAGAGGAGGAATAAAACATGCTGGCAGGAATTTTTTCAAGCATCATCGCCTATGTGTTGGGATCGATTCCCTTCGGGCTCATCCTGGGCAAGGGAATATGGCGCACGGACCTTCGCCATCACGGCAGCGGCAACATCGGCGCCACGAACGCTTGGCGCACCCTCGGGAAGCAGGCAGGCATCACCATATTTCTCTGCGACTTTCTGAAGGGGCTCATCGCCGTGGCCATAGCCCAGCACCTGTCGGACTCGGCCGTCGTCGCGGTGCTCGCAGCCATCTTTGCCCTCGTGGGCCATTCCTTCTCCTTCCTTATGCAGTTCAAGGGAGGCAAGGGCGTGGCCACGGGCCTCGGCGTCCTCGTCATGCTCATGCCCACCGTGAGCCTCATCGCCTTCATCCTCTGGAGCATCATCGTGTACATCACCCGCTACGTGTCCCTGGGCTCCTGCGTCGCGGCTATCGTGGTGGCGATACTGGGCATCACCATGGACTATCCTTCGCCCTACGCCGTCTTCGGCGTCCTCGCCGCCATCCTCATCGTCGTCCGGCACCGGTCGAATATCGGTCGCCTGCTGAATGGCACGGAGAATAAAATCTGACAACAAATGTCACGAAAATATGATATTTGAAAGCAATTCTTGTTGCCCCTGTACGCATGGTATGGTATAATGTTTTTCCGTAAGCTACATGAACGGGACTTGCCAGCCAGGCTGCCCCCTGCAGCCTGGCTTTTTGTTGTTCCAAAAACATTGAATCGTATTCAAATAGGGGGCATATAGATGAACAAGGAAAAGAGCGATTTCTTCCTCGTCCGGGAAGAGATCCTCCCAGAAGCCATCAAGAAGACCATACGGGTCAAGGAAATGCTGAAGCGGGGCGAGGCCCGCACCATCAACGAGGCGGTGGAGTCCATGGATCTCTCCCGCAGCGCCTACTACAAGTACAAGGACTACGTATTTCCCTTCTACGAGGCGAGCCAGAACAAGATCGTGACGCTGACGCTCCTCCTGGAGCACAAGAAGGGCGTCCTCTCCAGCGTGCTCAACACGATCTCGGCGGACTCCGGCAGCATCATGACCATCAACCAGGGCATCCCCCTGCAGGGCGTCGCCAATGCGACGATCTCCATCGAGACAGCAAACCTCGCCATCGACCTGGAGGCGCTCCTCGACAAGCTGCGTATGGTGGACGGGGTGAAGCGCCTCGAGGTATTGGGCCAATCATAAGAAGGGAAAGAAAGACCACATGAAAGATACCATACAGATTGCACTTCTGGGCTCGGGCACAGTCGGCTCGGGCGTCGTGCGCGTTCTGAAGGAAAATGAAAGGCTTCTCACGGAGCGCATCGGCAAGAGGCTTGCAATCAAGACGGTGCTCGTGCGGGATGCTGCAAAGAAGCGGCCGGTCCTCGAGGGGCTCCAGGTCACGACGGACTTTGAGACTATCGTAAACGACCCGGACATCGACATCGTCGTGGAGGTCATGGGCGGCCTGCACCCGGCGCGGGAGTACATGCTCCGCGCCATGGAGGCGGGCAAGAATGTCGTCACCGCCAATAAGGACGTGCTGGCCCAGTTCGGCCAGGATGTCTTTGGCTGCGCTGAGAAAAAGGGCGTGGACTTCCAGTTCGAGGCCAGCGTCGGCGGCGGCATCCCCATCATCGCGCCCCTGAAGCACTCCCTGACGGCGAACCGCATCACGGAGATCATGGGCATCGTCAATGGCACGACGAACTACATGCTCACGAAGATGATGGAGGAGGGCTCCTGCTACGACGACGTCCTCCGGGAGGCCCAGGAAAAGGGCTATGCCGAGGCGGACCCCACAGCGGACGTGGAGGGCCTCGATGCGGCGCGCAAGGCCGCGATCCTCGCCTCCATCGCCTTCAACACACGGGTCCATCTCTCGGATGTGTCCGTGGAGGGCATCTCGAAGATTACCCCGGCCGATATCGACTATGCAAAGGATCTCGGCTACGTCATAAAGCTCCTGGCCATCGGCAAGGACACGGAGGGCAAGGGCATCGACGTGCGGGTGCATCCTGTATTTCTCCCCCAGACCCATCCCCTTTCCTCCGTCAATGGGGTCTACAATGCCATCTTCGTCCGAGGCAACGCCATCGGCGAGGCCATGTTCTACGGCCAGGGGGCAGGGAGCCTTCCCACCGCCTCCGCCGTCGTGGCCGACATCGTGGAGGTGGCGCGCAATATCCAGAACCACAACTGCGGCAAGCTCCTCTGCACCTGCTATGAGGAGAAGCCCATCCGTCCCCTCGATGAGGTGGAGTCCTGCTACTACATCCGCCTCCTCGTGGATGACAAGCCGGGCGTCCTCGGCGCCATTGCCACTACCTTCGGCAAGGCGGGGGTCAGCCTGAAGTCCGTCATCCAGACCCGACGCAATATCGCCGAGCACGCGGAGATCGTCGCCGTCACCCATCGGGTGGAGCACAAGCTCGTGCGGGAGGCGCTGGCGGCCATGATCGAGCTCCCGGTGGTGGACGAGGTCCGAAATGTCATCCGGGTGGAAAGTGAGCAGGAATGAGCAAAACGAATACGGTACGGGTGCGGGTCCCCGGGACAAGCGCCAACTGCGGCGCGGGCTTCGACGCCCTGGGGCTTGCCTGCAGCATCTACAATGATCTGAAGCTCACCCTGACGAAGGAAGAGGGACTCACCATCGTGACCCGGGGCGAGGGGGCAGCGAATATCCCGACGGATGAGCGCAATATCGTGTGGCGCTCCGTCCGCTATCTCCTGGAAAAGGCCCGGGAGGACAAGACCTATCGGGGAGCCCGCATCGAGATGGACAACAATGTGCCCCTCTCCAGGGGCCTCGGCAGCAGTGCCACGGCCATCGTGGGAGGGCTCAAGGCGGCAAATGTGTTGCTAAATAACAGGTTCAAGCGCCACGAGCTCCTGGAGTTCGCCACGGACATCGAGGGCCATCCCGACAATGTGGCGCCCGCCATCTACGGCGGCTTCACCGTGAGCACCGTCTCCCGCCACCATGTGGACACCCTGTCCTTCCTGCCGAAGCTCAGGCTGCGGCTGGTGGTGGCTGTGCCGGACTTCCCGCTATCGACCCGGGCGGCCCGGCAGGTGCTCCCGGAGAGCGTCTCCATGAAGGATGCGGTCTACAATGTGAGCCGGGCCTCCATGCTGGTGGCATCCCTCCTCCGGGGCGATGCCCATCGCATCCGGGGGGCCTTCGGCGATGCGCTCCATCAGCCCTACCGGGCAAAGCTCATCCCCGGAATGTTCGACGTGTTCCGGGCGGCGAGGAAGGCAGGCGCCCTCGGGGCAAGTCTCAGTGGTGCCGGGCCCTGCCTCATCGCCTACGTGCAGGAAAGGGACGAGGCCCACGAGGCGGTGGGGGAGGCCATGCAGCGGGAGTTTGCTGCCCACGACGTAAACGCGCGAATCCTCCAGCTCACCCTCGATACGAAGGGGGCCCATGTCCTGCATGGAGCAGGATAAGGGGATTTCAGCTCAGGATCATTCGGGATTGCCAGCAGAGCTTTCTGCGGCAATCCCTTTTCTATAACATGAAAGGGAAGGGAGTGCCCATGACCGAAAGAGAATTTGCAGAGAGCGTCCGCGAGCTCGGCGGTCGCGTATTCCTCGTGGGCGGCTGGGTACGGGACAAGCTCCGAGGGCTTGCAGCCCACGACAAGGACTACATGGTGTCCGGCCTCACACCCGAAGCCTTCGAGACCAGCGTCCCCGTCGTCAAATACGTGGGCCGGGGCTTTCCCGTGTGCCTCGTGGACATCGACGGCTCCCTGCGGGAGGTGGCCTTTGCCCGGAAGGAGCGGAAGCAGGGGGCGGGCTATCGGGGCTTTGCCGTGGACTATGACGCGTCCGTCACCGTGGAGGAGGATCTCTACCGGCGGGATACCCGCATGAACAGCATGGCCTACGAGCTGCCGGAGGGAAAGCTCATCGACCCCTTTGGCGGCCAGGCGGACGTGGAGGGGCACATCATCGACGCCGTGTCGGAGCACTTCACGGAGGATCCGGTGCGGTCCCTCCGCGCTGCCCGGCAGGCGGCGGAGTTCTCCTTCACCATCACGGATAGGACCTACGCCTATATGGAGGAGTGCCGGGAGGAGCTAAAGGGGGAGCCCACGGAGCGCATGTATGGCGAGCTCATGCGGGCCCTTGCGGCGCCGCGCCCGTCGCTCTTTTTCCAGGCCCTTCGGAGGGCAAATCTTCTGGAGGTGACTTTCCCGGAGATCCACGCGCTCATCGGCCAGACCCAGCCGGTGGAGTACCACCCGGAGGGGGACGCCTACAACCATACGATGATCGTCCTCGACACGGTGGCGGCGGAGACGGATAGCCTCAAGGCCCGGTTTTGTGGTCTCGCCCATGATCTCGGGAAGGGCGTGACGCCGAAGGAGCTGCTGCCCCATCACTACGGCCACGAGAAGACAGGGCTTGACGTGCTGGAGAAGTGGAATGAACGCATGACGCTCCCCGTGAACCTTCGCAAGGCGGCCAGCTTCGTCATAAGGGAGCACATGAGGACGCCTCGCATTACGAAGCAGGCGAAGCAGGCAGAGCTGCTTCTTTCCATTGAGGGCTCCGGACTTTCCCTTTCGGAATTCTGCGCGGTCATCCGGGCCGATGGGAACGGCCATCTGCCGGAATATCTGGAGCATGGGGAGAAGTATCTAAGTGCCATGCTTTCCATCAGGGGAGCGGACGCACCAAGCCATCTCACAGGCCCGAAGATCCGCGAATGGCTTTGGCAGCAACGGGTCAAATGCTTTCACAGCCTCCAGCAGGGTGTAAAGGAAAAAGAACTGTAATTAAATTTTGTGAATTTGCAGGAAAATGATACTTTCCATGGAATACACATAGATGTAAGAACAAAATAGTTTGTATACTTTCTATAGGCATTCTAGCGGAAGGAGCGATAGAATTGGCAACGATAATTCCCTACAAGGGTGTTTCTCCTAAGATTGATGGCAGCGTATTCATGGCTCCCACGGCTGTCGTCGTGGGCGATGTGGAGATTGGCGAGGGCTCGAGCCTGTGGTTCAGCACCATCGTGCGGGGGGACTTCCAGCCCGTGCGCATCGGCAAGTTCACGAATATCCAGGACAATGCCACCGTCCATGTCATGATGGACACGCCCACCATCATCGGGGATAATGTCATCATCGGCCACAATGCCATCCTGCATTGCTCGAAGATCGGCAACAACTGCCTCGTCGGCATGGGTTCTATCCTCCTGGGGTACTCCGAAATCGGTGACAATGTTATCATCGGCGCCGGCACTCTTCTGACCCAGCACAAGAAGATCCCGTCGAACTCCCTCGTCTTCGGCAACCCGGCCCAGATTGTCCGGGCGCTGCGGGACGATGAGATCCAGGCTCTCAAGGCCTCTGCCGAGCGCTACCATGAGGTGGCGGACAACTATCGCGTGGAACTGCTCTGAGGAGGACGCAAATGGAAAAGACACTCGTACTCATAAAGCCCGATGCCTTCTCGAAGCATCACGTGGGCGACATCATAAAGCGCTACGAGGAGGAAGGCCTCCGCATCGTCGCCATGAAGGAAGTCAAGATGGACGAGCACCTCGCCTCGCTCCACTACGAGGAGCATATCGGCCGCCCCTACTATGGGGACCTCGTGGGCTTCATGACGAGCGGCCCCATCCTCGCCATGGTCCTCGAGGGGGAGGATGCCATTACGCGCGTCCGGCGTCTCAATGGCAAGACGAACCCGAAGGACGCGGAGGAGGGCACCATCCGCAAGCTCTACGCCGCCAATGGCAGCCGCAACGCCGTCCACGCCTCCGACAGCCCGGAAAGCGCCGCCCGGGAGATCAAGAACTTCTTCAGTGCCATGGAGATCTTCGACGAGACCTATACCATTCCAGATTGACGGCAGAAACGTAGGGAAAAGGGAGATGAGCGTATGTCCGTGACAACAAAGATAGGAGACAAGGGCCAGACAAGCCTCTACACAGGGGAGCGGGTCGATAAGGATTCCCTCCGGGTGGAGGTCTATGGCACCATCGACGAGGTGGATTCCGCCCTCGCCGCTGCCCGCGCCTTTGCGGAAAAGCAGGAGGTCGCCGATCGGGTGCTGGCCGTCCAGAAAAAGATTCCCCATCTCATGGCAGACTTTGCGAGCCTGAACCGAGACCCTAGCATCACCATGGAGGACGTGAAGGCCATGGAGGCGGAGATCGAGAAGATCGAGGAGGATCTCCCGGAGCAGACGAGCTTCATCGTGCCGGGCGACACGAAGGGCGGCGCCATGCTGGATGCGGCCCGCACCGTCACCCGCCGTGCCGAGCGCATGGCCCTTCGCCTGGCCAAGGAGGAGAGCGTCGCCGACAGCGACCGCCTCTACCTCAACCGCCTGTCCGACTACTGCTATTTGCTCATGCGCCTCGAGGAGGATGTATTCACCTCCGCAGAGGACGAGTGATAGGTATAGAGAAGCTTTTATCCCACTGATTGCTTTATAAAAAAGGAGAGATATTCCATGTCGCTTATCAACAAGGAAATTGGCGATTTCACAGTCTATGCTTTCCAGAACAATGAATTCCACACGGTCTCGAAGAAGGACGTGCTGGGCAAGTGGAGCGTATTCTTCTTCTATCCGGCAGACTTCACCTTCATCTGCCCGACGGAGCTGGAGGACCTGCAGAACAACTATGCAAAGTTCCAGGCAGAGGGCTGCGAGATCTATTCCGTCTCCACGGATACCCACTTCGTCCACAAGGCCTGGCACGACCACTCGGAACGGGTGAAGAACATCACCTACCCCATGCTGGCGGATCCCACCCATGTGCTCTCCGATGATTTCGGGGTGCTCATCGAGGAGGATGGCACGGCAGAGCGCGCCACCTTCATCGTGAATCCCCAGGGCCGCATCGTGGCCTACGAGGTCAATGCCGGCAACGTGGGACGCAACGCTGACGAGCTCTTCCGCAAGCTCCAGGCCTCGAAGTTCGTGGCAGAGCACGGCGACCAGGTCTGCCCCGCCAAGTGGCAGCCGGGCGAAAAGACCCTGAAGCCGAGCCTCGACCTCGTCGGTGCACTCTAAGCCGGGGCCTGTAAAATCGATAGTATAGAGCCGAGGGACAGGAGCCCTCGGCCTCTTTTGTAGCAATAACAAGAGCTCCATGGAGTGTCAAATCCTAGAATGCGTCATGACACATGGAGAAAAATGCGCTAGGCGGGAAGAAATCTTGCAAGAAAAGCGTTGACAAGCATCTGATTTCCGTGGTATAGTACCTGTTGTATGTGAGGCATGTCCTCACCAAAGCAGAAGCCACCGCTTCTCACCTGCTGGCTCAGTCAGTCGGGTTTTAGCAATATGCTTGAACTATCCTAGGTGGCTTTGTGCCGCCTTTTTTCTTTTGGTGGCATCTTACAAATAGGAGGTGTGTTCACTATTAGCAGGGAATCGTTACGCATCAACGAGCAAATCCGCATCCGCGAGGTCCGCGTGACCAGCGCTGAGGGCGAGCAGCTCGGCATCATGCCGACCCGGGAGGCACTCCGCATGGCGGAGGAGCAGCATCTCGACCTCGTCGAGGTCGCCCCGAAGGCCCGCCCGCCTGTCTGCCGCATCATGGATTTCGGCAAGTACCGCTATGAGCAGCAGAAGCGCGAGAAGGAAGCGAAGAAGAAGCAGAAGATTGTCTCCATCAAGGAGGTCAAGCTGCGTCCGCATATCGAAGAGCACGATTTCAATGTCAAGCTGAAGAATGCAATCCGCTTCGTGGAGGAGGGCAACAAGGTCAAGGTCACCATCATGTTCCGTGGCCGTGAGCTGTCCCATCCGGAGCTGGGCCGTGAGGTCCTGGGCCGCGTGGCGGAGCGCCTCGGGGACACCGTCTCCATCGAGCGCAATGCAAAGCTTGAGGGAAGGAACATGACGATGATCGTGGCACCGAAGGTGCAGAAGTCGTCGAAGCCGAAGAAGCAGGCAAAACCCGAAACTGAGGGAGGAAATAACAATGCCGAAGATTAAGACAAGAAGGGCTGCTGCAAAGCGTTTTACCGTTACGGGCAGCGGTGAATTCAAGCGTAACAAGGCTTTCAAGAGCCACATCCTCGAGAAGAAGTCCCCGAAGCGCAAGCGCAACCTTCGCAAGGCTGCACTCGTCGCCGAGTCGGATTTCGGTCGCGTGAAGCGTATGCTTCCCAACGGCTAATCGTAGAATACTAGGAGGATATCACCATGCCAAGAGTTAAAATCGGCGTGACAGCACATAGGCGTCATAAGAAAATCCTGAAGCTTGCAAAGGGCTACAAGGGCTCCAAGAGCAAGCAGTTTAAGAAGGCAAACGAGACCGTCATGAAGGCGCTCTATTATGCGCGTCGTGACCGTCGTGCGAAGAAGGGCACCTTCCGTCGCCTCTGGATTGCCCGTATCAATGCGGCAGCCCGTGCCAATGGCATTTCCTACAGCCGCCTCATCGCAGGCCTCACAAAGGCAGGCGTCGAGGTGAACCGCAAGATGCTCGCGGACCTCGCCATTGCAGATGCAAAGGCATTCGCTGGCCTCGTCGCTGTTGCGAAGGAAAACCAGTAATCGACTGATCGAAAGTCCGATAAGAGTCACGCTCTTATCGGATTTTCTTGTATCTGGGGGAAAGTATGGAGCGGATCGAAAGCGCGGAGAATAAGAAAATCAAGCTGGCCCAGTCTCTTACCCGGCGGAAAAAAAGAGAGGCGGAAGGCCTCTTTCTTGCGGAGGGACTGCGCCTCGCAGAGATGGCAGCGGCGTCGGACTGGGAGATCTCCTACGGCCTCGTGACGCCAGCCCTGCGGGAAAGGGGGCGGGGGGCGAGGCTCGTGGAGCGTCTGGCCTCCCGCACGAAGCTCTACGAGGTAGAGGAGCGGCTGCTGAAAAAGGCATCGGCAACAGAAACACCCCAGGGCATCCTCCTCGTGCTGGAGGAGAGGCACTGGGCTCTCTCTGAGCTTCCTGCCGCAGAAAATCCCTTCTACGTCCTTCTCGATGGTCTCCAGGAGCCGGGAAATGTGGGGACGATCCTTCGGACAGCGGACGCGGCTGGGGCGGACGCCGTGCTCCTCACCCGGGGCTCTGCGGACCCCTTCGGGGACAAGGCGGTGCGAAGCGCCATGGGCTCTCTCTTTCACCTGCCTATCTGCCCAAGTCTCACGGCAGAGGAGGTCCTCGCCTTTGCCCGGGAGCGGGGGCTGCGGCTTTTGGTCACGGCCTTGGACGCTACGGCAAAGATGCACTTCGATACGGATTTTCGAGGGCCCTCCCTCGTCGTATTCGGCAACGAGGGAAATGGGGTGTCTGCAGAGCTCCTGCAGGCGGCGGAAAAGGTCTATATCCCCATGGCAGAGCGGGAGGCAGGGCAGGCGGAGTCCCTCAATGTGGCGGCGTCGGCGGCCATCCTCCTCTACGAGGCCCTGCGCCAGCGCCACTACTCAAACAGGCAGATATAGACGCCGAGGAGCCCTTTCGTGAGGGAGACGCTGCAACGGGTCGAGCCCTCCTCGAGGCGATTGCTGACGGCGGTGGGCCGCCTCTCCGTGAGGTGGGCCCCCTCCAGGGGCCAGTGGACGCCCCGCATGGTGACCTCCTCCGCATCGCCGAAGAGGGGAAGGAGGGACAGGGCCTTTGGCCCCCGGTCGAAGGTGAGCGTAAGAGCTTGGCCCCCCTGCAGGAAGAAAAGGGTCTCCCGGTCGTCGGCGAGGATCACGTCCGTCCCGGCGGCTGCGGCGGTATAGAGGGTGCTCATGGCGTGATCCGTCCGGTTGCCAAAGGCACCGGCGAGATAGATGGGGCTGTAGCCCGCTTCCTCTGCCTTTTGGAGGGCGAGCTGGGTATCCGTGTCGTCCTTTTCCGTGGGGAATTTCTCGATGGGGATGCCCTTTGCTTCCGCCCAGGCGAGGGAGGAGAGGCTCAGGCTATCGAGGTCCCCGATGAGCCGGTCGGGCAATATTTCCGCCCGGCGGCAGGCATCGATGCCGTGGTCCGCCGCCCAGAGCGCCTTTCCCTCCGCCACCTGCTGGAGCCAGTGGGGCTCCGGCCCCCGGCCCCCTGTGACGATGAGACAGGGGCGCTTTTCCTCTGTGCCTGTTTTTGTGGCCCGTATATAGGGCAATGTTATGACGCTGCTCATGATTTCCCCCTCGATTTCCCGTCATGGCTATGGTATACTGAAGCCATAGCTATTATTTTTCTTTATCTTAGGATACCATGCAAGACCCTACGGGGCAACTGCAAACAGGAGGTGCTTTTTGTATGGTAAAGTATACGTATTATGGACATTCCTGCTTCCTCTTGGATGATGGCACCCACAAGGTGCTCTTCGACCCGTTCCTCACGGGGAACCCCACAGCGAAGATCAGCGCGTCTGAGGTAGCGTGCGACTATATCCTCGTGACCCACGCCCACGGCGACCACCTGGGGGATGCGCCGGAGATCGCGGCCCGTACCGGTGCTGCCATCGTCTCCACGCCGGAGGTGCTGGGCGTCTGCGAGGAGCGGGCAAAGGGGCTCAAGACCTACCCCATGAATCTCGGCGGCTCCCTGACGCTGCCCTTCGGCAAGGTGCGCATGACGCTGGCCCAGCATAGCGCGGGCGTAGCCGGCGGCATCGCCTGCGGTTTCGTCATCTACATCGGCGGCCTTGTCCTCTACTATGCCGGCGATACGGCCCTCTTCAGCGACATGCGCCTCATCGGCCAGAAGGATACCCTGGACTATGCGCTGCTACCCATCGGGGACAACTACACCATGGGCATCGAGGACGCGGCGCTGGCGGCACAGCTTCTCAATGTGAAGCATGTCATTCCCGTCCACTACAATACGTGGGACATCATCGCCGAGGATCCGAAGCACTACAAGAAAATCACCGAGTCCACGACCCGGGCCACGGTCACCATCGTGGACGTGGGCGAGACCGTGACCCTCGCCGATGACTGAAGGCGGCTCGCGGGATAAAGTCCTCGTCATTGTTGGGCCGACGGCCGTGGGAAAGACGGACCTCTCCCTCGATGTGGCAGAGAGGCTCGGGACGGAAATCATATCCGGCGACTCCATGCTGGTCTACCGGGGCTTTGATATCGGCACCGCAAAGCCCAGCCCCGCAGAGCGGCGGGGCATAGTCCACCACCTCATCGACATATTGGAGCCACTGGAGCCCTACGACGTGACCCTTTTCCAGCAGCAGGCGGGGGAGCTTATCCACCGGCTGAATGGAGAGGGAAAGATCCCCGTCATAGCAGGGGGCACGGGGCTCTACCTCAAGGCCCTTCTCGAGGGCTATGCATTCAATGCGCAGGGCCACGACAGCGACTTTCGCGAAAGGCTCCGCCGCCTGGTGGAGGAGCGGGGGAGCGAATACCTCTATGGGCTCCTTCGGGAGAAGGACCCAAGAGCAGCGGCAGAAATCCACCCCAACAACGTGGTGCGTGTCATCCGGGCTCTGGAGGTGGCGGAGGAAGGGCGCGAATCCATTTCGAGAGAACGGGCCGCAGCGGGGGCACTCGTCTACGATGCTCTCGTCGTGGGCCTCACCCGCCCCCGGGAGGTGCTCTACGAGCGCATCAACCGCCGGGTGGACCTCATGGTGGAGGCAGGCCTTCTTGAGGAGGTGGAGAGGCTCCTCGCCTCCGGCGTACCTCGGGAGGCCCCCGCCATGAAGGGCATCGGCTACAAGGAAATCGCGGCCTATCTTGCGGGTGAGACGACCCAGGAGGAGGCCATCGATACGCTGAAGAAGAACACCCGCCACTTTGCCAAGCGGCAGCTCACCTGGTTCCGCCGCATGGACTATATCCATTGGATCGACGTAGAAGGAAAGACAGAGACAGAGATTCTCAACGCTCTTTTCTTAGAATTAGAAGGATTTTTCGAAGAAAAGGCGAAATAAGAAAGAGTTTCATATACGTTAAGGACTCTGTGACGCTCCCCGCTGCTTTGGATGGCTTGGGGAGAGGCGCGGAGTCGAGGGCGAAGGAGGATTTTCCATGCCGACAAAAAGCATCAATCTTCAGGACAGCTTCTTGAATCAGGTTCGTAAGGAAAACGTGGCGGTGACCATTCATCTGGTCAATGGCTTCCAGATAAAGGGCAACGTCCGGGGGTTTGACAACTTCACGGTGGTGCTGGACTCCGTGGGAAAGCAGCAGATGGTCTACAAGCATGCCATTTCCACCATCACGCCGGCCCATCCCGTCTCCGGCATCTTCACCGCGCCGAAGAAGGAGGAGGAGCCAGCCGAGGCTCCAGAGGCATGACAAGACGGTGGGGCTGTGGTGCAATGCGAATGCATTTTACCACAGCCCCCTTTTTGTACCTCGCTTGAAAGTGACTTTGTCTGTGTACACGACCCGACTATTTTATTCGCCATACCCTTTCGTTGCCATACTGCTGAGTTTTGCCTCGTCCCCCTCCAGAGGGGGATGGCCCGCCAGGGTCAGGGGGAGTCTGCGAGAAAGCTGACGCACGGCTGGTGGACGTGTTCCGTTTTGTCTAGTTGAGTATTTTTTAGGAGGAAATTTTGAAGACAAGAGGATTTCAAATCGTATCGGCCCACGCGGGGAAGGGCATCAACCTGCCCGCCCGAAAGACGGCCATGAGCGCCGGCTACGACCTGGCGGCGGCAGAGCCGGCCCACCTGGAGCCGGGGGCGGCGGCCATGATTCCCACGGGCCTCAAGGCCTACATGGAGCCCGACGAGGTGCTCTATATCCACATCCGCTCCAGCCTCGCCGTGAAGCGCCATCTCGTGCTGACGAACAGCGTGGGCGTCGTGGACGCGGACTATTACAACAATCCCGACAACGAGGGCCATATCTATATCGCCCTCATCAACCGGGGCAAGGAGCCTGTCGATATTGAGCGGGGCGAGCGCATCGCCCAGGGCATCTTCCAGAAATATCTCGTGGCGGACGGGGACGTGGCAGGCGAGGGAGCAGAGCGCCAGGGCGGCTTTGGCTCCACGGGGAGTGCATCATGATGGAATCCATGGACCTTTTTGCAGCGGCAGAGGAGGGGGCCTCCCGTCGCTTCGAGCCCCTGGCGGAGCGCATGCGGCCCCGCACCTTTGAGGAATTTGTGGGCCAGCGGGAGGCCGTGGGGGCCGGCCGCTTCCTGCGCAAGCAGATCGAGCAGGACGCCATCCCCTCCATGATACTCTACGGCCCGCCGGGCACCGGCAAGACGACCCTGGCCCAGATGATCGCCCACCTGACCGGCAGCGAGTTCACGAAGATCAACGCGGTCTCCGCCGGCATCGCCGAGATACGGAACGTGGTGAAAAACGCCGACGAGGCCCGCCGCTACTACCAGAAGCGCACCATCATCTTCATAGACGAGATTCACCGCTTCAACAAAGGGCAGCAAGATGCGCTCCTCCCCTACGTGGAGGACGGCCGCCTCATCCTCATCGGCGCCACCACGGAAAATCCCTTCTTTGAGGTTAACCACGCCCTGCTCTCTAGGGTGCGCATCGTGCGCCTCACGGAGCTCACGGACGGGGAGATCGTCCATATCCTGAAGAATGCCCTGACGGACACGGAGCGGGGCCTAGGGGAGCTCGGCCTCACCGCCGACGAGGACGCCCTCTCCGCCATGGCAGGCATCGCAGGAGGCGACGCCCGCATCGCGCTGAATCTCCTGGAGGCCGCCAGCAACATGCTGGACACGGGGGAAAAGACCGGCGGCCACATCACCATGAAGGAGCTCCAGGAGGTGGCCGGCGAGCGGGTCCAGCGCTACGACAAGAAGGGGGACAACCACTACGACACCGTCTCCGCCTTCATCAAGAGCATGCGGGGCAGCGACCCGGATGCCGCCCTCCACTACCTGGCAAGAATGATCGCCTCCGGCGAGGACCCGGTCTTCATCGCCCGCCGCGTGGTGATATGCGCCGCCGAGGACGTGGGCAACGCTGACCCGAACGCCCTGGTGGTAGCCATGGCCGCCGCCCAGGCCGTCCAGCTCGTCGGCATGCCCGAGGGAAGGATCCCCCTCGCCCAGGCCGTCACCTACATCGCCGGCGCCCCAAAGTCCAACGCTGCCTACATGGGCATCGACGCCGCACTGGCGGACGTAAGAGGCAAGAGAATCGGCCCCGTCCCTATCCACCTCCGGGACTCCCACTACAAGGGCGCCGCCAAGCTGGGCCACGGCACCGACTACCAATACGCCCACAACTACCCCGGCCAATTCGTCCACCAAAACTACCTCCCCAAGGGCCTGGAAACCGCCCACTACTACAAGCCCACCACCAACGGAGCAGAGAAAAGGATAGGAGAGTACCTGGCTAGCTGCTGGCCAGAGCGGTAGAAGAGCTGAGGGAATGTCCAGAGCTTTCCCTTGCACGGCAAGAGATTTTTCGGTATAATAAAGATACAAAGAGATTTATCGGATGTAGGCATCCCACCACGGAGCACGGGTCTAGTCTCCCGCCGTGGGTAACCGCATCGTGACTAGACACGATGACAGCGGCTATGGCCGGGCTGCAATAAATCAAATACCTGACCTATCGGATGTAGGGCATCCCCCCACGGACCACGGTTCCAGCTTTGCCGCGTGGGACACCGCATCGTGGCTGGAAACGATGGCAGCATCTAAGCCCGGGCTGCAATAGGTCACGGCACAAGAAGCCTCTATGCTCCTTGGCAGGATTTTCTGCGGGGCCGGAGGCTTCTTTTATAGATTCGTTTTCTTGCTTTTCCACAGGTTTCCAGTATAATAAAGAAAGAGAATATATTGTCGGATGGAGGTGGCAGTATGGCGAGGAGACAGAAGCTGAATCTGACGAATGATCTGCTTTTCAAGTATATTTTTGGGCAGGATGAGCGTAAACGCGTCACTCTAGAATTTATCAATGACATGACGGGTCGCACGGGGAGTAGGGCCTTTACGGATCTCCAGTTTCGCAATGTGGAGCTTTCTCCGCAGAGACAGACGGAGAAGCTGGGGCGGCTGGATATTTTCGCGCAGATGAATGATGGGACACGGGCGGATATCGAGATGCAGGTGTTCAACTATCTGTTTTTCGAGCAACGGACGCTCTTTTACTGGGCGCAGATGTATCTTCACTTTGATTCCTTGCGGGCAGGACAGGGCTATGGCCGGTTGAAGCCTGCGATAGCCATCAATATCCTGCGCCATGCTATTCTGCCGGGCGATGGGCTTCATGCCATGTATGGGCTGTACAATCCAGAGAATATGCATCGGTTGACGGAGGATCTCGAGCTTCATTTCCTGGAGCTGGCGAAGGTCAAGCGGAAGAAAGTGCGGGAGATGAGCCGCGTCGAGCGGTGGTGCGCGATTCTTTTGGACAATCTTGACGAGGAGGAAAAGGAGGAACTGGCAATGATGAATGTGGCTTACCGTGATGTATTTGAAGCAGCGGATAAATTTGCCCAGTCGGATAAGGAATACCAGGAATATCTCGCCCGCGAGTCCGCTATCCTCGACTATAATACGAACTTCATTGAGGGGCAGCAACTGGCAAAGGAAGAGGGGAAACGTCAGGGCGAGAAACGTGGCGAGGCACGATTGGCATCTCTTTTAGAAACCTTGCAGGATGCGGGGCGCATGGATGATTTGTCAGCAGCATTGCGGGATATGACGCGACGTGAAGCGCTCTACCAAGAATTTCATATCGAGTAAGAAGCAGATAATGCCATTCGAAATGATGCAGAAAACGGGGTTGGCGACGATGAATGTGGCATGCCATGATGCGTTTGAAGCAGTGGATAAATTTGCCCGGTCGGACAAGGAATACCAGGAATATCTCGCCCGCGAGTCCGCTATCCTCGACTATAATACGAACTTTGTTGAGGGACAAAAATTGGCGGAGGAAAAAGGGGAGACACGTGTGTTGGAGCTCATCAAGCACTTGCAGAAGGCTGGGCGGATGAATGACCTTTCTGCAGCGATGGAAAATCCTGACCAGCTTGCAGCTCTTTATCGGGAATTCCACATTGATTGAAAACGGTGGCAACAGCTAATCGCGGGTTGCAATATGCCAATTAAATAAGCCCCGTCCCTGGCAGGCGAAATCACTGCTGGGGGCGGGGCTTCTTTTTGAGGTTGCAACTTTCAGTGTGAAATCTTTGTATTGTTAAGTGGAGAAGTCTTCTCGGTAGGCAGGATGACGATATAATATCGTGCTGGCCCACGAATTGTTCTTATCTTGTATGAGCTTTTCTCGCATAAGGATAGCAAACTTGGTTTGCCGAATTGCATAGTCATATCCCTTATTCATGGCAAACACAGAGCATGCTGTATATTCTCCAGTATCTCGAACGAACAGGGAAAACGCAACAGGAATTGATGCAATTCTGCCTTTTGCTAGAAGTCCCTTCGGAAGCGATGTTGTGATATGGGCGTTGCGGGGATCGAATGCATAGATACTGGTAGTTTTGGATTCCAGAAATTCGCGGAAGTGGGAAAGGATTTCGAGTCTTTCAGAAATCAGAGGAAAAGCCGCATCCTTTTGAATTGTTGTTGTGGAAAATTCTTTTGCACGAATCATGGAGAGAATGTCGTTCTGCGTGTCCAAAATCGCATACGAACCTTTTAATTTGTGTAATCCTGCCAAGTGATGGAAATCTTCAGGATGGAACGATATTTCCACCACCTCAGATTTTTTCTTGTGCCCAAGAGTCAACTTGTATCGGATACCGAGCAAGGCAGAGAATTCTTCAGCGGCATCTTCTAGCAACATGGTTTTTCCTCCAGACGCACAAAAGGGACGAGAGTGAGGTTCTCCCGTCCCTTTCGGATTGTCCTGTTTTTTCTGTCCCCGATTTTACGAGTTATAGCCGGGATGAGGTGTCTACAGGAAAAACCCTTCGGGGAGCTCTCCCAGGTCCAGCCATTCCCGGCACTCTTCCTGAGGTCACAGCTCTATCGACGCTCTCACCGTGCAAGCACGTGTCGCCGATCCTCTATTTGCTTATATTATACAGTTTTAAGAGGCTATTGTCCAGATTTTTTGTTCGTATGATTTTTATGATTTTGACCGATTCTCATACTAAATTCAACTATAAAATCTTTGTCAGAGAAAGTCCAACTTGTATACGGGGAATCTGAAGTTACTTTGGCAATTTACGGTAGAAATCCTGCGGGACGCGGGGCTTCTTTTCTTTCTTGATTTCCCGTGTGTTTCCAGTATAATAAAAGGAGAATGTATTATCGGATGGAGGTGGGGGTATGATAGGAAAACGGAAGCTGAATCTGACGAATGATCTTGTGTTCAAATACATTTTTGGTCAGAATGAGCGCAAGCGTGTAACGCTGGAATTCATCAATGATATGACGGGGCGCACAGAAGAATATGCATCGGTTGACGGAGGATTTGGAGCTCCATTTTCTGGAGCTGGCGAAGGTGAAGCGGAAGAAAGTGCGGGAGATGAGCCGCGTCGAACGGTGGTGTGCGATTCTCGTGGACAATCTCGATGATGAGGAAAAGGAGGAACTGGCGATGATGAACGTGGCATACCGTGATGTATTTGAAGCAGCGGATAAATTTGCCCAGTCGGATAAGGAATACCAGGAATATCTCGCCCGCGAGTCCGCTATCCTCGACTATAATACGAACTTCATTGAGGGGCAGCAGCTGGCAAAGGAAGAAGGTGAACGGAAAGGCGAAAAGCGTGGCGAGAAACGTGGCGAGGCACGTGTGTTGGAGCTTATCAAGCACTTGCAGAAGGCTGGGCGGCTGAATGACCTTTCTGCAGCGATGGATAATCCACTTCGGCGAGAGAAGCTTTATCAGGAATTCCACATTGATTGAATAAATTGGCAATCAGTATTCTGTTCATTGGGGACTATGACAAAACGCGTTTGTATTTGTCGTAGTCTTTTTTCTGACTTGGGAAGAAAGGCAGGGGCCGCCATTTTAGCGGTGCAGGCACTTAAATCCAGCCGACAAGTAAAAATACTTGACACCTTCTTTTCTCTCCGTTATAATAGCCATTGTTCACATTTCCAGATGGATGAAGATGGCTTATGAATCAGATTCTCTACCTGTCGCTGCTCTTTGATTTCTATGGGGCGCTTCTGACGGACAAGCAGCAGGAATGTCTGCGGCTTCATCTGTTTGAGGATCTCTCCCTTTCGGAAATCGCGGGGGAGCTTGGGATTTCGCGGCAGGCGGTGCATGACAATATCCATCGTGCCGAGCGCGCGATGGCGGGATATGAGGAGAAGCTCGGGCTTGTCGCGCGGTATGCGCGGGAGCGGTCGGAGCTCTCGGCTATTGCGGAGGAGCTGGCGGCCCTTCGGACGGCGGACAATGGGGCGCGTATCGATGCGCTCCTGGCGCGTCTTTCGCCACTACTTGGAGAACAGGAGGCAGGAGCTTGATATTTCAGAGTTTGTCGGATCGCTTGCAGGCCACGTTCAAAAAGCTCCGAGGCCACGGCAAGCTGACGGAGGAGGATGTCAACGAAGCCATGCGCGAGGTGCGCATGGCGCTCCTGGAGGCAGATGTCAACTTCAAGGTGGTCAAGGACTTTGTCAAGACCATCAAGGAGCGGGCCATCGGTCAGGAGGTCCTCGACACCCTGACGCCGGCCCAGGTCGTCATCAAGATCGTGGACGAGGAGCTCACCCGCCTCATGGGTGGCACCCAGAGCCGGCTGAACATCAGCCCGAAGCCCCCCACAGTCCTCATGATGGTGGGCCTCCAGGGCGCCGGCAAGACCACGTCGGCCGGAAAGCTCGCCCTCGCCCTCAAAAAGCAAGGCAAGCACCCGCTCCTCGTGGCGGCGGACGTGTACCGCCCGGCGGCTATCACCCAGCTGGAGGTGCTGGGCAAGCAGATCTCCGTGCCGGTCTACTCGGTCCACGACTCGAAGGATGCCGTCGCCATCGCTAGGGACTCCATCGACTACTCCGTCTCCCACGCCTGTGATGTGGTCATCATCGATACGGCGGGCCGCCTGCAGATTGACGAAAAGCTCATGCAGGAGCTGAAGGACATCAAGGGCACGGTCCACCCCCACGACATTCTCCTGGTGGTGGATGCCATGACGGGCCAGGAGTCGGTGAACGTGGCCCAGACCTTCAACGAGGCTCTGGGGCTCGACGGCGTCATCCTGACGAAGCTGGACGGCGATGCCCGCGGCGGTGCGGCCCTCTCCGTCAAGGCAGTCACCGGCGTGCCCATCAAGTTCGTGGGCATGGGGGAGAAAATCGAGCCCCTCGAGGTCTTCCACCCCGACCGCATGGCCTCCCGCATCCTGGGCATGGGTGACGTGCTCTCCCTCGTGGAAAAGGCGCAGACAGCCTTTGACCTCGAGGAAGCGAAGAAGATGGAGAAGAAGCTTCGCAAAAACGAGTTCACCCTCGATGATTTCCTGGCCCAGATGCAGCAGATCAAGAAGCTGGGGTCCCTTGACACCATCCTCGGCATGATACCGGGCATGGGCGGGCTAAAGAAGCAGCTGGCGGGGCAGGACATCGACCTCGACGGCAAGGAGATGCGCCAGATCGAGGCCATCATCCGCTCCATGACACCGAAGGAGCGGGCCGATATCTCCATCATCAACGGCAGCCGCCGCAAGCGCATTGCCAAGGGCTCCGGCACGCGGGTGCAGGATGTCAACAAGCTCTTGAAGCAGTTTGCGGAAATGCAGAAGATGATGAAGAAGATGAAAAAGATGAAAGGCGGCAAGAAGGGCGGCTTCCCTGGCCTAGGAAATCTAGGCGGCATGGGGCTCCCGAAATTGCCCTTCATGAAATAAATACCAGCGAAAGGTGGTGAAATATCAATGGCAGTAAAGATTCGTTTGAACCGCATGGGCGCGAAGAAGAACCCCTTCTATCGCATCGTCGTTGCGGACTCCCGCGCACCGCGCGATGGCCGCTTCATCGAGATCCTCGGCAACTACGATCCTTCCCAGCAGCCGGCTGTCGTCACGCTTGACGAGGAGAAGGCTATCGACTGGATGAAGAAGGGTGCTCAGCCGACGGATACGGTCAAGAACCTTCTGAGCAAGCAGGGCGTCATGGCGAAGTTCGCCGAGGCGAAAAAAGCAAAGTGATTGGAGTAGCTCGACATGAAAGAGATTGTTGAAGTTATCGCCAAATCCTTAGTGGATCATCCGGAGTCTGTCCGCGTGGAGGAGCGCGAGGAGGGCAATGAGGTCTTCTTGGACCTGCATGTGGCGGCGGATGATATGGGCAAGGTCATCGGACGGCAGGGGCGCATCGCCAAGGCACTGCGCACGGTCGTCAAGGCCGCAGCCACCCGGGAAAACAAGAAGGTCTCGGTTGAGATCAACTGAAAGAAGGGGCTGTGATAAAATGCGAATGCATTTGCACAGCCCCATTTTTATGTACCTGTCACTACCAGCATCAAGACTCCCTCCGACACGCTTCGCGTGCCACCTCCCTCGAGAGGGAGGTATGTGAGGCTCACCAGCTTTGCAATAGCATGATACGACGCGCAATTCCACACGTTTTGCCTGACGTGACGTTCTATTGCCGAGCTTTTGGGTTTTGCCTCGTCCCCCTCTCGAGGGGGATGACCCGATAGGGTCAGGGGGAGTCTGCGAGTGCGATGTTATAGGACTGAGGGACGGGGGCTATATTTTCCGCCTGTCCCGGATATAGAAAAGGGAGAACGTTATGGATTCGATTTCACTGAAGATGCCTGTCACCATCAAGGCGAAGCTCACGGAGAAGCTCAAGGAGAAGATTCTCAAGGAGATGACGGACGGGATTTCCCGGGCGGAGCTGGAGATCCAGCAGATCGACATTCAGGAAAAGCGCGTGCTGCAGGAAAATGAGGTGCAGAATCCGACGCCTGTCGACATGCAGCGCATGAACGCCATCCGCCAGCACTTCGCCCAGGAGCGGGAGAAGCGGGCCCAGTATCGGGAGCAGACCCTTGCCCGCAAGGAAGAGGTGGAGAAGCTCGTCCTGGGCGCGGAGATCGTCCAGGGGACGCTGGAGCGCCAGGTGGAGGTCCACATCGGCGACGACATGCGCGAGCTCATGAACGTGGAAGTATTGGTGGAAGATGACAAGATTATCGCCATCCGCGGCTAAGAACCGCATAACCATCGGAAAGGTGGGCGCTCCCCATGGCATCCATGGGGAGCTGCGCATCATTCCCCTGACGGACTTCCTGGAGCGCTTCGAGACCATGAGGGAGGTCCAGGTGGGGGACGAGCTTCTCCATATCGAGAGCGTGAAGTACCACAAGAATCTGGTGCTCATGCGGTTTCGTGAATACCCCGTTCGGGAAAAGGCGCAGGAGCTTACAGGAAAGCTCCTGACGGTGGACAGGAGCGAGGCGGCACCTCTTGAGGAGGGGGAGTTCTACACCTTCGACATCATCGGCCTCCACGTCTTTGACGAGGCGGGGCAGGAGCTGGGCGTGGTGGAGAATGTCCTTCGGACGGGCAGCAACGATGTCTACCAGACCCGTGGCCTGGATGGGCGGGAGATCCTCATCCCCGCGCTGAAGTCCGTCGTCCATGCTATCGACATCCATGGCGGGCGCATGGTGGTGGAGCTGCCGGAGGTGGAAAGCGATGCGGATTGACATCGTGACCCTATTCCCGGAGATGTTCGCCGGGCCCTTCGGTGCCAGCATCACGAAGCGGGCCCAGGATAGCGGCATCCTCGACATCCACTACACGAATTTTCGCGACTACTCCACGGACAAGCACCGTCATGTGGACGACACTCCCTGCGGCGGCGGGGCCGGCATGGTGCTAAAGCCGGAGCCCATGTACAGCGCCGTACGGGACGTGCTGGCAAAGACGCCGGAGCATGCGGAAAACCGGCGCGTCCTCATCATGGATCCCTCCGGCAAGGTATTCAATCAGAAAAAGGCAAAGGAGCTGGCGACCTACAGCCAGCTCGTCTTTCTATGCGGCCACTACGAGGGTTTCGATGCCCGCATCTACGACCTGGCGGATGAGACCATCTCCATCGGGGACTTCGTGCTGACGGGAGGCGAGCTCCCGGCCATGCTTATAGTGGATGCGGTATCCCGGATGCTGCCAGGCGTCCTGGGGGCGGAGGAGTCGGCGCCGACGGATTCCTTCTACGACGGGCTCCTGGGCTTTCCCCAGTACACCCGGCCCCGCTCCTTCGAGGGGCGGGAGGTGCCGGAGGTGCTGCTCTCCGGCGACCATGCCCGCATCCAGAAGTGGCGGCGGGAGCAATCCCTCCGCCTGACCCGCCTCCATCGCCCGGATCTATTGGCGAGCGCGCCCCTGACGGAGGAGGACAAGGCGCTCCTTCTCCAATGGGCCGACGATACCGACGATGCTGACCGCGCCAGCGATGGACAATCATCCTAAATCTTGTCGTTTACTTCTTACGGCGCCTATGCTAGAATGAAAGAATATCGAATTTTTTAACGGAGGTGCTGTATGACAGCAAGGGACGATCGGAATGAAGAACGTCTATGATTTAGTTGCGGAATTTTATCAGGGAAAGGATAAATACGAGCAGGTGGTCGCCCAGGACGCGGTGGAAAAGTACCTGCGGAAAAAGGCCTGGAATGGGGCAGACGAGGCGCACCTGCGCTTCCTTTGGGATATCCTTGCCACGGCCATGACCTATATCGAGGAGCAGGATCTCTACGGTCTCTTTTCCCTGGATACCTATGACCATATCGAGATTCTCTATCGCCTGGCGGACAAGGACAAGAGCTTTACCCTGGACGAGGCGAATGTGCGGCGTTATTTCGACGCCATGCGGGATATTGCGGACTACATTGCCACGTATTTCGACGACAAGGAGCCGCCCTACAGCGACGTGCTGGACGAGGCGCAGAAGGCCTTTTATCTCCGGGACATGTTCCTCATGCCGCCCCGCCACGCCCTCGATGAGTTCTATAGCTCTCTCGACCGGGGCGAGGGGGTGGAGGAGGAGGACATCGTCCGGCTCAATGACATGCTGGACGCACTCCTGCGCCGCGTGGGGGAGTATTTCCAAAAGGAGCCCTATAAGCGGGATTTCAATCGGGCACTGACCCTCTACATGGGGCCCGAGGGAGGCGACGATGATCCGTCGAATCCCCTGAGCATGAAGCACCCGGACTTCTGGCCGGGCTTCTGGGATTTCTTCCTCTTTGACTACCACCTCATCGAGTCGGACGAGACGCCCCTCTACATCTACTTTATGGAGGAGCGGGAAAAGCTCTCGGTGTCGGAGCAGGACATCGTGCGGGATCTCCTGCACTCGGAGTTTCGCATCTTTTACGTGTCCGGCGTGACGGAGGACGGCCTCAGCGGTCGGGACCTCTTCACGGACGAGCTCATCGAGCTGCCTCCCTCGGAGTGGGGCATGATGGACCTGGAGCACATGATATTCTTCGGTCACATGCACATGCGGGGCATCATGATGCTGAACTACGTGACGGCCATTCCCGCCAGCGAAAAGCTCCGGGCCCGCATGAAGGACATCCTCCTTGGAGAGCTGGAGATCTACCGCTGCCAGGATCCGGAGGCGACGCTCTCGGACTTCTTCGGCCGGGAGTCGGCGGCTGTGCGCCATATCCTCCACATCATGAGCTCCTTTGCCCAGCTGAATCTTCTGAAGCAGCAGAATCTCCCGGAGCGGCTCGTGCTGCCGGTAGAGGTGGCGGACCATTTCAAAAAGGCCAGGGCGGACATCATCATCTTCGCCATGAAGCTGGGCTTCAGTCGGTTCGCGGCGAAGCTCCTGACCTATCTCTTTGATGACTACCTCTGCGTGGCGGAGGTGGAGACCTCGCCCCATGAGATTTCCGCCATCGTCACCGCCTGCATCATATCCTTTGGCAATCTCAACGGCCTCCGTTTCGACGACGTGCCAAATATCGAGTCGATGCTGGGCGCACCGGCCAGCCGCGTCGCCCACCACATGCGGGGCATCCGCGAGCGGCTGGACTGCCTGATGTTTGACCCCAGATACCTTATCGAAGAGGGCTTTGTATTTTCACTGTATTACCATTGATGGGAGGGAATCGGAATGGACGAGCAGGACAATGTGCGGGAAATGAGCGCCAGCGAGTCGGAGAGCTTTCGGGGCGTCACCCTCGATGCGGGTGGGGAGCCGGAGAAGAAAAAGACCCGCTACCGGACCTATGGCGGCGGGAGCACCTGGCTCAAGGTGCTCCGCGCCCTCGTGGACTTCCCAAATGCCAGCCTTCTGTGGAAGATCGCCATCGTCCTCGGCGTGGCGGCCCTGGCGGCGTTCCTTTTCTTCGTCATCGTCCCCTCCCTTTTTATCCTCGTCGGTGCCCTCGGCGTGGCGTGGCTTATCCTCCGGCTTTTGCGTTGAGCTGGAAAATCGCCAGCAGGTGAGAAATGTACTTCCCTTGCGAATCGCAGCAAGCTTGCGTGCCTCCCTCCAGAGGGAGGTGGCCCGCAGGGCCGGAGGGAGTCTCCCCTTGAGCTGAAACGGGAAAGCTCCGTTTCTGCAAATTGCACAAAAGGCCGCCCTCAGCGGTCTTTTTCTTTGCGAAAAATCCATTGCTTTTCCCTCTTGATGATGGTACAATATAAACCAAATGAATTGAGCGGACATAACTTCATAGAGGGATTGCATGGAACCATCAGAAAATGGAAAGGAACGCGAAGCCTTTCGGAGGTTTTGACCACATTTCCTGACGTTGTTTTTCGCTATTTTTGACGAAAGACCTCTATGCTTCTTCGGAGTTTTCTTATGAGGGTGTGTTTTTGCGCACCCTTTCTCTGCGTGTTCATACTAC
Source organism: uncultured Mitsuokella sp. (assembly GCA_945877355.1). Taxonomy (GTDB): domain Bacteria; phylum Bacillota; class Negativicutes; order Selenomonadales; family Selenomonadaceae; genus AWVT01. The sequence continues at coordinate 6,342 of CAMCRT010000003.1, read as the reverse complement.
TGCCTCGTACGGATTGAGGCATTCTCTTTACAGCATTACGGATTCAAATATTTTATGGAGGTGTCCATTTTTGTCAAAAGGAGCACAAAAAGTACAGATTATACCGCTGGGCGGTCTCGGCGAAATCGGAAAGAACATGACCGTCATTCGCGTGGAGGATGAGATGCTCGTCATCGACTCGGGCCTCATGTTCCCCGAGGAGGATATGCTGGGCGTGGATCTCGTCATCCCCGACATCACCTATCTCATCGAGAACAAGGACAAGATCCGCGCCATCGTGCTGACCCACGGCCACGAGGATCACATCGGCGCACTGCCCTATGTCCTGAAGCATATCAACGTGCCGGTCTACGGCACCCGCCTGACCCTGGGCATCCTGGAGGGCCGCCTGAAGGAAAACGGCGTGGACTCCGGCAATCTCCACTCGGTCATGCAGGGAGACATCATCAACATCGGCTGCTTCTCCGTGGGCTTCATCCGGGTGAACCACTCCATCCCCGATGCGGTGGCTCTCTCCATCAAGACGCCGGTGGGCATGATCGTCCACACGGGCGACTTCAAGTTTGACTACACGCCGGTGGACGGCAAGATGACGGACTTCCGCCGCCTGTCCGACCTCGGCAACAAGGGCGTCCTCGTCATGCTGGCGGACAGCACGAACTCTGAGCGTGAGGGCCATACCCCCAGCGAGAGCACCGTGGGCTCCGCCTTTGACAAGGCCTTCCACAATGCAAGGGGCCGCATCATCGTCGCCACCTTCTCCTCGAACGTCCAGCGCATCCAGCAGGTCATCGATACTGCCGTGCGCTACAAGCGCCACGTGGCAGTTCTCGGCCGCAGCATGGTGAATGTGGTCAATATCTCCCTGGATCTCGGCTACATCACCGCCCCGGAGGGCACCATCGTGGACATCGACGAGATCCATCGCTACCGCATGGAGCAGATGGTCATCGTCACCACCGGCAGCCAGGGCGAGCCTATGTCGGCCCTCACCCGCATGTCCATGAGCGATCACCGGAAGGTGGGCATCGTCCCCGGCGATACGGTCATCATCTCCGCCACGCCGATTCCGGGCAATGAAAAGCTCGTGTCCAAGACCATCGACAACCTCATGAAGCTCGGCGCCGACGTCATCTACGGCCGCAACCAGGGCATCCACGTGTCCGGCCACGCCAGCCGCGAGGAGCTCAAGCTCATGAACAACCTCGTCCGGCCGAAGTTCTTCATCCCCGTCCACGGCGAGTACCATCACCTCGTCCAGCACGCCCGCCTCGCCGAGTCCCTGGGCATGCCGAAGGAGAATATCTTCATCGCGGAGAACGGCTCGGTCCTCGAGTTCACCCGGGATAAGGGTGCCATCACCGGCAAGGTCCAGGCCGGCATGGTCATGGTGGACGGCCTCGGCGTCGGCGACGTGGGCAACATCGTCCTCCGGGATCGCCGCCAGCTTTCCCAGGACGGCATCCTCATCGTCACCTTCACCATGAACCGCCAGACGAACCGCGTGGTCTCCGGCCCGGACATCGTCTCCCGCGGCTTCGTCTACGTCCGCGAGTCCGAAGCCCTCATGGACGAGGCCCGCGCCCGCGTCCAGCAGGCCCTCGACCGCTGCGAGGACGAGGGGGTCAAGGAGTGGTCCGCCATCAAGGCAAACGTCCGGGATGCCCTGGGCCGCTACCTCTTCGACAAGACCCGCCGCCGCCCGATGATCCTGCCAATTATTATGGAAATATGATACCAAGGCCGCTGCATACACGCAGCGGCCTTTTTAGGAATACACTATGCCATTTACACATCTTCACGTCCACACCGAGTACAGCCTCCTCGACGGCGCCAGCCGTATCGGCGACCTCATATCCCAGACGAAGGCCCTCGGCATGGACTCCATCGCCATCACCGACCACGGCTCCATGTTCGGCGTCATCGACTTCTACAAAGAGGCGAAAAAGCAGGGCATAAAGCCCATCATCGGCTGCGAGGTCTACGTGGCGCCCTCCGACCGCCACATCAAGGAAGAGGTGGACGGCGTCCGCTACTACCACCTCATCCTCCTCGCCGAGACAAACGAGGGCTACCGTAACCTCTCGAAGCTCGTCTCCCTCGCCAATATCGAGGGCATGTACTACAAGCCCCGGGTGGACAAGGAGCTTTTGCGAGAGTATCACACGGGCATCATCGCACTCTCCGCCTGCATCGCCGGCGAGATCCCCCGGGCCATCCTCCAGGACAACCCGGAGAAGGCAAAGAGTGCCCTCGAGGAGTACGTGGACATCTTCGGCAAGGACAACTTCTTCCTGGAAATCCAGAACCACGGCCTCCCGGAGGAAAAGAAGGCGAACGATGCCCTCATCCGCTTTGCCAAGGAGAAGGGCCTCGGCCTCGTGGCTACGAACGACGCCCACTACGTCCGTCGGGAGGATAGCGAGTACCACGACATCCTCCTCTGCATCCAGATGGGAAAGACCTTTGACGACCCGAACCGCATGCGGTTTTCCAGTGACGACTACTACGTCAAGTCCCCGGAGGAAATGGCCCGCCTTTTCCCAGACCACCCGGAGGCCATCGAGAATACGGCGAAGATAGCCGCCCGCTGCAACGTGGACTTCACCTTCGGCGAGCTCCAGCTGCCCTATTACCCGATTCCGGAGGGGGAGGGGGACGCGGAGCAGTATCTCCGCGCCCTCTGCGAAAGGGCCATGCCAAGCCGCTATCCCGACCGCACGAAGGAGGTGGACGACCGCCTCGACTACGAGCTCTCCATCATCCATAGCATGGGCTTTGACAACTACTTCCTCATCGTCTGGGACTTCATCCACTATGCCAAGGACCAAGGTATCTCCGTGGGCCCTGGCCGCGGCTCCGCGGCCGGCAGCATCGTGGCCTACCTCCTGGGCATCACGGACCTCGACCCCCTGAAGTACGACCTCCTCTTCGAGCGCTTCCTGAACCCGGAGCGGGTCACCATGCCCGATATCGACGTGGACTTCTGCTATATCCGCCGGGAGGAGGTCATCGACTACGTGAAGCGCCGCTACGGCGACGACCACGTGGCCCAGATTGTCACATTTGGCACCATGGCGGCAAAGGGCGCCATCCGGGACGTGGGCCGGGTCCTCGACATGCCCTACAGCGACGTGGCAAATATCGCAAAGCTGGTCCCAAACGAGCTCAAGATTACCATTGACAAGGCCCTGAAGGAGTCGGCGGACTTCCGGGCCGCCTACGAGGGCAATCCAGAGACGGCGCGGCTCATCGACCTGGCAAAAAAAATCGAGGGTCTCCCGCGCCATTCCTCCACTCACGCGGCGGGCGTCGTCATCGCGAAGAAGCCCCTGACCGAGTACCTGCCCGTCATGATGTCCGAGGGCACCCTCGTCACCGAGTACGACAAGGACCATGTGGAGGAGCTGGGCCTCCTCAAGATGGACTTCCTGGGCCTCCGCACCCTCACCGTCATCAGCGACGCCCTGGAGAACATCAAGAAGAGCCGGGGCGAGACGGTGGACATGGAGAAGATCCCCCTGAAGGACGAGGCCACGGCGAAAATGCTTCAGGAGGGACGCACTGGCGCCGTATTCCAGATGGAATCCGCCGGCATGACGAACCTCGTGAAGGAGCTGGCCCCGGAGGAATTTGCCGACCTCATCCCCCTCGTGGCCCTCTACCGCCCCGGCCCCCTGGGCAGCGGCATGGTGGAGGACTTCATCGCCGGCCGCCACGGCAAGAAGGAGGTCACCTACCTCCACCCGCTCCTGGAGCCCATCCTGAAGGAGACCTTCGGCGTCGTCCTCTACCAGGAGCAGGTCATGCAGATCGTCCAGGTGCTCGCCGGCTTCACCCTCGGCCAGGCAGACCTTCTGCGCCGGGCCATGGGCAAGAAGAAGCACGAGATCCTGATGGCCCAGAAGGAGAACTTCCTGACGGGCTGCGCGAAAAACGGCATCGATGGAGACCTCGCCACCACCATATTCGACCTCCTGACCCACTTTGCCGACTACGGCTTTAACAAGTCCCACAGTGCCGCCTACGCCCTCGTGGCGTGGCAGACCGCGTATCTCAAGGCCCACTATCCCGCCGAGTTCATGGCGGCCATGCTCACCAGCATCATGGACACCCAGAAGGTACCCCAGTACATCGACCTCTGCCGCCACATGGGCATCCCCATCCTCCCGCCGGACATCAACGCCAGCGACGCCCGCTTCAGCGTGGACGGGAAGGCCATCCGCTTCGGCCTCGCCGCCGTGCGAAACGTGGGGGAGGCGGCCATCGAGGACATCGTGCGGGACAGGAACGCGAACGGGCAATTCCACTCCCTCGTGGATTTCTGCGCCCGGGTGGACGCCCGCACCGTCAACAAGCGGGTGCTGGAGAGCCTTATCAAATGCGGCGCCTTTGACAGCCTCGGCGCAAAGCGCAGCCAGCTCCTCGCCATCCTTCCCATGGCCATCAGTGAGGCGGCGAACCAGCAAAAGGACATCCTCTCCGGCCAGATCGGCCTCTTCGGCGAGACAGAGCTCCAGGAGGTGGCCCACCTCAAGCTGCCGGATATCGACGAGGCACCCCAGCGGGAAAGGCTCCAGTGGGAAAAGGAAAACACCGGCTTCTACATCACCGGTCACCCCCTGGACGACTACTGGGCGAAGCTCGAGAACCTGCCGAACCTCGCCACCGTCCAGGAGGGCGCCGTCCGGGACAAGCAAATGCTCCGCATCGGCGGCCTCGTGGTGGAGTCCAAGAACATCACCACAAGGAAGGGGGAGACCATGTGCTTCGCCACCATAGAGGACTACATGGGCCGCATCGAGGCCACGGTCTTTCCCCGTACCTACTACCAATACGTAAACCTCCTGGCCCCCGACACCCCCCTCGTCCTCCAGGGCAGGGCCGACGTCACCGACGACGGCGTAAAGCTCCTGGTGGACAAGATCTGGCGCCTGGACGAATACCAGCCGGAATACTACATCGCACTGCCAGACAAAGGCCTCGACGCCGAAAAGCAAAAGGCCCTCGATGAGATCCTCGCCAAGCATCACGGCAAAAGCCCCACCTACCTGAAGCAGGGAGGCCGCTGGCGCCTCGCCAGTGACACCATGTGGCTCGACGATACAGAGGAAGCCAGAGCCGCCCTTTGCGCCCTGCTGGGGGAGGAGTCGGTAAAAAAGAGGTAATTCTAACAGAAGCTGAGGGACATATGAAGCTTGATTATAATGTGACAATTTATCTGGAGGTATATCATGAAGGCTTTGCCGATCTCCTTGCCGATATATCTCGTCTGAAAGCTCATGCTGGAATCGATTTAGAAGATAAAAAGCATCCGATTTCTGTCTTTGAATGGGAGGTGAGTGGCGTATATCATGAGATTCTTGGGCCGAAGTACACGACAATGGACGATGTGGAAGTGCTGAAGAAGCAATTCCAGGACGCGCGTACACGTCTCGCAGAGCTGGAGAAGATGTATGCCGGTCAGGAATAATGAAAAATCCTTGCATTTCAAGCGTTACCCTGCTACACTAGAAATAACTTCATATCGACTCACTAGGGGAGCATTTGCTGAGAGACTTCGGTCGACCCTTGGAACCTGTTGGGGTAATACCTGCGTAGGGAAGTGACACGTATTTGCGCGCCAGACGGATTTCCTACCGTCTGGCGTTTTTTTGTGTAGCAGGAGGGCTATCATGGCAACACAAATGCAGCTGGCGCGTGCCGGCAAGATTACGGAGGAAATGAAGCTTGTGGCGCAGGAGGAGCAGATATCGCCGGAGACCCTGCGGGAGCGGGTGGCGGCCGGGAGTGTCGCCATCTGTGCCAATGTGAACCACAAAAGCCTCAAGGCCCGGGGCGTCGGCGAGGGGCTTCGGACGAAAGTGAATGCTAATATCGGCACATCGAGCACCTTCCCGGATATCGAGCCGGAGCTGGAAAAGCTAGAGGAGGCGGTGCGCTGCGGGGCGGATGCCGTCATGGACCTCTCCACGGGGGACAATATCGACATGTCCCGCAAGCGCATCATCGAGGCCTCGCCCATCATGGTGGGCACGGTGCCCATCTATCAGGCGACAGTGCGGGCCATTCGGGAGCATGGGGCCGTCGTCGAAATGACGGAGGAGGATCTCCTGACGACCATCGAGGCCCAGGCGAAGGATGGGGCGGATTTCATGACGCTTCACTGTGGTGTGACCCTTTCGGCCATCGAGCACATGCGGCAGGAGGGGCGCGAAATGGATATCGTGAGCCGTGGCGGCTCCTTCATCGCCGGCTGGATGCTCCACAATGAAAAGGAAAATCCCCTATATAGTGACTGCTAAATAACTGATAATTTTTATTTTAAAGGGTTTATTCAGG
>CAMCRT010000002.1 GCA_945877355.1 uncultured Mitsuokella sp. | reverse complement strand
TATGCAGTTTTCAAAGAACTTTGGGTATTTTGCATGTGGGAAGTTTGAGTTATTTATCATTGAAATGGCAGCCCGTGGCTCATCGACAACACGAACGCCCTGAACAACAGCGTCAACATAAGTCTTATTCAAAAGGTCATACAGTGTATTCACATGGTACTGATTGAATCCGCCATAATTTTTACTCCTATGTACGTGAGTTTCCTTGTTGGTGGGATTTAAGGGAACATTAACTGACGTCCCATCACAGGCATAGAGGTGGTAGCCCGCATAGGTTTTGTCGTCAGATGACAACTCATTAAATCTATGGAGCAGATATTTGAAGGCTTCAGGCAGTATTTTGTCTCTCTGTTGAACGAAAGCAGATTTAGTTGCAAAATCTTCCGTATCCCTGAAATAATCGGCAAGTTCCTTGTTAAGGGACTGACCACCCATGCCCAGAATGATTTTTATCATTCTGTCAAAGGGCAAAGTGCGGTTCCGAGTGAAGTCTTTTTCGGGGTTCACGACAAAGGAAGAAGCGTCTTTTGCCATATCAGATATGATACTATTAAGCAAATCACGTATCTGTTTGGCTTTCCTATCCGCTTCTTTTGGATTTTTGTATGATACTTTTCCCATGACGGAACCCCCTTTCTTAGAATTATGGAGATTTCGCTGACATATTCTTCTAACAAAAGACGGCTTCGATATTTATGCTGTGACGTACTATGAGTATGATGCCAGTTTTGACATTCCTTCAAGTATTATCATACATGATTTATTTCCTCGATGCGGAAATCGGAGCACGGTAGTAAAAAATCTTTACGTCCAAAGTGTTTTGTCAAATATGAAACGAATCACCATATAGAAGTATGGCAAACTCCATATAAGAGAACGGACGCAAAATATTCTATTTAGAGGTGGCAGGACATCTTTTCTGCAAAATCCAAATCCTGAAATGCTATTGTTATAGAGGAATTCTAAAATGAACGCTTTTGTAAGGAATATAGGATTTGGTTAGAAGAAAGGAATGATATTATTCATGTTGAAGGAAAATGGCTTTAAGAGGAAGGCCGCGCTGACATTGGCAGTGCTGAGTGCTATTGCTCCAACATCAGGAATTAGTCCTATGGTAAATGGTTCAGGAATAGTGTGTGTTGCAGAAGCAGCAACACAACAATACCCTTCCGTGTTTATGGCTATGTTGCTACTAATTATGCAGGAAGACGTAACGGCGGACATGATAGTGATGATACAACATGGGCGGGGAAAGACCCAAACACAGTATCCGTTACCGTAAAGTGGAATCCATCAGCTAATCGGTATGGAGTTTATTATAAAGTAGTAGCGACACATCACGGGACGTGGGAATTTTTAGGTCAAGAACAAGACGCTTATGATACTAAAGGCGTTTCTACACTTAGATACCATCACGTTGACACAAATTATATTCCCGACGCTGGTCTTGCACCGTCTGCCTATGCTGTCGCAAAAATGTTAAACGCGAACATTGAATCAGGCGTAATTATCAACGAAGATAAACTTAAAGACCTTTTAAGGGAAACGGGCATTGATATAAAAGATGATGCTATCACCATAGATAAGCCCATAGATACCAAAGACATCAACGCTGATGGTAAAATAACCGCCACGGGCGACATTGAAGCGGGCGGCGATATTCACGGCATAGGGAACTTAGACATCGACGGCGACGCTCATATCAAAGACGACCAAACTGTTGACGGGGATTCCACTACCCATGGCAATCAAACGGTAGACGGTGACAGTCGAGTTCATGGTTCCGAGGTCGTAGATAAAGATATGACCATTTATGGCAACACCGACCTGAAAGGCGACGCCAAAGTAGACGGCGATTTACGAGTAAAAGGCGATACCCAGCTTGGTGACGATAAGAATAACGATAAGTTCGACGTATGGGCCAAAACTCACCTACACGGCGATACCACTGTAGGTGATGACGCTAATGATAAGTTCATTGTCAATGCCACGTTTGATAAAAATGTAGCCATCAAAGGAAATCTCGAAATTGATGGCGATTCCACTACTCATGGAAATAGTACTGTAGATGGCGATTCCATCATTCATGGCAACGAAACCATTGACAAAAATCTCCATGTGAAAGGCGACTCCGAGGTTGACGGCAACTCATCCGTACAGGGCGATTTGGACGTTAAGGGCAATACAACTCTCGGCGACGACAAGAATAGTGATACCCTTGATGTGAACACCAAAACGCATCTTCACGGCGATACAACTATTGGCGACGATACAAACGACAAACTGACCATAAACGCCACTACAGAGTTCGGCGGAGAATCAACATTCAACAAAGACGTTCACATCAAAGGCGACCTCGAAACGGACGGCAATTCCACAACACATGGAAATACTATAACGGATGGTAACGCTCTGATATATGGCAATGCTGGCGTGGCTCAGAACTTCTATGTCGGTGGTGACGCCAAAATTGACGGAGACGTATACGGTAAGTCCTTCAATATCGGCAACGAAAAATATATCGACAAGGACGGTATCAATGCCAACAACCACAAAATTCGCAACGTGGCTGATGGCGAAATCGGGCCGAACAGCCTTGACGCCGTAAACGGACGCCAACTTTGGAATGCTCGTGAAGGCCTCCAGCATAATCTCAACCAGGTTGGCGCTGGTGCGGCAGCGATGGCTTCCTTGCACCCGTTGGACTACGAGCATGACGATAAACTATCCGTATCCGCCGCAATGGGTAATTACAAGGATAAGACCGCTATGGCGGTTGGGGCCTTTTACCGTCCCAATATCAAATCCATGATTAACCTCTCTGGCACTTTGGGTTATGACGACAGTATGTTCGGCATTGGCGTAACAACCAAAATGGGCAAAGTTACCGAAGCTGATACTATGACGGACGAGCAACTCCGTGATAAAGTATCCGAAATCCATGACGAGAACAAGGAACTTCGGGAAGAAAACGGCAAGCTGAAATCTGAGGTTTCTGACCTGAAGGCCAAGGATGTTTCTCAGGAAAACCAGATAGCGGCTCTGTCCGCCAAAAATGCTGACCTTGAGAAGAGTCTATCTGATATAACAAAGGCTTACAGTCAGCTCATGTCCAAAGTCGATAGCATGGCGGCAGAACTGGCGAACCTCAAGGCGACACAGAAGTAACACGACGGTATCGTTCATATAGACATCAAAAAAGGACGCTCCCTAATCGTTAGGGTGGCGTCCTTTTGGGTACTACTTATTGAAGTTTTTATCGAATATCTTGTCTGTGTATCTCATTCCGCCATTGGCTCGTTCAAAGGAAATTTTTGCAGAGCCATTCAGGTAAGGTACAGTCCAGAATACAGCAAGCTCCTGTACTTCAGGCAGGTCTTCGTACATCTTTGCCGCCATGTCAGAGCTGAACATATCCAGCATTTCCTTAGACGTTTTGCCACTGTTCTTACGGTTCCAAGTGAGTCGTACCAGGGCGACATAATCGCCGTCCTTCTCTGTCCCCAAGTCAGGATTCAGTGTTATGTCGTCAATAGTGGTTTCAGCATATCCACTGACATACTCTTTGATTTTCTCTTTGGCTCTTTTTTCAGGAGTGTTCTTCTGAGCCTCAGCTTCTGCCTTGGCTTGCTCTTCAGCGGCTTTCTGTTCTTCAAGAGCTTTCTTGTCAGCTTCTTCCTTTGCCTTCTTTTCTGCCTCTGTCGCCTCTTTTTCAGCTAACTTCTCCTTTTCCTGGGCTTGACGTTGAGCTTCATAAGCGGCCTTTTGTTCTGGCGTTTGTGTGGCGGAAGTCCCAATGCCTCCCAGTAAAAAGATGGCGAAGGCGATGGCAAATCGCTTACCATAAAATTTCTTATCGCCACCTTTGACGAAACAAATTATCAGCCTTACAAAAAAGTACCCACAGGTGACAAGGGCCACCAACGTAACCAAACCGAAAAACGTACTCATCCAAATTCCCTCCAATTATCTCTTTTTCAGCAAGGTTTGACCTTCCTGTAATAATGATGATGATAAATATTTTTCTCTATATACCATATATTCTGCTACAAAATCGTATTTCCTCCCTTGAACGGCGATTTTGCGAAATTGGGGCGTGGCGGGGGCGTTGGGGAGTAGTTATTAAAAAGGTGTCTTGGTCAACCAAATAAAAAACCACTCAACAGCATTCAGAAAAATTCTGTTGGGTGGTTTTGAGATGTCAAAAAGCCTTAACTAAATGACATTGCGCCTTTGTGCGTCCCATTTTTTTACACAACTCCCTGCTTCAGGAGATCCGTCAGATGGATCATGCCCACGGGCACGCCCTCCCCATTGATGACGGGAAGGACGGTTATGGGCCTAGGCTTGTGTTTTTCCATGACGGAGAGGGCCTCTGTCGCCAGCTTCTCGGGGCGAATGGTCAGGGGCTCTGTGTACATGATGTTCTCCACTGCCTCGTCAAGGAAGGAATAGTCCTTGGCGAGGGCCCGGCGGACAATGCCGTCCGTCAGGATGCCGATGAACTTCCCGGCCTCGTCCACGACGGAGACGGCACCGAGGCCCTTCTCTGTCATGATGAAGAGGGCATCCTTCGCCGTCTTCTTTCCGTTCACCACTGGATTTTCCTTGCCGGAGTGCATGGCGTCCTCCACCCGCAGGAGCAGGCGACGGCCGAGGGCTCCGCCGGGGTGGAACAGGGCGAAGTCCTGGGCCTTGAAGTTTCGTACGGACATGGCGGCGATGGCGATGGCGTCCCCCATGGCAAGGGTCGTCGTGGTGCTTGTGGTGGGGGCGAGCCCCAGGGGGCAGGCCTCCTTCTCGTGGCCCACATCGACGACGAAATCGGCGAACTGGCCAAGCTGGGAGTGGTGATTGCCCGTCATGGCGATGATCTGGGCCCCGATGCGGCGGATGATGGGCAGGATATTCACCACCTCGGCGGACTCGCCGCTATTGGAGATGGCCAAGACGATATCGCTGTCCGTCACCATGCCCAGATCCCCGTGGAAGGCCTCCGCTGGATGCATGAAGAAGGCGGGCGTCCCGGTGCTGGCCAGCGTCGCTGCGATCTTTCGCCCGATATGGCCGCTCTTTCCCATGCCCGTGACGATGATACGTCCCTTGCAGGCAAGGATATGCTGGACGGCCTTTATGAAGTCCTCATCGATATTTTCCACCAGCTTTGCCACGGCGGCGGCCTCTGTCTTCAGGGTCTCTATGGCTGACTTTCGTATGGTATCCTCTTGCATCTCGCGTTATCCTCCTTCAAAAAACAGCCCTCCTGCTGCGGAGGGCTGCTGCAATCTCTCACTTCTTGCGCATCCAGACGGGAATGTCGATGAAGCTGTCCGCACCGACGGTGGGCTCGGACACGGGCTTCGCCCCCGCCGGCTCGCCAGCTGCGTCACCTGCCGGCTGATCTGCTGCCGGCGCACCCCCGCCGAATACAGGCGGCACGATCTCGAAGCCCGGGGTGACGGGCTCTGCCACCGTGTCCTTCGTATCGAAGCCCGTGGCGATGACGGTGACCCGCACCGTGTCCCCCATGGTGTTGTCGATGGAGGCGCCCCAGATGATCTCCGCCTGGGGATCCGCCGCCTGCTTGATGGAGTCGGAGGCTTCCTGGACCTCCAGCATGCTGAGCTTCTCCTCGGCACCCGTCACGTTCATGAGGACGCCGCGGGCACCGTCGATGCTCGTCTCCAGAAGCGGGGAGGCGATGGCTGCCTTTGCAGCCTCCACCGGCGCATTGTCGCCGGAGGCCTCGCCGATGCCCATGAGGGCGGATCCAGCGTTGCTCATGATGCTCTTGACATCCGCGAAGTCCAGGTTGACGAGACCTGGGAGCGCGATGAGGTCGCTGATGCCCTTGACGCCCTGGCGCAGCACATCGTCTGCCAGGCTAAAGGCCTGGGTGATGGGCGTCTTCTTGTCCACCAGCTGCATGAGCCGGTCGTTCGGGATGACGACGATGGTGTCCACGTGGGCCTTGAGGTTCGCGATGCCCACCTCCGCATTGCGGGAGCGCTTCATGCCCTCAAAGGAGAAGGGGCGGGTGACAACGCCAACGGTCAGCGCCCCGATCTCCCGGGCGCACTGGGCCACGACGGGCGCTGCGCCCGTGCCCGTACCGCCGCCCATGCCGGCGGTGACGAATACCATATCTGCACCGCGAAGGGCTTCCAAAATATCATCCCGGCTCTCCTCCGCCGCCTTCTGCCCGATCTCGGGGCGGGCTCCGGCGCCGAGGCCGCGGGTGAGCTTCTCACCGATCTGCATGCGCTTCGGCGCCAGGGACTTCAGGAGCGCCTGGGCATCCGTATTGACGGCGATGAACTCCACCCCCTGGAGCCCGAAATTTATCATGCGGTTGACGGCGTTGCTTCCGCCGCCACCCACGCCGATTACCTTGATTTTAGCCAGCTGATCGAGGCCATTATCGTCCAATTCAAACACTACACTACCCCCGTTACGCCATTTCTCGATTATGGGATGCAGGCCCGATAATCCGATGGACCTGCAAGCAAACACACTCTATGCCCTCCCATTTTATCATTGTTTTTTGCAGAATACTATACTCTAATGGAAATTTTATGGATTCTGCTTCTCCAAGGAGTATGCTTCTCTATTTTCGCAGGTGGATTTATTCCGATGTCTCCCGCTTCAGGAAGTGGCGGCGCAGGATGGCCAGGTTCTTGAAGATGCGGAAGCCAAAGGCAAGGAGAGCCACATAGTAGAGGTCGATGCCCAGGTGATCGCCGATGTAGACGAGGAAGGCGGCGAAGAGCGCATTGATGAAGAAGCCGGAGATGAACACCTTGTTGGCAAAGCGTCCATTGACCCCTGCCCGAAGGCCGCCAAAGACAGAGTCCAGACAGGCCAGCAGCGCCACGGAGGATAGCTTGGCATAGGCGATGGGGATAAGGAAGGGGCAATAGTACCCCAGGATAAGGCCCACGGCGAGGCCCAGGATTGGCAGTATCATTTTTCCTCCCCCTTTTCGCTCTGCTCCTCCGTCTCCTTGGCGTAGGTGCTCTTGAAGCTTCCCTTGTAGGGCGGCACATAGACATCGTCTGCCGTCGTGATCTCCAGCTGGATGCCCCAGACCTTCAGCGTCTCTGCGACGCCGCCCCGCATCTTCAGGGAGTTCTCCAGGGACTTCTTATCGCCGATGGCATGGATCTCAAAGGGTGCCGAGGAGCGGACATTGTTGACGGAAAGCGTGGGCCCGGCGCAGCGGATCTCACTGGTAGCCGTCAGGCGCTGGCCGTTTATGGAGATGGCCTCTGCCCCGGCGGCCCGGAGCTCATTGATGACCCGAAGGATGTCGTCGTCGTGGATCACGTAGAGATTCGGATTCTCCCCCGTCTTTACGGCCTTCGTGCTGTCATCCAGACGCACGATGACGCCCTCTCCTGTGAGGGGCACGAGCTCAGCCTGCATGCGGATCGCATCGCTTGCCGTGCCCTCTCCGCCTTCATTTTGCAGGAGCTGCTCCTTGAGCTTGTCCCGCTCCTGCTCTGCTGCCAGCAGCCGGTCGGAGAGCTCCTCCACCCGCTGATAGGAGACCGTGTCTCGCTTGTCCTGGGTCGCCTTGACTTGCATGGATATCATGAAGCCCAGCACCACGCAGACAAGGGCGATGGACCAGCTGCCCCTATGAAACGTATTCATGCCATTCCTCCTTCACTATTTTCTTCCTGCTCCTTCTCCACTGGCATATCCTTCAGCCGGATAAAGGGCGCGTCGAAGCTGAAGTCCACATATTCGATCTTGTGCTTGTTTGTCTTCAGGCTATCGATGAAATCATTCGTCAGCTCCGCTTTTTCATCGGGCTTATCGAGGTCGCCGAGGCGGATCTGGATGGAGCCCACCGTGTAGGCCATGACAGCCTTCGGATCCTGTATGTTGATCTCTGATATCTGATTGAGCGTATCGTCATCAAGCCGGGCGAGGAAATCCAGCACCTTCAGCGTGCGCGGGTCCTTCGTGGTATCCCCGATGTAGAGGTCGTGGACCGTCACCCCTGTGACGAGAGGAATCTGCACGCCCTTCAAGGACTGGAAGCCGGAGAGCACCAGCCCCGTCCGATCGAAGTCCAGATAGCCATAGTCGCAGGCCACGGAGGCGACTGGACGGCGCTCCACCACATCCACCTCCAGCGTATTGGGCAGCCTCCTGTGGACGGCTACCGACTCGATGCGAAGGTCCTTCACGAGGGTCCTCTGCAGCTCATCCGTCTGGATGCGGAAGAGGGGCTCCCCCTTGTGGATCTGGGCGATGTGCATGATGTCGTCCTGGGTCAGATAGTTCGCCCCATTGAGGTCTATCTTCTGCAGGGTGAAGATTGGCGCATAGACAAGTATCGCCGTCACCAGCGCACATACCACAAGGTAGAGCACTCCCTTCCGAAGGCACCGGGAGCTTCTTCGCACCCGCCTGACGGCGTGACCGTCCCGTTCTTCCTGCCCATCCATATCGCTGATTCCCCTTCTATGCCAGGAGAGCCCAAGCCCCAGCACCTATCTGGCACAGGCTCAGGCATGTGTCCTGTATTCCTCAATCCTTTTGAAAGCCTGCCATCTCGAGGATGCGTCCGCAGAGCTCCGGGAACTCGATGCCCATGGCCCGGGCTGCATCCGGCACCAGGGAGAGCTCCGTCATGCCCGGCACGGAGTTGACCTCGATGACGTAGGGCGTGCCCTCCTCGGAGAGCATCATGTCGACGCGGGCGACACCGCTGCAGCCGCAGGCGGTGAAGGTCTTGACGGCCAGCTCCTGCACCTCTTTTGTCTTTTCCTCAGAGATGCGAGCGGGGATGATGTGGGTGGACATGCCCTTCGTGTACTTGCTCTCGTAGTCGTAGCGGCCGGAGACCGTCGTGATTTCAATAATTGGGAAAGCCTCTTTCTTTTCCTCATTGCCCCAGACGGCCACGGTGAGCTCCTTGCCGCGGATAAATTCCTCCACGAGGACCTCCTCATCGTAGGAGAAGGCATCTGCTATGGCCTTTGCCAGATCCTCATGGGTCTCCACGATGTAGACGCCGACGCTGGAGCCCTGGGAGGCCGCCTTCACCACCACGGGAAGCTGGAACTCGCCCTCGATTTCCGATGCGAGATCTCGCTCCTGCTCGAAGCGGCGATAGGACTTCGCCCGAGGCGTGGAGATGCCCTCCGCCACGAAGAAGCGCTTGGAGGCTGCCTTGTCCATGGTGACGGCTGCAGCAAGCACGCCGGAGCCCGTGTAGGGGATGCCCAGCATGTCAAGGGTCCCCTGGATGAGACCGTCCTCGCCGAATTTTCCGTGGAGGGCATTGAACACGATGGCCGGGTTCTTCTTCCGAATCTCCTCCGCAAAGGTCTCCGGCACCAGCTCCATGCCCTCGGCATCGTAGCCCACTCCCTGAAGTGCCTTCAAGATCGCACCGCCCGTCAGACGGGAAATCTCCGCCTCCGTGGAGGTGCCACCCATGACTACAATAACTTTCTTATTCATCGAAATCTCCCTATCACTTCTGCAGCAAAGTCACGAGCTCCTCGCCCGTCCTGTAGATATCGCCGGCCCCCATGGTGATGAGGAGGTCGCCCTCCTCCACAAAGTTCTTGAGGCGGGCAGCGAGCTTCTCCCGCTTCGGCTCGTAGATGGCGTCGCGGCCCGTCTGCTCCTTGACCGCCCGGACGATGGTCTCGCCGCTGACGCCTTCGATCGGCACTTCGCCTGCGGCGTACACGTCCGTCAGGAAGAGCACATCCGCCGAGGTGAAGGCCCGGCCGAACTCATCCCCCAGGAGCTTCGTGCGGCTGTAGCGATGGGGCTGGAACACGCAGATAAGACGCTTTGGCTTTGTCTCCTTCGCCGCCTTCAGCGTGGCGGCAATCTCCGTCGGGTGGTGGGCATAGTCGTCCACGATCCACACGCCCTTTACCCGGCCCTTCGTCTGGAAGCGGCGCTTCGCCCCGTGGAAATCCCCGAGGCCGGCTGCGAGCTTCTCGAAGGGCACGCCGATGGAGAGGCCCACGGCGATGCAGGCCAGGGCATCCAGCACATTGTGACGGCCGGGGATATTGAGGGCGACGCGCCCAAGCCGCTCCTCCCCATGGTATACGTCAAAGGAGATGCCCGTGCCGCCAGTTTCGATGTTCTTTGCCGTGTAGTCGGCCTCGTGGTCGATGGCGTAGGTGATGGCCTTTGTCGTGAGGGTCTTTGCCATTTCCCGGAGGTTCGGATTGTCTAGGCAGATAACGGCCCAGCCCCCCTCCCGGGTATTTTCGATAAAGGTGCGGAAGGCCTTGATGATGTTTTCCATGGTGCCGTAGTGGTCCATGTGGTCATCCTCCACATTCGTCACCACGGAGATATAGGGGCGGAGCTTCAGAAAGGAGCCATCGCTCTCGTCCGCCTCAGAGACGAGATAGTCGCTCGTCCCCGTCTGGGCATTCGTGCCGAGGTCCGGCACCTCGCCCCCCACCACGACGGAGGGGCTCACCCCTGCCCTATCGAGGGCCACGCCGATCATGGAGGTGGTGGTGGTCTTCCCGTGGGAGCCTGCCACGGCGATACCCTTGTACTCGTTGACGAGGGCCGCATTGATGTCGGAGCGGTGGAGCTTCCGGATGCCCAGATCCTGGGCTGCCAGCACCTCGGGATTATCAAAGGGGATGGCGGTGGACACCACGATGGCGTCGGCCCCCTTTACATTCTCCGCCTTCTGGCCGTCCAGGGTGATTTTCGCTCCCTTGGCGGTGAGCGCCTCTATGACCTCGGAGTTTGCCCGATCCGAGCCCGTCACCTCGTAGTCGTGCTCCACCATCATCTTAGCGAGGGGGCTCATGCCTGCGCCGCCGATGCCGACGAAATGGAGGTGGTGAAGCCCCGAAAGTTCCTGTAGTTTTTTCAATCCGATCACCTTTTCCCTTCCGCGATGGAAAGAATCCTGTCTGCTATATCGCTTGCCGCCTGGGGCCTCCCCAGTGCCTTGCTGGCCTTCGCCATTTCCTCCAGCTTGTGGGGCTCGCTCAGAAGCTCCGCCAGGTCCGACAGCAGCCGCTCCGCCGTCAAGTCCTTGTTGAGGATGACGCGGGCCGCCCCGGCCTTTTCCAGGGCCCGGGCATTGTACTCCTGATGGTTCTCCGCCGCATAGGGATAGGGCACGAGTATGGAGGGGATGCCTCGAGCCGTGAGCTCGGCAAGGCCCGTGGCCCCCGCCCGGAATATGGCAAGATCCGCCAGAGCCATGGCCGCCGGCATATTGTAAAGATAGGGCTTCACGAGGATGTGGCGGGCGTGGAGGAAGACCACCCCCGTATCCTGAAGGCGCGCCATGGTATCGTCGTACTCCGCCTTGCCCGTCACATGGATGTACTGGACCTCCTCGTGCTGGGCCGCCTGCGCCAGGACGCCGATCATGGCCCGGTTGATGGTGCGAGCTCCCCGGCTGCCGCCGGAGACGAGCACCGTGAGCTTCTTCGGGTCGAGGCCGAAGTCCTTGGCCGCCGCCTCCCGCTCCGCCGTCATGACCTCCGCGCGGATGGGGTTGCCGGTGAAGACCGTCTTCTTCGCCGGGAAGTAGCGCTTTGCTTCCTCCGTCCCCACGGCGATCTCCGTGACAAACCGGGAGAGGATTTTATTGGTGATGCCCGGGAAAACATTCTGCTCCTGCACGAGGGTCGGGATGTGCATGAGGCTCGCGGCGAGGAGTATCGGCCCGCAGACGTAGCCGCCGGTGCCGATGACCACGTCGGGTCGGAAATCCCTGAGGATGGAAAAGGCCTTCCCCACGCCGGCCAGTGCCTTCCCCAGCCGCACGAAGTTCTTCGGGGTCAGGTGGCGCTCAAAGCCCTGGAGATCGATGGTGGCAAAGGGGATGCCCTCCTTCGGCACGATGTCCGCCTCAAGGCCCCGGGTCGTCCCCACATAGAGGAACTCCGTATTGGGGCGCTTGGCAGCTATCGTCCGAAGGATCGTCAGGGCCGGATAGATGTGTCCACCTGTCCCGCCACCAGAAACGATGATTTTCAATGGGTTCCCTCCGTTACTTTTCTAGCCCGTGGACGAGGCTCTTGAAGTGGCGTCCCCGCTCCGCCATGCCGCTGTACATGTCGAAGCTGGCGCAGGCCGGCGACAGCAGCACCGTCTCCGGCGCCTTCGCGAGGGCGCGAGCGAGCTCCACGGCCTTTTCCATGGAGTAGCCCACCTCGTGGATGCGCTCCTCCTCGATGCCGTTATTTCTGGCCTCCTGATGGAAGCGCTCGGCCGCGGCCCCCAGGAGTATCAGGTGATGGACCCGGGCCTTTACAAGCTGCATGAAGTCCGTGAGGTCCGTCAGCTTGTCATCGCCGCCGGCGATGAGGATGATGCCATCGTCGAAGGTCTGGAGTGCCTTGATGGCAGAGTCCGTGTTCGTGGCCTTTGAGTCGTTGTAGTAGTCCACCCCGTCGATGGTGGTGACGTACTCGATTCGATGCTCCACGCCCCGAAATTCCTTCAGGACTGGCCGCATTTCCTCCACCGTCACGCCCGCGAAGTAGGCCATGAGGATGGCAGCCATGGCGTTCTCCACATTGTGGGTCCCCTTGATGCCCAGATCCTTTACGGAGACGACCGGGAGCTCCTTCCCGTCCCAGCGAAGGGTGATATTGCCCTCCTGGAGGACGGCGCCCCGCCGGAGGGATGTGATTCGGCTGAAGAAGGCCACCTGCGCCTTCGCCCGCTCCGCCATGCCCCGGGTCCTCTCGTCGTCGTGGTTCAGCACGAGATAGTCCTCTGCCGTCTCCTCCCGGAAAAGCCGCTCCTTCATGGCCTGGTAGACCTCCATGGAGCCGTGGCGCACGATATGGTCCGGCGTCACATTGAGGACGGCGGCAATATGGGGATGGAAGGTCTCCGTGGCCTCCATCTGGTAGCTGGATATCTCCGCGGCAATATAGTCGTCGGCAGGAATCTCGAGGGCCACCTGAGAGAGGGGCACGCCGATATTCCCACCGACGCCGACGGAGGCGTAGTGGGCCTTCAGGAGGAGGCCCAGGAGCGTCGTCGTCGTGGTCTTGCCGTTCGTGCCGGTAATGGCGGCGATGGGCGCCTTGGAGAGGCGATAGGCCAGCTCCACCTCGCTCATGATGCGAAGGCCGCGCTCCTGGGCCTCCTTCAGCAGAGGAATGCGCAGGGGGACGGCCGGCGACACGAGGATGAGGTCCACGCCGTCTAGGAGCGCATTTTCCTGCTTGCCAAAGACGAGGGCGACGCCGAGGGAGCGCATCTCGGAGAAGTCCTCCTTGATGTCCGCCTCCTGCTTTGCATCGGAGAGCGTCACAGCCGCCCCGAGCTGTCTTGCGATTTTTGCCGCGGCAAAGCCGCTGATGCCCGCACCGATGACGAGCACACGTTTACCCTTTAGATCCATGCTAGCCTCACCTTGTCAAAAGGCAGAGGGCGACGATGCTGGCCGCCAGCCCCACCATGTAAAATACCGTTACGACCTTCGTTTCCTTCCAGCCACCGAGCTCGAAGTGATGGTGGATGGGGCTCATGCGAAAGACCCGCTTGCCCGTCGTCTGGAAGGAGATGACCTGGATGATGACGGACAGGGCCTCGCAGACGAAGACGAAGCCGATGATGGCGAGGAGCACCTCCGTGTGGGTGAGGATGCCCACCGCCGCGAGAGCTCCGCCAAGGGCTAGCGACCCCGTATCTCCCATGAAGACCTTCGCCGGGTGCAGGTTGAACCGCAGAAAGCCCAGGCAGGCGCCGACAATGGCGACGCAGAAGCAGGCGAGGTTCTCGTGGCCCGTCAGGACCGACACCACCGCATAGGCCGCCGCCGCGATGGCGACGGTGCCGGAGGCGAGGCCGTCGAGGCCGTCCGTCAGGTTGACCGCATTCGACGTGCCCACCAGCACGAAGAGCACAAGGGCGTAGTAGCCCCAGCCGATGTCGATGGAGGTATCGAGGAGCGGCACCCAGACCGTCGTGTCGATGCCCAGCACCCGGGTGCCGATGACCATGGTGACGATGGCGATGAAGATCTGCCCCAGGAGCTTCTGCTTTGCCCGGAGGCCCAGGTTCCGCTTCTTCACCACCTTGATATAGTCATCGAGGAAGCCCAGGACGAAGTGGCCCAGCATGATGAAGAGGGCGAGGAGCACCTCGGCCGTCAGTGGCGCAGCGATGACCGTCGCAAGCAGAATGCCGAGGATGATCATGATGCCCCCCATGGTGGGGGTGCCGCTCTTTGCCTGGTGGCTCTTGGGTCCCTCCTCGCGGATGCTCTGTCCGAACTTCAGTTTGTGAAGCTCAGGAATGAAAAAAGGTCCCGTCAGGAGGACGAAACCTGCGGCAATGACTGCCGCCATGATGACCTGTTCCAATGCGCCAAACCCTTTCTCATATCATCGGGATGATCTTCTCCATGGCCATGCCCCGGGAGCCCTTGAAGAGAACCGTGTCCCCCGGCTGCAGAAGAGCGCGGAGAGCCTTTGCCGCCTCCTCGTGGGAGTCCGTGGCATGGACCTCCTTGAGGCCCGCCTTTTTCGCTCCCTCGGCGATGAAGTGGCCTAGGGCCCCGTAGGTGACAAGGGCAGAAAAGCCATACTCCGCCACCTCGCGGCCCACTCTCTCGTGGGCCTCCTGCTCGATGGATCCCAGCTCCAGCATATCGCCTAGAACTGCGATCTTCCGGCCTTTCACAAGCTCCTGGAGCGTCGCAAGTGCCGCCCGCATGGACATGGGGCTCGCGTTGTAGGCATCGTTTACGATATGATACCCCTTTATATCCTGGGTCTCAAAGCGCATTTTCGTGGCCTGGAGCTTCCCGAGGCCCACCTGGATCTCCTCCGGCGTGAGCCCCGCCGCAAAGCCCGCCGTGATGGCCGCCAGCGTATTCAGCACATTGTGGCGGCCCACCATGGCGACGGTGTACTCGTGGCTCTCCCCCTGATAGGTGGCAGTGAAGCGGGTGGAGGAGCTCCCCTCCGTATGGATGGCAGAGCCTCGCACATCCGCCTCCTCCTCGATGCCGAAGGTCAGCACCTGGACGCCTGCTGCCGCCTTTTCTCGCATGGCGGCGACGCGCCCGTCGTCCCCGTTCAGGATGACAGTGCCACCGGGGCCCATGGCCTCCACCAGCTCGCCCTTTGCCCGGGCGATATTCTCGATGGAGCCAAGAAGCTCCATGTGGGTCTCCCCCACATTCGTCACGATGGCGATGGAGGGGTCGGCGATAGGCGCCATGGTCTCGATCTGGTGAAGCCCCCGCATGCCGATTTCCACCACAGCCGCCGTATCCTCAGCCGTGATGGAGAGGAGCGTCAGGGGCAGGCCCACCTCATTGTTGTAGTTGGCCTGGGTCTTTGCCACCGGGCCCCGGGCAGATAGCACGGCCGCCGTCAGGTCCTTCGTGGTAGTCTTGCCATTCGAGCCCGTGATGGCGACGACGGGAATATGGAACTTCTCCCGCCAGAAATGGCCGATATTCTGATAGGCGTGAAGGGTATCGGGCACGCGAAGGACGGCGGCACAGCCCGCCACCTTTTCCGCAGGGCAGGTATTGCTGACGATGACGAGGCTTGCCCCCGCCTTTGCCGCGTCCGTAGCAAAGTCCTCGCCGTCAAAGCGCTCGCCCTTCAGGGCCAGGAAGGCGACGCCTGGCTCGATTTTGCGCGTATCCGTCACGATGGACATACGGGCTGCCGAGGCCTCACCATGGAAGCTGCCGCCCGTGGCCTCAATGAGCTCCTCCAGGGAAAAATCTGCCATCATCGCGCCTCCATCACATGGGCCGCCGCCTCGCGGGCGACCTCCCGATCGTCAAAGTGGATCGTCTTGTCCGCCAGAATCTGGTAGTCCTCATGGCCCTTGCCCAGGATGAGGATGATATCCTCCGGCTCTGCCAGCTCAGCGGCCCGGAATATAGCCTGGCGGCGGTCGACGATCTTTTCATGGTGCTTGTCGCCGATTTTCTCCTCGACGCCTGTCTCCACCTCATCGAGGATGGCGGACGGGTCCTCCGTGCGGGGGTTGTCACTCGTGGCCAGCACCACATCCGCCAGCTCCGCCGCGATACGCCCCATGATGGGCCGCTTCGTGCGATCCCGATCGCCGCCGCAGCCAAAGACAACGAGTATGCGCTTCTTCGCGATTTTCCGAGCCGTCTCCAGCACATTCTGGACCCCGTCCGGCGTGTGGGCATAGTCCACGATCATGGTAAAGGGCGCCTCCGTCCGCACCAGCTCAAAGCGGCCTGGCACACACTCAAAGGCTTCGAGGGCTGCCTTGATGTCCGCAGGAGCGACGCCCTCCGCGAGAGCTGCCCCCACGGCGCTCATGACGTTGTAGACGTTGAAGATGCCCGTGATGTGGAGCTTTAGCGGCATGCGGCCGAAGCTCTCGTGGACGAGGGTGATCTCCATGCCGCCCGCGTGGACGTGGATATCCTCCGCCCGGAGCTTTGCCGTGTTCCACTCGATGGCGTAGGTGAACTGCTGACAGTGGGAATGCTCCAGCATGGTCTTGCTGGCTGGATCGTCGATGTTGATGACCGCCGTCTTGCCCTTCTTCGTCCCCGGCTCCGATACGTGGTCGAAGAGCTTTGCCTTCGCCAGCTTGTAGTTCTCCAGGGTCTTGTGGTAGTCGAGATGATCCTGGGTGAGGTTCGTGAATACCGCCGTGTCGAACTCGATGCCTGCCACCCGGTTCTGGTCGAGAGCATGGGAGGAGACCTCCATGACGAGGTACTCCATGCCCGCGTCCCGCATCCGGGCGATCATGGACTGGAGCTCCACCACGTCCGGCGTGGTGTTGTGGGTCTCCAGGGCCTCGTCCTCGATCATGGCCTGGATGGTGCCGATGAGGCCCACCTTGTGGCCCGCATGGCGAAGAATCGCCCGGGTGATATAGGTCGTGGTGGTCTTGCCATTCGTCCCCGTGATGCCCACCACCCGCATGCTGCGGGCTGGGTAGTCATAGAAAAAGGGTACGAGGGCGTCGAGGGCCGGCTGGAGCTCCGGCACGCGAAGGACAGCGATGCCCTCCGGCACCTCCACCTCGTCAAAATTTCTGGAGGTGAGAATCGCCACAGCCCCCGCCTTTGCCGCCGCAGGGATAAAGGTATGGCCGTCCACATGGACGCCGGGGATGCAGACGAAAAGCGTCCCCTTTTGCACCTTCCGCGAATCATGTGCGATGCTCGTGATTTCCGTATCCTGATTGCCCCGCAGCTCTGCTCCCGGCACGAGGGCTGCTAGCTCCTGTAATGTCTTCAAAACAATGCCTCCCTAGGCTTCCTTATAGTCCTATGTATTCTAACACAGCTACCTATATTTTTCCACCGTCAAAATGCCAGATTGCAAACAAATAAGGGGAATCGCTTCCCCCTATGCTCTTATGGATTTTCGTGTGCAAAATATGTCTTCTGCGGAACGCTCATGCCCAGCTTCGACTCCGCGATGGACTTGATGCGCTGCGGATTCCGCAGCTTCGCGATCTCGATGTTCAGCCGCTCATTTTCCTGCTCCAGCTGATCCGCCTGCCGCTGCACCTCCACGAGGGTGTAGCCCCGGCTCGCGCTGATGCCACTTCCCACCGTCGCCAGCATGGCGAGAAGCGTCGCCACGAGGAAGAGGATGCGGCAGCGGGAGCGGAGCGTCGTATTGAGCACCGTCTTGAAGAGGGGCTCCTCCGCCTTCTTCTCCAGGCGTTCCTGCTCGGGGAGCTTCTGCTCCTCCTCGTATTCATAGTCGTATTCGTAGATTTCTTCTTTACGCGCCAGCATGTTCTTCCACCTCCTCTTGCTCTACCGCCAGTTTTTCGGCCACCCGGAGCTTTGCGCTCTTTGCCCGGGAGTTCTCTGCGAGCTCCTCTTTTGTCGCTTTTTTTGCCTTTCCCAGGAGCCGCACTTCCTTCTGATGATGGCAAATGCAGACAGGAAGCTCCGGTGGGCAGATACAGCCCCGGGCCATCTCCTGCAGCGTCCGCTTCGCGATGCGATCCTCCAGAGAGTGAAACGTGAGGATGGCGATGCGTCCGCCGGGCTTCAGGTGATGCACAGCCGTCTTAAAGGCTGCCTCCAGTATCCCCAGCTCATCATTGACCTCGATGCGGATGGCCTGGAAGATGCGCTTGGCAGGGTGCCCATTCTGGGCCCGGCGCACCGCCTTTGGCACGGCGCGGCTCACGATGTCCACCAGCTCACCTGTGCGCTCGATGGGCTTTTCCCCCCTTGCCTTCACGATGAACTCTGCGATGCGCTTTCCCCAGCGCTCCTCGCCGTAGTCGTGAAAGATGCGGGAAAGCTCCTCCTCCGAGTAGGTGTTCACCACGTCGGCGGCATTTTGCCCCGCCTCCGGATTCATGCGCATGTCGAGGGGCGCGTCCTGCATGTAGGAAAAGCCCCGCTCCGCCGTGTCCAGCTGATGGGAGGATACCCCAAGATCAAAGAGTACACCACTGAGGGGCGGCGCGTCAAGCTCCGATAGCACCTCGCCAAGGCGGCGAAAGTTGCTGTGGACGATATCGATGCGGCAGGGAAAGCCCGCCAGCCGCTCCTTTGCCGCTGCGATGGCCTCCGCGTCCTGGTCGAGCCCGATGAGGCGCCCTTTCTGCGAAAGCCTCTCTGCGATGCGCCGGGAATGACCTGCCCCGCCCAGGGTGCAGTCCACATAGACCCCATCTGGGTCGATCTGGAGTGCATCCAGGACCTCCTCCGGCATGACGCTCACATGATGAAACTCCAAGGATGCACCCCCTTTGCAAAATCAAGAAAATCAAATACCCAAATCCGACAGGGACGCCGCGATGGCCGTGACATCGGGCTCCACCTCTTCGGTGTACTTCGTCCAGTTCTCCTGGCTCCAGACCTCGATGCGGCTGTCGGCGCCCGTGAGGACCACATCCCCCTTCAGGCCGATGCCCGCATAGGTTCGAAGATTCGCCGGCACGAGAAACCGCCCCTGCTTGTCGCACTCGAGCGTCCGAGCCCCGGCGAAGAAGAACCGCACGAGAGCCCGGGCCTCCGGCTTCGCAAGAGGCAGAGCCCGAAGCTTCGCCGAAAGCTCATCCCAGGCCTGCTGGCCATAGAGAAAGAGGCAGTTATCCAGTCCCTTCGTGATGATAAAGGTCAGTCCCAGCTCTTGGCGAAAGTCAGCCGGCAGGATGATGCGGCCCTTCGCATCGATGGTATGGGAATACTCCCCCATGAACATCCTGCCTCACCACCTTTCGCACTTTATGTGACACTTCTCCCCACTTTTCACCACTTTCTATATAAATGTACCAGATATCGAGGGATTTTGCAAGGCTTTGTGACTCGCTCCCAAAACGAGCAAAACGCCTCCAGCCAGCCTTTTCCCTGCTGTAAGCGTCTCCCACATTTGCAAAAAATCTTCTTTTCCCGTAAAATAAAAAAAGCATCCATGAGAATGCCTCCGTCTGGGGAATCGCCCCTTTCCGATTGCGCTCATGGATGCTTTTTTGCTTGCGTTTTCCTTATTTGATTTTATCCTCGATTATCGCAGCCGGTTGACACCATAGCGCCACTATGCCAGGCCCTACGCGCGGGCTCCTTCCGTCACGCTGCGCGTGCCACCTCCCCGGAGGGAGGCACTCGAAGCAGGCAGCCACCATCCTGCCAAAAAAGCCGTGACACAAGTCACAGCTTCTTTTCATCATAGGAATCTTCGCTCGCCGGAGGCGTTCACCTCGAAGTCGTGGAGCTTCAGCTTGGAGCCCCGGAGGCTCTTGCGGACGTTTTGCAGGTCCTCCCGAAAGGCGTCGGCTGCGTCCTTGTCGAAGAAGAATACCCGCATGTCCAGCTGGTCGCCGTTGAAGACGCGGCTCGTGAGCTCCACGGCGCCGATGGACTCCGTGAGCATGCAGATGCGAAGCCAGGTCTCCTTGCGGAGCTCTCCCGTGTATCTATCCCGGGTGTTCTCATCGTAGACGTGGATATAGGCCGGGTATTTGTCCACGCCGCCGAAGAAAATCGGCAGCATGAAGTTCATGGAGCGGGCGCCGTCCGCCGTCATGTTGTCGCCGCCCATGGAGCCCCGCATGGACTGGATGAATACCGCCACGTCCTTGCCGGCCTTCTTGAGCTGGTCCGCACTCATCTTCCGGGTCGCCGTCATGTCGCAGAGCTGCATGAAGGCCCAGAGGCGAGGGAGATCCGGGAGATTCTGCTGGATGGCGGCCTGCTGGACGGTGGCGGGGACGTTCTGCTGGCAGACCCGTATGAGGAGCTGGAGCTGGCGCGCGTCCTTTTCCGAGAGCACCGTCTCCTTGCCGTTGACGAAGTTCTGGAGGAGCTGCATCGCCTCTCCTGTCACCGCCTTGTCCTTGACGAGGGTCTGGGCCAGCTGCTTCAGGGAATCCATGAGCTGGGGACTGTTCTCCATGGGCTCATTCATCATGGCCATCTTTGCCTGCTGCATGGCGGTGGTGAGGGGGCCTGGCTGGCTATTCTGGGGCGCGGCATTCTGAGGTGCTGTATTGGTGGCAGCCCCTTTCGCAACGGTCTCTGCGGGATTCCCTCCCGGCTGCGCACTACTGGCGGGCTGTCCTGCGCCCTTTGCCTCTCCTCCCTGGGCCGTTTGGGAGGCAGCTTGCTGCTGGGCTCCCGTCGTACCTGCTGGCTGAGGCGCCGCCTTGGCGCCGCCCTGCTGGAGGACTGCACTCTCCTGGGGGGCCTTGGCGGCCTCTCCCGTCTGCTGCCCGCTGGCTGTGCTGGAGGCCTGACCATTCCCCGGGGATGCTGCTGGCTGTCCCTGGGCAGTGCCTTGGGCTGTAGCCTGGCTGCTGCCCGTCGTCCCCGGCTGGGCCGCTGCGGCCTGCGGGCTCGCGGTGCCCTGGGGTGTCGTCGTACCTGGCTGCTGGCCCCGGGCTCCTGCCATCTGCGGTGTTCCCGCTCTTGCTACCGTCTGCTGGGCTGTCTGCGCAGCAGTTCCGCCCTGGGCGCTCTGCTGGGTCTGGGCCGTATTGCCGCCCGGGGCGCTCTGCCCGCTTCCCGCGCCCTGGGAAGCAGCCTCCGTGGACGCAGGGCGCGGCATGAGGAAGTCCACCAGCTTCTTCAGGAAGCCGAGGGTCTCTCCCGTGCCAGTCTGCTGAGGTATGGCACTTCCCTGTCCCTGCTGGGAAAGGGCCGCGAGAAGCGTCTGGACCTCCTTTGGCAACATGTCCTCCGGCGCGTTGTCCAGAAGGGCAAAGGCCACCTTCGCCAGGATGACGGGCTCTAGCTGCTGGTCCGTCTCCTGTCCGATACTGCCCTTGAGGTTTTGGAGCAGCGTGCTCAGGGAGTCGGGGATATCGACGGTGTAGCCCTTCTCCGCCAGGCTCGAGAGCTGAAAGAGCATCCGGGCGAGGGACTCCAGCTGATCCATGGAGAAGCGCTGGCTCTCCATGGTGCTGCCGAGGCCACGCCCCAGGGTCTCGCTATAGGAGAAGGCCTGCTTCAGCACATTGTCGATGACCTGCTGGAGCTCCTTCGGCATGGCATCCACCGGCTCCTCGCTATTGGCGGAAATTTTCGACAGGATGCCCGCCATATCGTCGACGGCCGTCTTTATGGCCACATCCGTGCGGGGGCTAAAGCCGGCAGAGGAGCTGCCAGAATCCCGGCGCTCGACGCTACCGGATTTTCCTGTCTGCTGTGGCCTGTCGGCGGGACGAATGCCGACGGTCATGGGGCCGTTTGCCTGCATCGGCATTCGATCTCACACCTTTCTGATTGTGCGGAGCTATGCGCTCCGATGGTTTCGATTGTAGATTTATTGCCAGCCCGCCGCAATGAATCGCACGGGCTCAAAGGTCAGGCGATGGATGGGCGAGGGACCGTATTTCTTCAGGGCCTCGATATGCTCCGCTGTGCCATAGCCCTTGTGGCGGAGAAAGCCATACTGCGGGTAGAGGGCATCGTATTCCTTCATGAGCCGGTCCCTTGTGACCTTCGCGATGATGGAGGCCGCCGCGATGGAACCGGAGCGGGCATCCCCCTTTATGAGGGACTCGGTGGGCATGGGGAGGCTCGCGAGGGGCATGGCATCCACCAGCACCTTATCTGGAGTGGGCGAGAGGCCGAATATGGCATCGTACATACCGTTCAGTGTGGCCTGATAGATATTCACCCGGTCAATGGTCTTCGCGTCCACTAGGACGCTGGACACGGCTATGGCCTTTTCCGTAATCTCCTCGTAGAGCTCCTCCCGGACCTTTTCCGAGAGCTTCTTGGAGTCGTTTAGCTTTGGAAGCACCAGCTCGTGGGGCAGGATGACGGCGGCCACGGATACGGGCCCTGCCAGAGGTCCCCGCCCTGCCTCATCAACGCCTGCCACGAGATCCATGCCCTCCTGCCAGGCCAATCGCTCGAAGGCGTAGAGGGAGAGCACCCGCTCCCGCTCCTTCGCCGCCCGCTCATAGCGCCTGAGTGCTATGCCCACTGCCTTTCGCGTGTCCTCCCGGCAGGAGGCGAGGAAGGCCTCCTCCACATTTCCGGCGGCGAGAAGGGTCTCTATTTCCTTTATCGTATATTCCTGCGCGTTCTTCACTCTTTCTTCCCCTCAGGCGGCATTTCCAGCGTCACTGAGCCCAGGCGACCGCTGCGGAACTCCTGCAGCACGATATTTTGAGCCTTCTCCAGGTCGATTTCGCCACCCTTGACGAGGCAGCCCCGCTTCCGGCCGATAAGGGTGAGGAGCTCTATCGGGTCTTCCGGCAGCTCCTCCGGGAGCTTGAACCGTTCCCGGAGCCTCTCGGCATAGCTTCTCCGCAGCACCTCCAGCAGCAGGAGCACTACTGCCTCCCGGTCGTAGATGGTGTCGTTGATGGCCCCCGTGAAGGCGAGGCGCAAGCCCACCTCCTGATCCTCGAACTTCGGCCAGAGGATGCCGGGGGTGTCGAGAAGATCCAGGGAGGAGCCGATCTTCACCCACTGTTTCGCCCGGGTGACGCCGGGCTTGTCCGCCGTCTTTGTGCGGGCAGCTCCTGCAAGCCTGTTTATAAGGGAGCTCTTCCCCACATTGGGGATGCCGAGGATCATGCAGCGGGCAGCCCGGGGCTTTCCTCCAGCCTTGACGAATTTCTCCGCCTTTGGCCGCGCCAGCTCCTCCGCCTCCCGCACCAGTGCCTTGAGGCCTTTCCCCCTCTGGGCATCCACGGCGACAGCCTTGAGCCCGAGCGCCTGGAAATGGGATACCCAGGCCTTCGTCGCCACCGGGTCCGCCAAGTCGCTCTTATTTAGCACAACGAGGCGGGGCTTATCCTTCACGATTTCCGCCAGCATGGGATTGGCGCTCGCCATGGGCACCCGGGCGTCGAGGAGCTCGATGACCACGTCCACGAGCTTCAGATTTTCCTCTATCAGCCGCTGGGCCTTCTTCATGTGGCCGGGGAACCACTGCAGATTGGGGACGACCAGCTTTCCATCACGTTCCATCAACACGTTACCTCACATTTGGCATGACATTCAAAAATACGGAAAAGGAGCTCTCCCTCATTCCTCTGGATAAAGCTCCTCATACTTCTTTTGCATTTCCATGACGTTCTTTACGTATTCCCGGGTCTCGGCGAAGGGGATGGAGTTCACATCGTGAAAGTCCATTCCCCAGCCGTATTCCTTCATCCACTCCTGCACATTGCCCCGGCCGGCGTTGTAGGCTGCCAGGATGAGGACGGGGTTGCCGTGAAATTCCTGCTCCAGGGAGTGGAGATACCAGACACCGTAGCGGATATTGCGCTCCGGCTCCTTCAGCTTCTCCTCGCTGTAGGTGGGGTCGTCCAGCTGGGTGGCAATCCACTCCGCCGTGGAGGGCATGAGCTGCATGAGGCCGATGGCGCCCCGGTGGGACTTGGCATCCCCCTCGAACTTGCTCTCCGCCTTTATGACGGCGGCCACGAGGGTGCTGTCCACATGGTAGTAGGCGGCATAGCGCTCCACCACATCCCGATAGGGAAAGGGATAGATGTAGTTGCGCTCCACGGGTGCCAGCTGGAAGGCGATATAGGTGCCGAGAGCCAGAGAGAAGATGAAGAAAATGAGGCTCAGGGCCGCAATGACAAGATTGCGCTTTGCCTGACGATAGCGACTCTCCGCCACACGCCGACGGAAATTATCCATCGAGTCGCTCCTTCCAAAGTTTATCCACCTGGGCATAGGTATGGTCCACGGATTTCCCATTGTCGATGACCACGTCCGCCAGGCGGATCTTTTCCGAGAGCGGCATTTGGGCGCGGATGCGAGCCCTTGCCGCCTCCTCCGTGCAGGCATCCCGCTTCATGAGACGGCGGAGCTGGGTCTTTTCGTCCACGGCCACCACCCAGTTCTCATCGGCGAAGTCCTGCCACCCCGCCTCAAAGAGCAGGGGCACGTCGAGGACAGCAATGGCTGTGCCGTGCTCCCTGGCCTCCTCCAGCTCTCGCGTCATGGTGCTGCGCACCATGGGATGGGCGACGGAGTCCATCCAAGCCCGCTCGGCGGGGTCAGAAAAAACGATGCGGCCAATGGCTGGGCGGTCGAGGGTCGCGTCCGGCTGGAGGATCCCCTCGCCGAAATGATCCAGGTAGAGCTCATAGAGCTTCCCGCCGGGAGCCATCAGGGCGTGGGCGATGGCATCCGCATCCATGATGCGGGCCCCCAGCTCCCGCAGATGGTAGGAGACGGTGCTCTTGCCGCAGGCGATACCGCCCGTGAGACCGATGATGCGCATACTACTTCGCCTCCGCCCAATTCTTTCCACTGTGGATATCGACAATAAGGGGCACCCGGAGCTCCAGGACCTGCTCCATGACAGAGCGGATGATGCGCTCCACCTCGGGTCGCTCTGCCTCCGTGACCTCCAGCACCAGCTCGTCGTGGACCTGCAGGAGGATGCGGCTCTTGAGCTTTGCTTCCTGGAGTGCTGCCTCGGCCCGGATCATCGCCAGCTTGATGATGTCCGCCGCCGTCCCCTGGATGGGCGTATTCATGGCCATACGCTCGGCGAGGCTCCTCTGGTTGAAGTTCCGGCTCTTGATCCCCGGCAGGAAGCGGCGCCGCTCGAACATGGTCTTGACGTAGCCCTTTTCGTGGGCGTCCTTCACCATGGCATCCATGAAGCTCTTGATCTTCGGGTAGCGGGCGAAGTAGCGGGCGATGTAGTCGCCTGCCTCCTTCCGGGTCGTGCCGAGATCCCGGGCGAGGCCGAAGTCGCTGATGCCGTAGACGATGCCGAAGTTCACCGCCTTCGCGCTGCGACGAAGCTCCGGCGTCACCTCGTCAAGGGGCACGCCAAAGACCTCTGAGGCTGTCTGGGCATGGATGTCGTCCCCGTGGAGGAATGCCTTGATGAAGTTCTCATCCCCCGACATGTGGGCCAGCACCCGGAGCTCGATCTGGGAGTAGTCGGCAGAGAGCAGCAGGTCATACCCCTCCCCCGGCTCGAAGAGGGTGCGGATGGCCCGTCCCTCCGGCGTGCGCACGGGGATATTCTGGAGATTTGGATCGGAGCTGGATAGCCTACCCGTAGCCGTCACCGTCTGGTTGAAGGTGGTGTGGACCCGGCCCGACTCCGGATCGATGAGCTTCTCGATGCCGTCCAGGTACGTGGACTTGAGCTTTGTCCAGGTGCGATAGGCGAGGATCTTCTCCACGATGGGATGGTGCATACGCAGGGCCTCCAGCACCTCCGCATTCGTGGAGTGGCCCGTCTTCGTCTTCTTGAGGGAGGGCAGTCCCAGCTCCTCAAAGAGCACGACGCCCAGCTGCTTCGGGGAGTTTATCTTGAACGCGTGGCCCGCCAGAGCATAGATCTCCGCCTCCAGGGCATCGATCTTCTCCCCCATCTCCCGTGCCTTCTCCGTTAGAGAGCTGCGGTTGACGAATACGCCCCGCTGCTCCATGGCCGAGATCACGGGCACGAGGGGGCGCTCGACATCCTGATAGAGGGCCTCCATCTCCTCCGCCTTCAGCTTCTCCTGAAGCCTCGGCTGGAGCAAAAGGAAGAGACGCGCCTGCCAGGCAGCCCGCGCTTTTTCATCGGAAAAAGACTCCGGAAGCGTGACCTCCGGCAGATATGCCGAAATGAGGTCCTCCACCTCGTAGTGGCTGCCCTCCGGCTGCAGGAGATAGGCATAAAGCTTCAGATCCACCTCGCCCGAGAGGCTTAGCCCTGCATGATAGAACACCTTGCTGTCGTGAAGGATGGCCCCTTTGGATGCCTCCAGATGAGAGAGCGCCGCCTCCCAGTGGGAATCGTCCCGGGCCACGAGGGCGCAGTCCTCCTCGCCGAAGCAGATGGCAAGGGCCTCCAGCTGCTCAAAGGGAGCTGTGCCAGAAAATACCCCCGCCACGGAAAAGTCGCCTTTGCGCAGCTTCGCCCCGTCCTCCGGCGCGTAGGCGCGATAGGTGACAGAAAGGCTATGCTCAGCCGGCGCCTCTGCCGCCCCCTCCTGGGGGAAGATCTCGCAGTAGCTCCGCCAGGCGCTCCGAAGCTCATACTGCTTGCAGAAGGCATCCATCTTCGCCTGGTCCGGCACCAGCACATAGTCCTCCTCCGCAAAGGAGAGGCCAGGCACCTGGAGCTCGATGGTGGCAAGCTCCTTGGAGAGAAGTGCCGAGTCCCGCTCCGAAAGAAGGCTCTCCCGGAGTTTCTTCTGGGGCACCTCCTCCGCGTGAGATAGCACCTCCTCCACCGTGCCGTACTGGGCGAGGAGCTTCTGGGCGGTCTTCGGGCCGATGCCCTTGATGCCGGGGATATTGTCCGACGTGTCCCCCATAAGCCCCTTCATATCGATGAGGCGGATGGGGTCCAGGCCGTACTCCGCGCGAAATACCTCCTCATCGTACTCGATGATGTTCGAGATGCCCTTCTTTGTCAGGAAGACCCGGAGGTTCTTGCGGATGAGCTGGAGCGCGTCCCGGTCGCCGGTGATGACCACCACATCGTAGCCCTCGCCCGCCGCCTGGGTCGCGAGCGTCCCGATGATGTCGTCCGCCTCGTAGCGATCCTCCTCGAGAAATGGGATGCCGTAGCCGGCGACAAAGTCCCGAAGAAGAGGGATCTGTGCCTTGAGCTCATCGGGGGTCTTGTCCCGCGTGCCCTTGTAGGCAGGATAGCGCTCCGCCCGGAAGGTCTTTCGGCTCTTGTCGAAGGCCAGTGCCATGAGATCCGGCTTGAGCTCGGCAAAGATCTTTGCCAGCATGTTGGAAAAGCCCTGTATCGCATTCGTCGGGTTCCCCTTTGAATCCGTCAGGGGCGGGAGGGCGAAGAATGCCCGAAAGAACAGACTGCTCCCGTCCAAAACGACGAATCTCTTTGCCATGACTGTCTCCTCTTCTAGCCTGCTATATCAAAGCCTCATGCCGCATCCGTACTTGCAGCGTCAGCTGCGGCTGCAGCCGTCTTTCTCGCCGGTGCTGCCACGGCCTTCCCCGTGGAATGGTAATCTGCCCGAAGCTCCTTAGCGGCTGCCTTCGGCTCTGCCTGGGCCTCTGCCTTCGGATCCTCCACGGCCTTGCCGTCCTTTACGATGGTGATTTCATCGGAGCTGCTCGTCGCCACAGTGCTGGCGCCATCAGGCGTCGTGATGGATCCATCGATGTGGAAGAGCGTCTGGGCATCGTCCGCATTGATGTAGAGCACGCCCTTCTTGTCATAGCCCACAGCCTGGCCGTAGGTGCTGGTGAGAATCTTCTCCGAGGGCTTCCAGCCAAGGGAGATCTTCACGGCCTCCGCAAGGTCCACAGCGGGGAGATACGTCACGCCCTCCTGGACGACGGCCTTGCCCCGGAGCTTCTTGCCATCCACATAGAGGGGATAGACCTTTGCGATATAGGTGGGCTCCCCATCGGAGGCCTCGATCTTCTGGGCGATTTCCTCGTCAGAGACGAAGTTCGACACGCCGTAGCCCGCGAGCCAGCGATCCACGTCCTTTGCCGTGACCTCCTGCCAGCCATAGCTATCGGGATAGATGTAGTAGACCACCGTGTTGTCCGGGGCCTTCTCCACCACGATGCGGTTGTAGGTGATCTCCACGGGGGTGCCCACCTCTACCAGGTCAAAGAGCGCCTCCACGTCCTTTTCCTCCATGCGGATGCAGCCGTTGGAGACATAGTGGCCGATGGAGTCCGGCTTGTTCGTGCCGTGGATGCCATAGTTGCCATGGAACTGCATCCAGCGGAAGCCCAGAGGATTGGAGTCCCCAGAGGGAATGGAATACTCCGGATCTGCGGGGTCAATCCACGTGGGATTGATCTCCTTCGTGAGGATCTTGTAGTAGCCCGTGGGGGTCGGTGTGGAGGGCTTTCCCGTGGCTATGGGGTAGAGGCGGATCTTCTCGCCGTCCTTGAAGAGTGCCAGGGAGTTGGCCGCCACATTGATGGAGATGGTCTCCGCAGGCGTCTCAGCCGTGCTCTCCTGGGCCGCCTCCTGCTGCACCTCCTGCGTCTCCTCGACATTCTCCTCCGCCGCCAAAGCGGGAGCTGTCCCGAGGAGAAGCGCACTCATAAGTCCTGCACAGACCTTCGATAAAAGCGTCATGATATCATACACATCCTTTTGAAAATTGTGGATTAAAAACTGGAAAACTACATGAGTACAATACTAGCATTTTCCGCCCGATTTGGCAATGAATGCATTCTTGCATGCATTTGCAACTATACCCCTAAATCAAGAGGCAGATCAGAAATATCCTTGAGTCTTTTCCCTGAAACAAGAGTATGCAGCATCTGCCTTGCATCCTCGCTAGTCGGCAGTTCCTTTGCTAAAGCTTCAATCGCAGCTTCCAGCTCATAAAGGGCAAAATGGTAAACACAATCTACGTCGCCTGTCCCCAATGCCAAGGATGCCAATCTTGAAGGAGTCGGCTCCCCTGTTACAACAACGATATGTGGCAAATGACCTTTCCGATTCCGAATGAGATTCAGCGCTTCAGTCCTGCTGTTCTGTGCACGATCCGATCGCATAGTCCATTTTGCAGAAACAGATGCATGAAGAACCGGGCATCCTCCATTTTCCTTGCGGATGGCTGCCGCCTTTGCCGTTCTGTCATTTACAATCCATTCAGGCGCATTCAATTCATCGTCCGTATACAAATCACGATAGACAACGATGTCCGGGGCCACCATATAGTCATTCCCGAGAGCAGCTGCTATATACGCATCTGATTTGACAAGCGTGTTGAGATATGCCAGATGCTCATATTGGGCAAAATCCGATGTCTTCTTGGTACTTGAGTTCCCGAGTTTTAAAATATGCCACTTGCCCGGGCGGATATGCTGCAGTTTCGGAAAAGTCTTCTGCAGGAACTCCATCACTTTCAGCTCAAACAAGCTTCCGGCGGTTTGTCCCTTGGCTTTCGTCCTTTCCGCGTAAGCGGTTCCCCCATCAGATACCTGCCCATCATAAATTTCGTCTAAAATTCGCTGGTGGATTCCCTGGGCAAGGAGTATGGACAGACGGTTGCTTCGATCTGCATTTGAAGGGATGCCGCTGGAATCAACGGACAGAATCGTTTCAAGCAATTCTTTATGAAATGCGTTCCTCTCGCGTGAGAGCAAAGCCAGGTTGTCCTTCATCAAGCTCAAGCACCTCCTTTATCTGCTTCCCTACCATCATCGCAACGGGGGGAGGAAATGCATTTCCAATCATACGGCAAGCCCTTGTCTTCGTTCTGCCAAACACCCATGTATCAGGAAAACCTTGTATCCTGGCAATCATTCGTGGGGTAAGCCGTGGCATCCCGATGAAATCCTTTTCAGGGGCAGCATCCGCTATGCTTTTTCCTTCAACGCCCATTTCTGCCCAAGCACGACGGGCACGGGTGGGGCCCAGATCCGGCCCGCCGTGCTTTTTGGAACCGCCAACGATTGTCGGCGCAATATTAGATGCCTGATCTGCCCATTTTTTTGCACCTTTCCACCCATTTGCCGCCATCAAGTCATAAAGCAA
The DNA here is from genome assembly GCA_945877355.1 of uncultured Mitsuokella sp. GTDB lineage: Bacteria > Bacillota > Negativicutes > Selenomonadales > Selenomonadaceae > AWVT01. Next base: position 68,950 of record CAMCRT010000002.1, on the reverse strand, counting down.
CTCCCCAACAGTCGGCGTTGCTTCAGGATGTGGCTCTGGGTAAGAAAAAGAATATGCTCCCGGCTCGTCATAGCGTATGCCGACAATCACCACTCTCGGACGCAGCTGTGATACTCCGAAATCCGAAGCTTGAAGCAGCTTGATCTGGACATTATATCCCAAGCGAGCTATGGTCTGCATGATATGCTCTCGGTATAGCTTGAACGACGGTTCAAGAAAGCCTCGGACGTTCTCCAGCATGATAGCTCGTGGCTCTATCTCACGTATCAGGCGCAAAGCTTCGGGAAACAAGTCGCGCTCATCATCAGCTCCCAGCTGTTTTCCTGCGACGGAAAACGGCGGGCATGGGACTCCGCCGGCGAAAAGATCCACTCCATGGTATGGAGTTCCATCAAAATCCCGGACATCCATACAGGTGACATCCCATTCCGGACGGTTTTGGCGCAATACCTTGCAATACTCTTCCTCATATTCCACCATCGCTACGTGCACAAAGCCAGCCATCGCCAGTCCCAATGCCTGTCCACCAGCTCCTGCACATATTTCAACACAAGTTAAAGGTTTCTTCACGGTTGACTCCTTTGCATTGCAGTGCATTCCGCCCCATTATACCATACATCCTTATACGGCGGCATGCATGGCCTCGCTATTCTGCCAGCATGCCATCCTGCCATCTCAAGAGGCGGCGAATAGTGCCCGGGCGAAGTCCTCTGCATTAAAGGGGCGCAAGTCGTCGATTCCCTCGCCGACGCCGATCCACTTGACGGGCATCTTGAGCTGGTCCTTTATGCCGATGACGACGCCGCCCTTGGCTGTGCCGTCCAGCTTCGTCAGGACAATGCCCGTGATGGGGGCCGCCTTCGTGAAGAGCTGTGCCTGGCTCACCGCATTCTGGCCTGTGGTGGCGTCCAGCACCAGGAGCGTCTCGTGGGGTGCGTCGGGGATCTCCCGGCCCACGACGCGATTGATCTTCTCCAGCTCCTGCATGAGGTTTGACTTCGTCTGGAGGCGGCCCGCCGTATCGATGATGAGCACGTCAATGCCTCGGGCCTTCGCCGCCTTCACGGCGTCAAAGGCCACGGCGGCGGGGTCGGAGCCCTCCTCATGCTTTATGACGGGAATATTGCTGCGCTCCCCCCAGACCTCCAGCTGGTCGATGGCCGCCGCCCGGAAGGTATCGGCAGCAGCGAGGAGCACGCTCTTGCCCTCTCCCTTGTAGTAGGAGGCGAGCTTTCCGATGGTCGTCGTCTTGCCGGCTCCATTGACGCCGATGACGAGGAGCACCGTGGGGCCCTCAGCGGCCGCGCGCATGCCCGTATCCCCCTCCGTCAGGATGGCGGCGATTTCCTTCTGCAGGAAGGGCTTCAGATCCTCCGGCGTGTTGATTTCCTTTTTCTTGATGCCCTGACGGACGGCCGCCATGAGCTTTTCCGTGGTGTCGATGCCCACATCCGCCATGATGAGGGCCTCCTCCAGCTCGTCCAAGAGATCGTCGTCGATATCGGCATAGCCGATGATGAGCTTTTCGATCTTATTCGTCAGGTTTTCCCGGGTCTTTCCCAGGCCCTTTTTCAATCTGTCAAAAAATCCCATAATAGCTCCTTTTAGCCCTCTTCATCATTTACATAGTCCTCGAGCTTCACCGACAGCAGCCGCGACACGCCCGCATCCTCGATGGTGACGCCGTACATGGTGTCCACCACCTCCATGGTGCCCTTGCGGTGCGTCACCACGATGAACTGGGTCTCCTCGGCAAACTCCCGCAGGAACTTGCCGAAGCGCGCCACATTTGCCTCATCGAGAGGTGCGTCGATCTCGTCCAGCACGGAGAACGGCGAGGGACGATACCGCAGGAAGGAAAAGAGCAGCGCGATGACGGTGAGCGTCCTCTCCCCACCGGAGAGTGCCGCCAGATTCTGCCGCTTCTTCTGGGGAAGCGTCACGAGGATATCCACGCCAGTATTGAGTACGTCGCTGTCGTCCAGCAGGCGAAGCTCCGCCTTGCCGCCGCCGAAGAGGCGCACGAAGATATCCGCAAAGTATTTCTGGATATCGGCGAAGGCAGCGGTGAACTGCTCCGTCATGGCGGTGTCCATCTCCTGCAGGATCTTGCCGAGGTCCTCCTTGGCCTTTACGAGGTCCTCCGATTGGGCAGTCAGGAACGTGTGGCGCTCATTGAGCTCCTCGTATTCCTTCACCGCATTGGGATTGACGGGGCCCAGGGCCTCGAGCTTCTCCTTCTGCTCCCGCATCTTGCGGCGCAGCGACTCCACATCCTCCTCTGTGGCATTCTCCACAGCCCGCTCCGGCGTCAGGCCGTAGTCCCGCAGCATGGTCTCCTGCTGCTCCTCCAGGGCGATGTCGAGGCGGGTGGCGGCGATATCCACCTGATGGAGCTCCTCCTGGAGGCGGCCCTGCTGCTCGCGGGCTTTCTTCGCCTCCGTCTCGAGGGCGTCCCGCGCCTCGAGCTCCTCCATGCGCTGCTTGTAGAGGGCCTCATGGGCCGACCTGCCGGTAGCCAGCTCCCCATCGATGCGCTCTGCATTTTCGGCGGCCTCTGTGAGGAGCTTCTCGCTTTCTGCCAGGAAGGCTACGAGGTCCTTCTCCTCCTGGACATTTGCCGCCAGGGCCTCCTCATTGCGCTTTTTCTCCCGTTCATAGAGCTTTATCTCGTCCCCGTGGTGCACCACTTCCTGCCGCACGACGGCGCAGTCCACCTCCCGGCCCTGCAGGAGCTCCTTGAGCTCCTCTTCGTCCTGCTGCAGATCCTCCAGGATGAAGCGCTGTTCCTCCTCCTTTTTGAGGGCCCGGGCGAGGGCCTCCTCGGCCTCCCGCTTTGCCTTTTGGGCACGGGTCTGGGCATTTTTCTTCTCCGCGTAGGTCTTCGCCAAGTTTTCCCGGATGCGCTCCGCCATAGCGATGGTATTTTCCTGCTCCCTCTGGTTCTTCTGGATCTGGTCGAGGCTTGCCCGGATCTCTGCCCGCCGAAGCTCCACCTGCTGGAGGGACTGTCGGATACTCAGCGCCTCGGTGGAAAGCCGCTGGCGCTCCTCTGCCGCCTTTTTCACGGTCTCCTGGAGTGCAGCCTTCTCCGACCGCAGCTCCTGGAGCCTCTTTGCACAAGCTTCCTTCTCCTCGCTGCGGCCGAGGAAGCTCGCTTCCTTCCGCTGGTGGCTGCCGCCGGAGAGGGAGCCGCCGGGGTTCAGGAGCTCGCCCGTGAGCGTCACGATGCGAAGGCGGTAGCCCTCTCTCTTTGCCAAAGCCAGGGCATTGTCCAAGGTATCCACCACGAGGGTCCGAGAGAGGAGGAAGGCGATGGCCTTCTCCGTCCCCTCCCGCGCCTTAGCCAGCTCGCTGGCCCAGCCGATGACCCCGTCCGACCTGCCGTAGGAAAGCTTCTGAGGCTGGCGCACCACGAGGGTGGAGAGGGGCAGGAACGTGACCCTCCCGAGCCTCTCCCGCTTCAGGAAGGCGATGGCCTCCTTCGCCGTGTCCGTGTCCTCCGTGACGAGGTTTTGCATATTGCCGCCGAGGGCCACCTCGATGGCCGTCACATATTCCTTATCCACATGGATGAGCTCCGCCACAGCTCCCACAAGCCCCCTGCGCCAGGGGGCCTTTGCCGTCAGGATGGCCTTTGCCGCCCGGCCGAAGCCCTCATAGGACTCCTGCATACGGGTCAGAAACTGGAGCTTGCTGGCGGTGGTGCTCTCCTCCTTGTCCAGCTCCCGGAGGCGCTCCGTGGATTCCCGCAGAGCCCTCTCCGCGGCGCGGCTTTTCTCCTCCGCCTCCTGGCGGGAGGCCTCAAGGGAGGTGTGCCGCTCCATCAAGTCCCTCTGCTCCTGCTGGAGGGCTTCGCTCTGGGACTTCAGCGCCGATAGCTTTTCCTCGAGAGCCCGTCTTGTCTCCTCATGGGACTCCTTTCCGCTCTCGCTCTGCTCCACATCCCGTACTGCCACTGCCAGCTCCCGCTCCCGATCCGACAGGGTGCTCTGGGAGGCTCCCGTCTCCTCCTGGGCAGCCTTCACCGCGCCCTTCTGCTCTTCGATATGGGCGGCGAAGTCCGCAGCCCTTTGCTTCTCCTCTGCGAGGGCCTTTTCCATGGACGCGAGCTTTTCCTTCTGCTTTGCGAGAAGCTCTGTCGTCCGGGCGATGTCCAAGGCGTTTTCCGCCAGGGTCTTTTTTAGCTCCTCCCGGTGCCTATCGATGCGCTCCCTTGTGGCACCGCTCTGGGTCTTGCGCTCCGTGAGCCGGGTGCGCTCCTGATTCACTTCCTCCAGCCGGAGGCGGATGGCCTCGTTTTCTTGGGCCTGCTTCGCCATGGCTGCTTCCACATCCAGGAGAGCCTTGGCGAGGGTCTCCCGCTTTGCCTCGAGAGCCGCTATGCCCGCCTCTGCCGAGAGCAGCCTGTCCCCCGCGTCCTTGCGCCGGTTTTCGTTCTCCTGCTGCTTTTTCTGGGTCTCCTTGTAGTCGTGGGCCAGCACCGAGAGCCCCAGGGACTTGTACTCTGCATCCAGCGCATTGTAGGTCCTGGTCTTCTCCGCCTGCTCCGACAGGGGCGCCAGCTGATTCCCTATCTCGTGGATGATATCCTGCACCCGGACGAGGTTGGCATCCGTGTCGGCGAGCTTCCGAAGGGTCTCCTTCTTGCGGGCCTTGTACTTCGTGATGCCTGCCGTCTCCTCGAAGAAGGCGCGGCGCTCCTCCGGGCGGCTGTTCAGGATATCGTCGATGCGATTCTGACCGATGATGCTCATGCCCTCGTGGCCGATGCCCGTATCGGCGAAGAGGTCGTAGATATCCTTCAGCCGGCAGCGGGAGCGGTTGATGTAGAACTCGCTCTCCCCGCTCCGATAGAGCCGGCGGGTGACGACTACCTCGCGATAGTCCAAGGGGAGCGTCCCGTCGTTATCGAAGAAGAGGGATACCTCCGCCACCCCGAGGGGCTTCCTTGTGGCAGAGCCCGTGAATATGACATCCTCTGACTTTGCCGCCCGAAGATTGCGGATGCTCTGCTCCCCCAGCACCCAGCGGATGGCATCGGTGATATTGCTCTTGCCGCTGCCGTTCGGCCCCACGATGGCCGTGATGCCCTTGTCGAATTCTATGGTGATCCGGTCGGCAAAGGACTTGAAGCCATAGGCCTCCAAGCGTTTTAGCTGCACGATTTACACCCCTTGCCCTCTAAAGGCCGATGTGGCTGCCAGCGACCGCATGAACTCCACGAACTGCCGGTCGATGGACGATAATATCTTATGGGAGCCCCAGGAGAGCTGGATGGCGAGCTCCGCTGGCGGCACCAGCTCCTTCCGGAGGAAGCTTTTCTCCCCATGGGTCACGAAGTCCGGCAGGAGAGATATGCCCATGCCGTCCGCCACCAGCTGCTTTATGGTCTTGAGCTGGGAGGTGGAGAGCACCACCTCCGGCGTGAAGCCTGCCCGCCGCGCCCGGGCAAAGATCTCCCGGTACTGGTAGGTCCTGGCATGCTGGAGGATGAATTTCTCCTCCGCCAGATCCTCGAAGGAAAGGGAGTCTCGGTCCGCATAGCGATGGTTCTTCGCGATGCAGAGGCTCATGCGGTCCTTCATGATGAGGAGAGAATGGTCGCTCTTTCCCATTGGCTCCGTCAACACGATGCCGAAGTCCAGCTCGGAGAGCTCCGCCCGCTCCAGCACCTCCTGGGAGTCGGCGTACTCCTGCACGTCGAGGCTGATGTCCGGGAAGGCGGCGCGAAAGCGCACGAAAAGATCGGGAAAGAGATAGGCCTCCACCATGGGTGGGATGCCGAAATGTATCGTGCCCCGGCTCTCCCGACGGAACCGGAGCATATCCTGGCGGGTCTCCTCCAGCTCCTTCATGATGCGCTGGGCATGGATGAGAAAGGCGCGCCCCTCCTCCGTAAGGCACACGTGCTTCTGGCTGCGGTCGATGAGCGTAAGGGAGAGCTCCGCCTCCAGCGCCTTGATGGCCTTCGTGACGGAGGGCTGGGACACGTGGAGCACCTGGGCCGTCTTTGTGAAATTCTCTAGCTCGCTGATGGTACAGAAGTATTCGAGCTGACGAAACTCCATTTCTTGTACACCTCATATCTTTTTCTTCTTCATTCTATCTGTCCCATTCTATCATAGCTTGCGGCTATAATCCACCGTTTCCCAAAAGAAAAAAGAGGCAGAAGGATCTGCCTCTCAGTTTTTCCGTAAATCAGCGATATTCGTCGGCCAGCTTCTGAAAGAGCGGAAGGGACCGCTCGATGGTCTCCGTCTTGATGCAGTAGGCGGCCCGGAAGTAGCCGGGGCAGCCGAAGTCCGTGCCGGGGACCAGCAGGAGGCCGTACTTCTTCGCCCGCTCGCAGAAGGCGTAGTCGTCCTCCTCCAGTGCCTTCGGGAAAAGGTAGAAGGCGCCCTGGGGCTGGACGCAGGTGAAGCCTGCTGCCTTCAGCCCGTCGTAGAGCAGCTTGCCGTTCTTCACGTAGACGGAGATGTCCGAGGGACGCTCTGCCGTCCGAGCGATGACGAGCTGCCACAGGGAGGGCGCATTGACGTGGGTCAGCACCCGGGCGGCTCCTGCAATGGCACCGAATACCTCATCGAAGCCTGTCACCTCGTCCGGCACCACGATGTAGCCGATGCGCTCGCCGGCGAGGGAGAAGGACTTGCTATAGGAGTAGCACACGAGTGTATTGTGGTAGAACTTCGGTATGTAGGGCACGGTGAAGCCATTGTAGGCCAGCTCCCGATAGGGCTCATCGGAGATAATGAAGATGGGATGGCCGTACTCCTTTTCCTTGACGGAGAGGATGGCGGAGAGGCGCTTTATGGTCTCCTCCGAGTAAATGGCGCCGCTGGGGTTGTTCGGCGAGTTGACGATGACACCCTTTGTACGGGGCGAGAGGAGCCGCTCGAAGGCATCGAAGTCGATCTGCCAGTCTGCGGTGCGGGCGGGCACCACCACGAGCTTTCCGCCCACGGACTCCACGAAGCAGCGATACTCCGGGAAGAAGGGAGCGAAGGTGATGAACTCGTCCCCCTCCTCGCAGAGGGCCTTGAAGGAAATGGTGATGGCAGCGGCGGCGCCGGCCGTGAAGAAGATGTTCTTCCCGGCGAAGTGGGTGGCGAACCGCTTGTTGATGCTCTTTGCCACCGCCTCTCTGGCCTCGGGCTTGCCGGGGGCCACCGTGTAGCCGTGGACCTCCGAGGGCACGCCGTTCTTCAGAATATCGATGGCCGTATCCCGGATGAAGTCCGGCGTCGGCGCATTGGGGTTGCCGAGGCTGAAGTCAAAGACACTGTCCTCCCCCATTTCGGCGGCACGCTTGCGACCAAATTCGAAGATCGTGCGAATCGTGGACTTATGTGTACCAAGCTCATACATTTTGGAATTGACCATATTGCACCTCACTGAAAACGTTTTTACAAGAATACCACTTAGCGGAGGGAATGTAAAGGTGTAAAGAAAAAGCGAAGGTGCAACATGCAGCTTCGCTTCAAAAACGCGAGCTCACGCCTCTGTAAAGTAGCGCATGCTCGTCTTTTTCCATTCCTTCTTCGTGTAGAGCATCGTCCGGTTCGTGATGCCCGTCTCTGCCGCGAGTCCCTCTACAATCTCTTCGCAGTCCTCCCGGCTGGTGCCGTGGACCATGGTGTAGAGGTTATAGGGCCAGTCCGGGGCCGTATTGCGGTCGTAGCAGTGGGACACGTGGGGGCTCTCCGCCATCTGGCGGGCCACCTCGTCGAGGCGCTCTGCGGGCACCTCCCAGGCCACGAGGACATTGGCCTTGAAGCCCACCTCCCGGTGGCGCAGCACGGCTCCCATCTTGCGGATCTTCTTCTCCGCCCGCATGACCTCCACCCGGGCGAGGAATTCCTCCTCCGAGATGCCGCACTGCTCGGCCATCACCTTATAGGGCTCTGCCACCAGGGGGAAGTCCCCCTGCAGGGCGCGGACGATCTTGCGGTCGAGCTCGTCGATTTCCTGACATTTTTCCATTGGCCGCACCCTCACGCCAGCTTGAACTGGACGTTGATCTTATACTTGCGGTTCGCCCGGAGATTCAGCATGGACTCCACCCCATCGAGGGCCCGGACCCTAGCAAGGATGGCACTCTCCACCTCGCTGCTGGGGGTCAGAAGGGTGAACCAAAGGTTATACCCACCCTCTCGCTCGTAGTTGTGGGTGGCTCCTGCCAGAGTGTTGATGGCCTTCGCCACCTGCTCCACCCGATCCTCTCGCACGCGAAGCGCCACGAGGGTCCCCTCGTAGCCCAGGCGGCTGGAGTTGAAGAATGTGCCGATACGCCTGAGATAGCCCTCTTCCTTCAGGGCCTTGAGCCTTTCCAGCACGACGGATTCCTCCGTGCCGAGCTCCTCTGCCAGCTTCTGGAAGGGACGGCTGCAAACGGGAAGATTCCCTTGCAAAAGATTGAGCAAGGCTTTGTCAAACGTTGTCAAGGCTTGCATGATGCTTCCTCCCTGCTATGCGGGGAGGGCAAGCCTCCCGCGCTTTGATACAATACACAGTCGTGAATCGCTCTCAAATATGAAAGGGATTCACTTTTTCTACTATTCTACCAAAGCGTCGGCTATTACGTCAAGTAAAAATGAACGTCCTTCATTTTTTAAGGAGGAATAGGGCAGCACGGAGACCTCGGGGACACCGACGGCCCGCTTTATGGCGGCAATCTGCTTCTGCTGCTGGTTCTTCCCCACCTTGTCCGCCTTCGTGGCGATAAGGAGCACCGGAAGATTATTCTTTACAAGCCACTGGAACATCTCCACATCGGAGGCCATGGGCTCGTGGCGGATATCGATGAGCTGGCAGACGAAGGAAAGGCGCGGCGAGTGGAGGAGATATTCCTCGATGAACTTTGCCCAGAGCTTCCGATTTGCCTTGCCAGTCCTGGCATAGCCGTAGCCCGGGAGATCCACCAGGTAGAACTCCTGCCGCTCGCCCCCCTCCACCTTCAGCCCCAGCTCATAGAAATTGATGGTCTGGGTCTTGCCGGGCTGGCTGGAGACCCGGGCGAGATTCTTCACCCGGGTCAGACTGTTGATGAGAGAGGACTTGCCCACGTTCGACCGGCCGATGAAGACGATCTCCGTCAGCTCCTTCTCCGGGTACTGGTCGGGGCGGACGGCGGAGGCCACGTAGCGGCCCTGGGTGATGACGACCCGTTCCTTTTCCATCACTTCTTCCCTCCCGGCAGGAGTGCCGTCTTCAGCACCTCGTCCATGTGACTGACGGGGACGAACTCCAGCTTCTCCCGGACCTCCTCGGGGATATCCTCGATATCCCGTTCATTCTCCTTCGGCAGGATGATGGTCTTCATCCCCTCCCGGAAGGCGGCCAGCACCTTCTCCTTCAGGCCGCCGATGGGGAGTACGTTGCCCCGGAGGGTAATCTCCCCCGTCATGGCCACGTCGCTACGGACCTTGCGACCCGTGAGGGCGGAGATCATGGCCGTCGCCATGGTGATGCCCGCCGAGGGGCCATCCTTCGGCACGGCCCCTTCCGGCAGGTGGATGTGGATATCGTCCTTTTCGTAGAAGTCGGAATCAAGGCCCAGCTTCTCCGCCCTGCTGCGGATATAGGAGAGGCCTGCCTGGGCCGACTCCTGCATCACATCCCCCAGCTGGCCCGTGAGGATGAGCTTCCCCTTGCCCGGGAGCACCGTGACCTCCGTGGGCAGGATATCGCCCCCGACTTCTGTCCAGGCCATGCCCGTCACCACGCCCACCTGGGGCTTCTTCTCCGCCTTCGTCTCCAGGAACTTCGGCCGGTCGAGGAAATCCGTCAGGTTCTTCTTCGTCACCTTGATGGGCGGCGTATCCCCCTCCACGATCTTCCGGGCAGCCTTGCGGCAGATGCGGCCGATGGTGCGCTCCAGCTCCCGCACGCCGGACTCCCGGGTATACTCCTGGATGGTCTTCTCAATGACGCCGGCGCCGAGGCTGATATCCTTTGCCTTGAGCCCGTTCTTCGTGCGCTGGCGAGGTACGAGGTACTCCTTGGCGATCTGGAGCTTCTCAAAGGATGTGTAGCTGGCGAGGGTGATGATCTCCATGCGATCCCTGAGGGGCCGGGGGATATTTCCCAGATTGTTCGCCGTCACGATCCAGAAGACCTTCGACAGGTCAAAGGGCAGATCCACAAAGTGATCCTTGAAGGTGGAGTTCTGGGCTGGGTCCAGCACCTCGAGAAGTGCCGAGGAAGGGTCGCCTGCATACTCCGTGGCGAGCTTGTCCACCTCGTCCAGCAGGAATACGGGATTCTTCACCCCCACGGAGCGCAGTCCGTCGATGATGCGGCCGGGCATGGCCCCCACGTAGGTGCGGCGATGGCCGCGGATCTCCGCCTCGTCCCGGATGCCGCCGAGGGAAGCCCGGACGAATTTCCGGCCCATGGCCCGCGCCACGGAGGTGGCAAGAGACGTCTTTCCCACGCCGGGAGGACCCACGAGGCAGAGGATGGGGGCGCTCCTGTCCGTCGCCAGCTGATGGACAGCCAGGTAGTCGAGGATGCGGTCCTTTACCTTCGTCAGGCCATAGTGGTCATGATCCAGTATCTTCTTCGCCTTGGCGATGTCGATGGTATCCTCCGTCATGGTGTTCCAGGGGAGCTCCATGAGGCAGTCCAGGTAGTTGCGGATGACGCCCACCTCGGCGCTCATGCTGCTCATGGACTCCAGACGGTGGATCTCCCGCTCGATGGCCTGTAGTGCTTCCTCCGGGTAGTTGCCCGTCTTGAGCTTCTCCCGGTAGCGCTCGATTTCCTCGCCCTTGTCCTCCCCCAGCTCCTTGCGGATGGCCTTGATCTGCTCCCGCAGGTAGAAGTCCTTCTGGACCTTCTCCATCTGCTTGCGGACCCGCTCGCCGATTTTCTTCTCCACCTGGAGCATCTCCAGCTCACGGGCCAGCACCTCGTAGAGCTTCTCGAGGCGGGCCCGCACATTAATGCAGGAGAGAATCTCCTGGCGCACCTCCAGCTTCAGATTTAGGTGACCGGCGATGAGGTCCGCCAGCCGTCCCGCATCGTCCAGGAGCGTCACGGACACGAGGGTCTCCGGCGGTATCTTCCGAGAGGCCCGCACCCACTGCTCGAACTCATGGACGACGGCCCGCATGAGGGCCTCCATGCCCATGGATGTATCGATTTCATCCGTATGGACGACAGCCTCCACCTCATCATAGGCCTCCGTGGCATGGAAAGACTCGATGCTAGCCCGCCGAAGTCCCTCGATGAGGACCCGCTCCGTGCCATCCGGCAGCTTCAGGATCTGCTTGATCTCCACAAGGGTGCCCACCTCATAGAGATCCCCGGGTGCCGGGTCATCCTGCTCCGGGTCCTTCTGGGCCGCCACCACCAGCTCCCGGTCCTTCACCATGGCCTGCTCCAGTGCCTCCTTCGAGCGCTCCCGGCCCACATCGATATGCATGATCATATAGGGAAACACCATCATGCCGCGAAGCGGCACAAAGGGCAATGTCCTAAGCTCTTCCATTTATTTCCTCCCGAAAGGACTAGCAAAATTGAAAATTGGGTAGAATGTACAATCCTATCCATTATAAACAATGTACAGTGTTAGAGCAAGGGAAAACCTTTTTTACTCATACTTCGCCCCCTCAATCCCGATGACCTGATGGGCAGATCGATGAAGAGGCCGAAAGGGCGAAGGCAATAAGATTCAACTAAAAAGGCGACCTTCAAAAGTCGCCTTTCATTTATCAACTATGTCACTCAATGCCAAATTCCCGATAAAGATCAGATCGCCGTGCTGCATCCTTCATTGCGGTAGGAAGCTCATCCATACGCCCCATTTGTTGCAGATTTATGGCAAGCTTCGCCATACGTTCTGCACCTATTGCTTCTCCTTTTGCCTTGCCTAGGCGTTCCCCTTCTTCCTTTGCCAGCTGCTGTCCTTCCACAAAGTTCGTATTATAGTCGAGGATGGCAGATTCGCGGGCAAGGTACTCCTGATATTCCTTATCCGATTGGGCAAATTGATCTGCTGCTTCAAATACATCACGGTATGCCACATTCATCATCGCCAATTCCTCCTTTTCCTCATCGTCAAGATTATCCAAGAGAATCGCGCACCAACGTTCAACACGGCTCATCTCTCGCACACTCTTCCGCTTGACCTTCGCAAGCTCCAGAAAATGCAACTCAAGATCCTCTGTCAGTCGGTGCATATTCTTCGGATTGTACAGCCCATACATGGCGTGCAGCTCATCGCCAGGCAGGATCGCATGGCGCAGTATATTGATGGCAATAGCAGGCTTCAATCGACCATACCCCTGCCCAGCCCGCAACGCATCGAAATGCAGATACATCTGCGCCCAATAGAAAAGCGTCCGCTGCTCGAAGAACAGATAGTTGAACACCTGCATCTCGATATCTGACCGCGTACCGTCATTCAGCTTTGCAAAGATATCCAGTCGCCCCAGCTTCTCCGACTGCTTCTGCGGGGAAAGCTCCACATTCCGAAACTCAAGATCCGTAAACGCCTTTTCTTCCGCACGCCCCGTCATATCATTGATAAATTCAAGCGTGACACGCTTGCGCTCATCCTGCCCAAAAATATACTTGAACACAAGATCATTCGTCAAATTCAGCTTCCGCTTCTCCGCCATGCTGCCACCCCCATCCGATAATATATTCTACTTCCATTATACTGGAAAATTGTAGGAAATCAAGAAGCAATACACCCCAAACGCTCGCTTCATTTGTTTATCTTGGAAATTTTTCTTGCAAATCATTGCACATCATGCTATAATTTCTTCTGTTAACGCCATGCGGGCATAGTTCATCGGTAGAATGAAAGCTTCCCAAGCTTTAGAGGTGGGTTCGATTCCCATTGCCCGCTCCATTATGACAGTTTAAGGCTATGAAGAAACAGGTCATCCTTCTTCATAGCCTTTTTCATATATATTCTGTTCCGTTGTTTAAAGCAAGACATCCTATGAAAGTGATACATTCATGAGACGCTTTCCCATTGTTTCTTCCCTGCCTCGATTTCTTCCGTATGTTCCAAAAGGATTTCCATTGCATAGGTCAGCCCCTGTGCAAAAGAAGCGGAAGCCTCCCCACCGAACATGTGGCAAAGCTCATGGATGAAGGTCGAGAGTGCGGAGTGATATCTGTCTTTGGCTAGCAGTGTTGTCTTCAGATACAGGGCCCCAATGTCATAGCGGATATATAGTCCCGACAGATTGAGCTTCCTTTCCTTGCGTTTGTACACGACAGCCATGCCATTATATACGGCCCGCTCATTTGTTATAAGCTTATATTCCGGCCATTTGTCTTGCAAAAAGAAGTTTTCATAGATTTTCTGTACAACATCCTTTAAGATCTTAAAATATTGCTTGTCCTTGGGCTCCGTAACCTCATCATCCCTGACAAATCCATTATGCGCCGCACATACCTGCTCCAATGAAGCATACCCTAGTTTTTCGAAGGTTCCCTTAGCAAGGATGTATTTGTCAAATTGTTCGCTCAGCCAGCTTCTCGCCTGCGAACGCTGATTGCGATCATGAATTGTACGCACCGGGTAGAGGCACAATATATTTGGATATTTCTTGCGGAACTTTGTCGCCACAGTACGATCAGCTGCGACAACCTCAATCAGGGTATCTACAACATAGCTCCAGGTATGTATATCTATCTTTCTCGTCGGATAGGAATTCCAGTACCGGCGCATCTTCTCCAGCAAGAACATAGCCCCGATGGCGTTTGTCTGATAGGCGATGCTCGCGACGACATCTATGACCTGAAACGTATAAAGAGCGCTTCGCTCCCTGTCTTCTTTCTTGTAATTATGCAGGCAAAGCACACATCCAAAGGGATGGGTGCCCATCAGCTGATAACCGCAATATATGAGGCCGGAAGTGCCATACTCACTTGTCACAGGAAGGCTCGACGGATATTTGCTTTTGCTTCTCTCGTAAATCGCGGCATAACGATTCTCCCAGATTTTTTTTCCAAACAGCGCATTATGGGGATGAAAAAAGCCGAGAAGCACTTCCTGAAACAGCTTATAGCTATATTCATCTACATTGGATAGTTCGAGTACGCTTTCCTCGGAGACGGCTTTCTTTTCCTTCACCTCATAGGCCAGCATTTTTACCGTAGTGTCATCAATCGTTTTATCGATCTGTATGACATTCAAATGCCAATTCCCAGAGGCCATGGATACCCCCAGTGCCTATCACGAAAAGCACAAAGGGAAGCTATCTTAAAGCCCTCTCCAAAATATCCGGCATTTTCGGCAGAATTCCCCGTCTTTGTCGAAGCCCCGATATGCAATAGCCACTCATAGCTGAATGTGACATTCTCCACCCACATTCTAATTGTATGACTGCTATACTCATGATGGAATCTTTCCTGCCATTCTTCTTTGCTGACTGAGTCATAGAAATTCTGAATAAAATCTCTCAGTATTTCATATTCTTGCCAATGAACAGGATATGTCATGACAATATTCAGTGGTATCTGAAACATTACAGTCACCTGCTTTAAACAGCTCATGTTCCCGGTCATCAAAGACAAAGCACAATTTGATCTAGAGGGTCGCAAAAAGCAAGTAAAAGAATATCTTCTGTGCCTTACTATAGGTTTGAATTTCAAATTTCATGGAGGGATTGTCCATTAAAAATATCAAGAATTATAATAGGCATAATCAAAAATAGCTTGTGCTATATTATTATGAGATACTGGTGCCCACGGAGCATAGGAGACTAAATGCGTACGATATAGCCACGTGCCATCCTTTTTGAGAAATTCATAATGAGTTTCTTGAACAGAATAGTCTCTGAGAACCGTAAATGTAACATCCGTATCAATATTAACAACGGACTTCCTATAAATATTTTCTACTTCCACTATGAATCTAGAATCGCTATAAACCATAACACCCGATGCCTGTGCGGTTGATATGACTGTTTTTTCTGTACCGATAATACCTGTAATACCTGAAAATAATACACCTAGCACAAACAATGATACCAATACCTTTCTCGGCATGATAAATCAACTCCTTATACTATCCCCATAAGCATGTACATATGAATTTGTGTAGTATTACATTAGAATACGCTACTACAACACCCATATCGCAAACATATTTTTCAGTATAAATTCTTTACAGATATATTTTAGGAATATATTCTAGGAAAAAAACACAAAACTCCTGCATGAAAAAATAAATTATCGTGATTTGTTCTTGTAAATCCATTATAAACAGAACATATCATGACTATATTCAATGGTATCTAAACTTTACCATTTTAAAATTCTTCCCGAATGGATTTCCAGCGGTCGTGGAGCCAGAACCATTCTTCGGGATATTTGCGCACGTGAGCCTCTATGGCTTTCGTGAGCTGCTGGGTCATGGTGCGGATGTCTTCCTTTTTATCCTTCGTCTTTTCCACATACCAGGGCCCACCTACCACAAGGGTGTGGAAGCCCTTTTCATCCCGGTGCATGAAGGATGTAAAAATCGGGACGCCAGAAAATCTTGCCATGGAGGCAGCGCCGGGGACGCAGTTTGTGGGCTGGTCGAAGAAGTCCAGCACGAGTCCGTCGTGCTTGTTTGTGTCCTGGTCCATGATGAGACCGATGGCGTAGCCTTCCTTCAGCATCTGGAACATCTCCCGGACGCCGGTCTTGTAGGTGATGTGCATGCCGATGAGGGTGCGATACTCGTTGATGAAGCGGTCCGCTGCCCCCTTCTGCTTCATGGCGACCCCGACGAGCGGGATGCCTGCCATGGCAAAGGCGCCTCCCATGAGCTCCCAGTTGCCGCTATGGGAGGCGGCGATGACGCAGCCCTTTCCGTCCTTCATGGCCTCCTGCAGGGGGGCCATGTTCTCGATGCGCACGTAGCGCTCGGGATGCCTACGGATGAGAGGAAAGCGCAGCACCTCCACGAGCATGGGGCCGAAGCGCACGGAGGAGGCACGGGCGATGCGCCAGGCCTCTTCGTCCGATACGCCGAGGCATTTTTTTATCTGGTCGAAGGCCAGCTGCTTCCTCTTTTTCGGCACGAGAGGCCAGCACAGGGCGCCGAGGGCCCTGCCGATGGCATCGGCTGCACCGCGGGGCAGAATACAGAAAAAGGCGCTGAGCGCCTTTAGGAGATAGTATGCCATAAGCTTTTCAGCCTTTCTCGCCTGCTTCGTACTTTGCCAGCTGCTTTTCGAGGCGCTTGACCTTCTTCAAAAGATCCGGCAGGTGCTTCATGGCCGCCTGCATCCGAAGCCAGCTGGCGTGGCTCTGCACCGGAAAGCCGGCACCGAAGAACCCCTCGGGCATGTCGCCGATGATGCCAGAGCGGCCGCCGTAGACAGAGTTCGCCCCCACGGTGATATGGCCCACCGTCGCGCTCTGGCCGCCGAAGGTGACATTGTGGCCGACCGTCGTGGAGCCGGAGATGCCCACCTGGGCCACCACGAGGCAGTTGGGGCCGATCTTGCAGTTGTGGCCGATGTGGACCTGGTTATCCATCTTCGTGCCGTGGCCGATGACGGTGGAGCCCATGGCTGCCCGATCGATGCCATCGACGGCGCCGATTTCCACGTCGTCCTCTATGACCACATTGCCCACCTGGGGCACCTTCGTATGGACGCCGTCCTTCGTGGTGAAGCCGAAGCCATCGGAGCCGATGACGGCGGAGGAATGGATAGTGCATCGCTTGCCCACCCGGCAGTACTCCCGCACGGTGGCGCCGGAGTAGATGGTCGTGTCGTCACCCACCTCGGCGAACTGTCCGATGTACGTGTGAGGATAGAGGGTCACGTTATCGCCGATGACCGCATGGTCGTCCACGACGGCGAGCGGCAGGATGCGCACATTCTTGCCCAGCTTCACATCCCTGCCGATATAGGCCCGATCGCTGACGCCCTCCGGGATGGAGAGCTTCGGCGTAAAGAGGGCCAATAGCTTTGCAAAGGAGGCCCGGGGATCCTCCACATAGATGACAGGCTTTTGGAAGCCCTCGATGCCCTCTGGGAGCATGACAGCTGCGGCAGGGCTTTCCTTTGCCGCCTCGATATGGGGCTCCACGGCAAAGATGAGATCGTGCTCCCCTGCCCCGTCGATATTGCCAAGGCCTTCTATGAGGGTATCGCCGTCGCCCACGAGGCGGGCGCCCAGGAAGTCTGCGATTTCAGACAGTTTCTTTTTCATCGGGTGTGCCTCCTCACTGGAGCTTCTGGATGACATCATCCGTCACGTCCGTCGAGCCATAGAAGGACGTGGGCTCATTCTTGTCGCTCTTCAGCAGCACGTCGAGCTTCTTCTCCGTCAGGATCTCCCGATAGGCCACGTCCGCCTTCTGCTGCATCTGGAGGCTGTAGGACTGGTTGAGGGACTGGATCTTGCGCTGGGATTCCATCTGCGCCTTCTGGGCATCCTCCTGGCTCATGTTCGGATTATCCTGCTGGGCCTTCTGGGCATTCTGGATCTCCTCGTTGATCTTTGCATTACCCTCATCCACGAGGGACTTGATCTGGGGAGCCTCCTGCACGAGACGGGACTCGTCCACATAGCCCACCTTGACCTTCCCGCAGCCGGAGACGGCGAGGGTTAGGCTGAGTGCCGCAAGGACGAGGGCCGCTGTTTTTTTCCGTGATTTCATGGTAATATCGCTTCTTTCTAAAAATGATTGCTTGCTTCAGGATGGGGTATTTTCGCCCCCCGCTTCCTCTGCCGGGGGAAGCGTCTTCATCTCCTCCACCATCTCATCCGTCAGATCCATGGCATCTACAGGGAGGACGGTCTTGAACCGCTCTGGGGAAAGGATGCCCTGAGCCCCCTCAAGGGTCGGCAGCTTCCCGTCCAGCCCTTCCAAGGGGCTTGCAAGGATGAGCGTCAGGTGGTGGAGGATGGCGAGCTTTGCCGCCCGGCCCCGCACGTCATTTGCGATGCGGCTTTCGAGGCTCTTCACTTCCTGCTCCTTTTTCCAAAGGAGCTCCTGGGCACTTTTCTGGGTATTTGCGTCGATGGCCTTCATGGCGCTTTCCATAGCCTCTGCATTTCGCGCATCGGCAGCAGACTGCTTTGCCAGTGCCGCTGCCTTCTCCTGTTCTGTTGCAGAGGAAAGGTGCTCCTTCCAGGCGGCGAGCTTTGGCGCGAGGGCCTTGTTCACATAGTCCCTGACTTCCTGCTCCCACTCCGCCTGGAGCTGGGCCTGCCGCTCGCCCCGCTCCTTTTTGATGGCTTCCAGCTCTGCTTCCCATTCAGCCCGTTCTTTTTCCAGCACCTCCTGCTTCTCCCAGGGATGGTGCATGGCTTTCTGGTTGTCGAGCTTCAGATTGATGTTGAGAATCGCATTGAGGTACTCCTGGTCAACGGACTCGCTGCGGGCGCGAAATTCCTCTCCGTGCTCCTTTTTGTAGGCCTCGGAAAGGGCGCTTCTCTCCCGCTCGATGGAAGTGCGCTCCTCTATGAGGTCCTGGGCGTGCTTCTGCCAGACAGAGTCGTCGAAGGGCTCGCTTTCAAGGGCGGGCGGCTGGACGTTCCAGGCTTCTCCCTTCTCCTTGGCAGAGCGGGCAAGTGCGTCCCGCTCCGCCCGAAGGGCTGCGAGCTTTTCATAAAGGGGATGGGCTCTTATGACTTTTTCCATGTCGATGGTGCCCATGGAGGCGGCCTGTGCCGCCTCCTCCTTCGGCGCAGCCGTGTGCAGGGCATAGCGAAAGAGCGTCGTCCCCAGGAGGACCAGGAGGACAGCTGCCGCAGCACCGACTGCGATCCGGCGTTTCCTAGCGCTTTTCTGCGCCTTTTCCTCTGCCACAGCCCTCCTCCTCTCCTATGTACAAGGAAGTACCGAGCCGAAAGCCGGCTCGGTACTTCGTGTTTGTATGGGTGTGCGTCTTACTTCAGCTTGCTGACAACATCCTGGGTGATGTCCGTGCCACCGTAGGCAACAGCGGACTTGTCGATGACGACGGAAAGGCCCTTGGCCTCAGCCGTCTTCTTGATGGCCTCGTCGATGCTCTCCTTGATGGGATCCATGAGCTCCTGGTTCTTCTGCTGGAGACGCTGCTGGGTCTGCTGGTAGTAGTCAGCCTTCTCCTGGTCGCTCATGTTCGCGGACTTCTGCTCGAACTCCTTCTGAGCGTCCTGCACAGCCTTCTGGAACTCAGCATTTGCGCTCTGGAGCTGCGGGTGCTGCTGGGCAATCTGGCGATAGTCCACAACGCCGACGGAGGAGCTGGCTGCATTTGCGATGCCAGTGCCGGACTGGGTGAGGGCAAGAGCCACCACAGAGCCGATGAAGACAAGTGCGATGAGCACGCTGATGATCTTGACCTGTTTCTTCTGAAGCTGAACCATGTTCTTTTATTCTCCTTTTTATACGAATAGGATGGGTCCTATAAATCGTGAGCGCCACAGGCGTAGCGTCCTCACCGTGAAAAGACTTTTTTATTATAGCAGAGACGATAGGCTCTTTCAAGCGTGGATTCTCCCTCCCGCTAGAAATTTCCAATCAGGCGCAGCCATCCGCCCTCCTGTCCCTGAACGTACTCCAGCCCAAGGAAATCGTGGAGGTCATAGCGAATGGCTGCCTCGTGCTCCCGGCTGTAATCCAGATACTCGTAACGAAGCGTCCACTGGGGGGCAAACCGATAGAAAAGGGCACCATCGAGACCATGGGACTCGAAATCATAGCGGACCTCTGCCCGCACGCCCTGCCCGAGGCTTCTGCCATAGCCAAGCTCTGTGCGCCAGTCCATGTCCTGGGGATAGAGATAGGCCTGGTAGAAGAGCTCGTCCTTCGGCGTAAGCATCCAGCCCCCATGGAGCCGGAAGAGGAGATCCTCCTCTCGCCTATGATGCTCTCCCTCACTCCGGCCGATATCGAGCCAGCCCGTCAGACGAAGGCGAAACCGCTCGGAATCCGACCGGCTCATGACTGTCATGCGCTCGGCGGGATTGAGGGTCACTGTCGTCCTCATGCCAAAGGCCCTGAAATCTTGCAAGGCATCGAGTGCATCGGCAAACTGCCTTTCAAAGGTCCCCCTGTGGCGTTGGACAAAAGCGACGGGGACCCCCACGAGGGAGTCCACTTCCCTTTGCATGATGTCCCGGTGGGCCAGCAGTGCAAAGTTCGGCACGGTGTCGGAGCGCATGGAAAGATCTGTCGTGCGCACGATGGGAAGGCGCGGATAAAGCGTGACGCGCACATGGGCCACCTCATCCGTCTCCACATCGAAGTCCGCGCGAAACTCTGGAAGATTTTTCTCCAGATAGGCGGTGAGGCTCTTTTTGAGCACCCCGTTCGTCCAGTCCGTCGCTGCGACGGGAAGGCCGACGAGCCCCTCGCGGAACACCTCATCGATGCCGCCGGCATCCTCCCGCACGAGAGCCTCCACGGCGGTTGGCATCCCCTCGACGGTGGTCTCCACCTGCACGGAGCGCACCACATCATCCCAGGGAATGAGGCGGACAGCCACCTGGGCATCGCTGGACAGCTTCGTATCCACGCTCTCCACGCTATAGCCCACGAGCACCTTGTCAAAGACATCGTGGATGGTGCCAGATATCTTTTCCGGGTCCGTGGTCTCCGTGCGCCTCCCCAGGAGGAGCTGCTCGCCAATGACCTGGACGCTTTCCTCCATGCGTTTCTTTACAAGAGGCGGGATCGTCACATCAGAGGATACGGTGGCCTCCACCCCATCGATGCGCATCGCCTCGACCGGCGCACCGCCCCCTGCGAGCAAAAGCACTAGGAGCAGCACGCTGCACAAAGAGCGAATGAGCACGACGGGAGTCCTTAGAAGGAGCCGCCCACCGTGAAGTGGACGCGCCCGCCATCCTCGCCACGACCGTAGTCAAGACGCAGCGGTCCAAGGGGCGTATTGAGGGAGAGGCCTACGCCGACGCTCCCCTTAATCGCATCCCCATCCGGCGTCCAGCCATCATCCCAGGCCGCGCCCCAATCCGTAAAGATGGCGCCCTGGACCTGCTTGATGATGGGGAAGCGATACTCCACCGTAAAGAGCCCCATCTTCTTCCCACGGAACTGGTCGTCCCGATAGCCACGAAGCGTCGTCTGGCCGCCGATGCGGAACTTGTTGAAATAGGACATATCACCAAAGCCGGCGCCCAGCTGCCCACGAAGTGCGATGACCTGGGCATGGCCGATCTTGAAGTAGCGCTGATCCTCGACGCTGGCCTTCTGGTAGTTGAAATCACCGCCCAGGCCTGCCACCTCGCCGGTGAACTCCAGGCGGCCGCCCTCCATCGGGTTGTAGATATTGTCCCGCGTATCGGTGACATGAGAGAGGGTCACGCTGTTCGTCCTGCCGAAGTTGTCCTTGATCCACTGGGCAGAGCGATTGTGGTTGCCATCATCGACATGTTCGACATACTCATCATTCCGGGAGCGCAGCGTGATGGAGTTCGTCGAGTACTCGCTGACCGGGCGGCTGAGGGTGATCTCGCCGCCGGAGTATTTGCGCATATATGTCTCATTGAGATCGCCGTTCTCGTCATAGTCATCGTATTCATAGGTACGATTGTAGACGCGAAGGGTGCCGGCGGTCTCCTTCTTGTCAATCCAGGGATGGCGGTAGGCAAACGTATAGCCGTGGGCATCCGTATCATCGCCGCTGATGGAGTAGGTCAGGCTGATGGCATCGCCTACTCCCCGGAAGTTCGTATCCGCGATGGAGATCATGCCGATGATGCCATCGGAGCTGGAGTAGCCAGCACCAATGCCGAAGTTGCCGGTATGCTTTTCCTTCACGTCGACTTCCATGACGACAGCATTGGGCTCTACGCCAGGATTCATCTTGATATTGACATCCTCGAAGAAGCCGAGATTGTAGACGCGCTGCATGCTGCGCTTTGCCAGCTTCGAGTTGAAGGGGGTGCCGACCTTCTGGCGCATTTCCCGCAGGATGACATAGTCCTTCGTCTTTTCGTTGCCCTTGACGGTATAGCCCTCGAGCTTGCCCTCATTGATCTTGATGACGAGATCCCCATTCCCATCGATATTCATATCCGTGACCTTGGCGAGGATATAGCCGTCCTTCTTGTACTGCTCCTGGATGGCCTGGATATTCTCATGGAGAATGCGGTTGTTGAGGATTGTGCCAGTGCGCACGGTCATGAGCCCGTACAGCGTGTCATCCGTCTCCGACTCGTTGCCCGTGATCTTGACGGATCTCAGGATCGGGTTTTCCAGCAGGTGGTACGTGATGACGACGCCCTCCGGCACCTTTTCAAAGGTCGGATAGATATCGTAGAAATAGCCCGTATTGTAGATGGAGTCCCGGTCATCCGCCAGAGCCTTAGAGGTGAACTTATCCCCCGCCTTCATGTGGGTGGCCGCCTTCGTGGTGTTCAGCGTCTTGTCCGAGGCGCCCTCGTAGACGATATCGACAACCGTGAGGCCCTGAAGCCCATCGACTTCCTTCTGTATCGCTGACTCCTCCGGGCGGGAGTTCGCCCAGGCCTCTGCCCGTGCCTTTTTCTCCGCCTCAGCCGGATCCTCTGCTGCAGGTTTTTCCGCCTCAGTCTTGCCCTCCTCGGTGGTGAGCTGCTGATAGACGGGCTTTACGTCGGTCTTCTGCTCCTGGAGCTTTTCCTCTGCACGCGCTTCCGCCGCATCGATGGCCTTCGCACTCTTATCGGCCTGCTTTGCAGCCTCCACCTGATCCTTCGGCATTTTCTGGATCTCCGTCGCATCTCCCGGTGCTGCATACACCATGGAGGGGACGGATGCGCTGACAGCAAGTGCTACGGCATAGGCAAGCCATTTCTTTTTCTGTTTCAATCAGGAAACCTCCCATATCGCCCAAGGGCATAAATTGAATTTTCTAGAGTATTGTCCTTTATTTTCGAAGCGCCTTCCCGGCCGTCTGCATGAGCTTTTGCGTCTCTGCATCGGGCGGCTCGGCGCGTTTCGACGGTTGTAGATCCATCGGCTTTGAAGTAGTCTCCACCGAGGACTTGCTCGGCGAGCTCCCCGGGGGCGAAGCCTCCCCTCCCTGGCTCTCATCCTTTTGCGCGGTCTCTGCCAGGGCGGGCTGAGCGGGCCTATCGGCTGCCGATTCATCCGGCAGCTCCTCTTGAGGCTGCGCACTCTGGTCCGTCCGCACCTTTCTTTCGGCTGCGTCCTTGGCGGTCGCTGCGGCGGGCTCCGTCCTGGAGACGCTCTCTCCATGATTCAGCCCATAGACAATGCCCGCTGCAATGGCCCCTGCCAAGGCGACCGGCAGCAGATAGGTCCCGAGGCGCCGCAGGAGGCTCACATGCTTTCCGGCTCCTACGTGGGCAAGCTCTGCCTTTGCCAGCATCACGCGAAGATCCCCGCGGACATCATCCTGCCCTTCCAGGGAACGCTCGGCACCATCGAGCCATTCCTTCGCAGCCTGGATGTGATGCCGCTCCTTCTTTCTTTTGTCGTCCATATCGTTCTCCAATGAGAGCCTCGCCCTGCCAGCGCGACCCCGATCAAGATCCTGCCACCGTACAACCGATAGCTGATATAGTACTACAATCCAAAGCAGCCCTTTGTTTGCTGTCCGTAGGATTCCGCTGTTTTCCGCCGTATTCTTCGATATTCGGAGAATATCATCGAATACGAGGAAGAATCATCTCCAATGGTGCAAAAAGCGCGACAACATACCGCGGACGCGGCGAACACCGCTTTTCTGGAGGCGGTAGATGTGGGAGACGCTGAGCTCGAGGGTCTGCGCCACCTCGTCGGCTCCGTGGCTCTCGAGGTAGATGCCCTCGAGGACGGCACGCTCCTTGACCGGGAGCCTGTCCATCGCACCCTGGACGCGCCGGAGCATCTCATGCTGCTCCGCCACCTCCTGGGCGGTCGGGGATTCATCCGCCAGGGTGTCCAGCAGGCTCATCGTCCCCTCTGGCTGCCCCTCCAGGCACGCAAGCCCCTCCCTGCCCTCCCGGGCAAGGAAGTTCAGCATGCGCCCCCGTATGCGGTGCATGGCATAGAGGCTGAAGGCCACGCCGCGAGAGGGGTCATAGCGCTCGACAGCCTCTATGAGGCCCACCGTCCCCTCCTGCACCATGTCCATGACGGCAGGATGGGTGCGGAAGGCCATGGCCTGCTTGAATACGAGGGGCTGATAGGACTCGATGAGGGTCTGCCGCGCCTGCCTGTCGCCCGCCTGGAACGCCCGCCAAAGCGCACGCTCCTCCTCCAGCTCAAGCTTCCTGACGCTGGAAAGCTCTGCCATGTACTCCTTTAGCTCCATCCTGCACCTCCTTTCCTGTTAGAACCGGATATTTGCGGAGAAGCCGACGATGAATCCGTCGTTCTCCTGATCATAGCTTACCGTATAGCGATCGCTTATATCATACTGCATGCCGAAGCGTGTCGTCGAATCCCCTATGATGCCCTGGGAATAGCGCAGCATGACGCTGTGCCCGACGTACTTGCCCATCTCGAGATGGTAGACATCGCGATCCACATCCGATGTATTCTGCTCCGACGTATCCTCCAGAAGGGATCCGTTCCCCATGCCGACGGTAAACTTGTCAAGCTGCAGGGCATCCTTCACCGTGTCCTCCACTTCTGAGAGGAAGCTCATCTGAAGCCCCGTCAAGAGCAGGCTCGATGTATCAATGGAGCCTGTGCCCGTCCGGGAATCGCCGCGCATCATGAGCAGCTTCATGATATCCGTCTGGCTCATGCTCGGATCGGAGGTGAGCCGCATTTCCATCGCACCGACGGGGCCCGATGCATTCAGGTAGACCCGGGTCCGATTGAGGCGCGCCCCTGCACTGAACTGGACGCTCGGCAGGAAGGAATCCACCTGGTTGAAGGACAGGATGCCTTCATCGATGTTGAACACCGTCTTGAGATAGCGCAGAGTGCCGCCGCGCTTCACGGAAATCGTGCCGGAGGGGCGCGGATGATGCAATGTGCCGCCGTAATGGACCGACCCTGCGAGGAACATGTCGTAGAGAGCCGCGCTGTAGGCGTGAACTCCGCTTCCGACATTCACCGTCGTGTCGATGGCCATTTCCGGGAGCTCCCCGCTCGATTCCGGGATAGCCGGCATGGAGATGACACAGTCATGAAGATCGAGCTCGCCGGTGAGCTTCGGCATCCGGCGTCCGTAGAAATCCCCCTCGGAAATCGCCACCGTGGCATCCAGCGGCCCCGTGAAGAAGCTGCTGCGCACATCGAGGTTTTTCGCATTCAGTGAGAGATTCATATCGCCAAGGTCGTGTCCATCCAGCGTGACCGCGCCGATCATCTGATAGGTGCCATCGCCCATTTTACCAGAAAAATCCATAATTGTCATCGTGTTGCCGCGAAAATCAATATAGGAATTCATCTCTGTCAGGGGGATCTCCAGGGGCTTCAGCTTTGCCGAGCCATCCTTGAGGGAAAGGGATCCCGTCACCTGCGGCTGAGCCGCCGTGCCGGTGAACTTGAGCTTCCCCGCCAAATCCCCCATGGCCCAGTCCACCTGGGAGGACAGGGTGGGGAGAAGCGCCAGGTTTGCCCTGTCGAGGTTCAACGTGAGGTTGATCTGCTCCTGCTCCTCGAGGGTCTCGCCCTTCTCCGCCGTCAGCGCCCGCAGGGGAACCACACCATTTGCCGTGGCCTCAAAGGCTTTATCCCCCACCGTCTTCATCGCCTTGAGGGTGTCCACCTTCACGCGACCATTCTTCAGGTGGAAGGTGCCGGAAAGGGTGTCGAAGGTGGCGCCGTAGGCGCCGCCGTTTTCCACGGTCAGTGTGGCATCGGCTGTGGGATTCTGCATCGTGCCGCCGAACTCCGCATGGGTCTCGACGCTGCCTGAGACATCCGCATCGACCCCGAGGGACTTCGTGAAGATGCCGAGGGGCACCCCGTGGGCCGTGAGCTCCCCATCGATGGGGCCGTCCAGCACGATCGTTCCGTCGCCGTGGAGCTCGCCGGAATCCCCCTGCAGGAGGGATAGGGAGTCCACCGTCACGACCCGATCCTTCAGGTGAATGGAGAAGCTGCCATCGTGGACAGGATAGCCTGCCACCGTCCCCGTCACGAGGCTTCCAGCAGCCGCCACCGTCGGGTTCTTCGCCGTCCCGGACAGGGTCGCATTCGCCGTCACCGTGCCGCTGAGCTTCTCCGTCTTCTGATTCAGGAGTGCTGCCAGGGAGGCGATATCCACCTGCTCTGCCGTGACCTGTCCGCCGATTTCCTCGCTCTCCGTATTGTACGTGCCCGTGCAGACGAGCTTCCCGTCCCCTTGCTTGAGGCTGAGATTGCGCAGGTATACGGTGCTGCCCTGATACTCGAGCAGCCCGTCGATATCCGTCAGCGCCACATCGTTCATGGTAAGCTCCGGCACCTTGAGCGTGCCGGAGAAGGTCGGGGAATCGATGGTACCGCTGACCTGCCCTGCGAAGGTTCCCTTTCCCGCCACAGGATAGGGCGGGTGCAGGAAGAACCGCGAAAAATCAATCTCATGGACATCCACCGTCATATCGAGGCCCCGGTTCTTCAGCACATATCCATTGATATCCACATCGATGCGGGGGGAGAATACGTGGAAGTCCTGCAGGCGGACACCCTTATCCTCCAGGAAATAGTCGCCGTCCATGCCCTGCAGGAGCATGCCATTGTAGCTGCCACGGTAGAAATGGACATAGCCCACGCCCCGGGGATCATCGAGAGTGCCCGTCAGGCGGATCGTATTGTCCACGTTGCCGGTGATATTCTGATCCGGCGCGATGAGGGCCGCCAGGTCCTCAGCCCGGACGCCGACGGTATCGGCCCGCAGATTGAGCCTTTTCTCGCCGGTAAAGCCGACGCTCCCCTCCACATACCAGCGCTGCTTGCCGTCCTTCACAAGGGAGAACTCGCGGATCTCCACTCCGTCGAGGCTGCCTGCCGCATGGATGCGCAGGTCATCGTAGGGCTGCTGGAAGAGCTTGCCATGCATGGCGACGAGCTTCACGTCCACATAGGGATTGGTGGCGGGGCCCGTCACCTTCAGGGAGAAGTCCCCCATGCCTGTCACGTCTGCCTTCGGCGTGAGTTTCTGAAGCAGGCCGAAGTCCACATGACCGCCATAGAGGGAGAGCTCCAGGAGCGGGCTGCAAAATACATCATCAATAGCACCCTCAAGCCCGATGCTCGTGCCATTTGGCAGGCGTGCCGAGGCGTAGTCCAATGTGAGCTTCCCCTGCTTCAGGGCGAAGGAGGCGTTGATGCGCTCGATGGGGAGCGCCCCGTAGGACCCGCCGCGATGGGAGAGGCTGCCGTATGCCTCCAGGGCGCTCAGATCCTGCCCCTTTCCCGAGAAGCCGAGATCGGCTGAGATACGCCCCGAGAGGTCCGCGGCCGCTGGGTAAAGGGCAGCTACTGCCTGGGCATCGAGCTGCTGGACCTTGACATGGCCCGTATAGGTGAGATCCTTCGGCAGGAACGTCGCCTCACCGGAGACCTTGCCCCCGAGCACCTCGGCATATACATTTTTCGCAAAGACGCGCCCGCCTTCATAGCGGACATCTGCCTTTGCATTCCGGAAGGCGATGCCGTAGGCCTCGCCGGACGGGATGCGGGCCGTGCCCTCCACCGTCGGATCGGTGGGGCTGCCCGTCACATGGGCCTTGAAGGCTGCCGCCCCCTTGTAGGGGATGTCGGTACGGATCATCGAGGGGTCAAAGGAGTCGGACTGGGCCGTAATATCAAGGTAGGGTGCAGCACCCTCGTAATAGACCATGCCACTGGCATGGGCTTTCTGTCCGGCAGCTTCCGCATCGACCGTAAGGAGGGCTTCCTTTTCCGTGAAATGGGCCGTTCCAGCGATATGCTCCACTTCCCTGCCGAGCACCTCCACGCGCCCGTCCGAAAGGGTGGCATCCCCTGTGAGGGTCAGCACGCTGCCGTAGTAGGAGCCCACGACCCGCGCCCCATCGATCTTCCCTGTTTGGATCGTGACGCCCTCCGGGAGCGTCCCCTCCGGCACATAGGGAAGGAGCTTCTCCACGTCGATTCCCTCCGCCGAAATGTCAAAGGTCTGACGCTCCTTCCGATAGGTGCCCTCTCCTTTGACGGCAGCCCCCAGGAGCTCGCCGCTCCCCGAAAAGGTCACGGCAGGTGCATGGGCAAAGTCCAGCGTCGCCTCGGCGCCCTGAAGGGTCGCCGCCTCCCCCGAGGCGCGCGTCACCTTCACCTCGCCCTCCGTCACGAGGACCTTCCCATGAAAGGACGCACTGGAGGTATTCGTCGAAGCCACGTCCTCTATGTTCCACGTGCCGTCCTCCCGCTCCGTAAGCGCTGCCTGGACGCCCTCTATGCGGACGGTAGATATGGCATCTGCCCCGCTCCGGACTGCCGCCAGAAGGCTCGCCTCCACCGTCGCCCGCTCTGCCGAAAGGATAGGCGTGCCCGTCCTATCCTCGAGGGTGATGTCCTGGACCTCGACCGTCCCGGGTGAGACGACGGTTATCTTTCCGATGGACACGGGTACGCCCAGCGTATTTTCCGCATAGGCTCCCACCTGCTCCCCCAGAGTCGCCATGAAGGTCTCCGTACGTGCGAAAAGATAGGCGCCCATCAGAACGATAAGCAGCAGAAAAAACGCCATGGGTGCGATATATTTTCTCTTCATGGAAATAGCCCCTTCCCTGCTCCCTGCTGCATCATTTCATCTTGGAAGTATTGCATACTTCTGCAATTTCCATAATACCCGTGCTTTCCCCCTGCGTCAACCCTCCCGCCTGTCCTTCTAAGGAGTCTGGAAGCCCCTCTCCTTTCGAAAAATTTTCACATCCCCGGTCTTCACACCTTTTCTTTCCGCCTCTTTCTTGACTTGCCCTTTCCTTCCTCTGTATAATGATTTGTGTTTTAGCACCTCTGAGTTTATAGAAAATTTCGCATCCGCAAAGGAGCTTTTCATCCGATGAAGATAACCCACACTGACCAGGACAAGTTCATCCGCTGGATTACGGCGGCTGGCATCTACTATATCTCGTGCATTGCCTTCTACATCGATATCGGCCAGGACATGGGAGCGGACTACTTCCTGTGGGTGTTCCTGCCCATCATGGCCTCCCTCGTGCTGCTGCCCTACGCCACGCGGGTGCCCCTCTTTTCTAGGCCGGTCCTGCCGAACCTCCTGTCGGGCCTCCTCTGGGCAGCCACCTTCCCCCTGCTCTATTCCTGGACCTACAACCAGATGTGGTATGCGTCGAAAATCTGCTATGACTTTGTCGTGGGCACGAGCCTCCTCGTCCTATTCTCCGCGCTGGAGGGAGCGCTCTTCACCATCCTGCCTCGCCGGGTCGTGGCGGCTCTCATGGCGGGGCTCAATATCCTCTCCATCCTCACCCCCCTTCTGCAGATCATCTATTACTGCATGATCTGGCACTGCCTGACGCCGGATTCCCTCATGGCTCTGTACCTGACAAATTGGCGGGAGAGCATCGACTTCATCGAGTCAAATGTGGGGCTCCTGCCCGCAGGGCTCATCCTCCTGGCCCTTGCCCTTCTTTTCGCATTGGCGTACCGCTGCCATCTGGCCTTCGCCGAGCGCATGGAGTCCGGCTCCACGGCAGGGCGCATGGCGGCCCTCTTCGCCCTCGTGGCAGCAGGAACCCTCAGCCTAGCCTTCTACCTCCCCCAGACCTCTATCGCCGATCTCTGGAATGATGTGAAAAGCTATGTGGAGGAGACCCAGGAGTACAGCGTGGGCCACGACGCCCGCTTTGAGTCCCTGCACCTCGATGCCAGCCGGACGCTTGCCGCTCGGGCCCCCGGCACCGTCATCTTCGTCATCGGCGAGTCCGCCTCCCGGAACTACATGCAGGCCTTCACACCGGACTACAAATACCCGGACACACCCTGGCAGAGCGCCCAGCGGGAAAACCCGAACTTCTACTTCTTCGAGAATGCCTACTCCTCCTGGTCCCAGACCGTCCCCGTGCTCCAGCGGGCCCTGACGGAGCAGAGCCAGTACAATGGCAAAGAGTTCTTCGAGTCCGCCTCCATCGTGGACGTGGCGAAAAAGGCGGGCTACGAGACCTGGTGGTTCAGCAACCAGGGACGCTACGGCCAGTATGACAGCGCCATCACGCTGGTGGCAAAGACGGCGGACCATGCCCAGTGGACGGACGACTCCTACAACTTCACGGACAAGTACGACGACTCCCTCCTGCCGTATCTCACCCAGCTGGACCCCACAAAGAACAATTTCGTGGTGCTCCACATCATGGGCAGCCATATCTACTACAACAACCGCTACCCGACGGAGTTCAACAAGTTCCAGCCCCCCGAGGGTGATACGGCAAATATCATGACCTCCGAGGCCTCCTACGCCAACAGCATCCTCTACACGGACCACATCCTCCAGGAGGTCTTCGACTACGCCAGGAAGAACCTGAACCTCCAGGCCATGGTCTACTTCTCCGACCACGGAGAGAATCTCGAAATCTCCCACAATCCGGACGTGTTCTCCTTCGACATGGTGCGCATCCCCTTCTGGATCTACCTCAGTCCCGCCTACGAGCAGGCGCTCCCGGGACGTGCGGAGACGCTTCGGGACCATGCGAGCCGCTACTTCACGAACGACATGATGTACGACACCCTCTCCGGCCTCCTCTCCGCCCCCTCCGACCGGTACGACCCCACCCAGGACTTCACCAGCCCCAGCTACCGCTTCCATCGGGACAGCCTGACGACGATGCTCGGCCGCTACTCCCTGACGGAGGACCCGAACGGCGGGCCGGAGGAGCCTGCACCAGCCGAATAAACCTACGGACAGAAAAAGCCTGCGCGATTCGCTTGATGACAAGCGACCTGCGCAGGCTTTTTCGTGTCTTAGTTTTCCAGTATCCCCATTTCAAAGCGGGCATGGCTGCCGGTCTCGGTGCGGGTGACCTCCAGGCGGGCAGGGATGCGGGTCTCCAGCTCCGTCACATGGGAGATGATGCCCACGAGGCGATCCCCCTCCTGCTGGAGCTGGGTCAGGGCATCGAGGGCCGTGTCCAGCACCTGTGCGCTGAGGGAGCCGAAGCCCTCGTCGATGAACATGGTGTCGAGGCGAACGCCGCCCGCGTGCTCCTGCACCACGTCGGAGAGCCCCAGTGCAAGGGACAGGGATGCCAGGAAGCCCTCGCCGCCGGAGAGGGAGCGGACGCTTCGGGCTTTTCCCGTATCCGCGTCGAGGACGGCTAGCTCCAGGCCCTCCCAGCCCCGGCCGCCATCCTGACCCGTATCCCCCATGACCAGCTGGAACCGCTGGCGGCTCATGACCGAGAGGCGGCGGTTCGCCGCGTCCATGACATCGTAGAAGATGGCCCGCTGGACATAGGTCTGGAAGTGCATGCCGATGGTGCCCACCGCCACGGTGGCGAGGCTCGAGGCCAGGCGGTACTCCCTGTCGAGGGCTTCGTGGGCCGCCTGATTCTTCGCCAGCTGCCCTTCGATGGCCCTCTGCTGCTTGATGACTGTCTCCACCCGGGATTTCTCTGCAGAGACAGAGAGGAGCGCCGCCCCGGCCGCCTCCGCCGCCTCCCTTTGGGCATCGAGATCCGGCTGGGCCTTCCCCGCGACCGCCTCCCGGGCGTCCTTTGCAGACCGCTCCAGCGCCGCCAGCTCTTCGTCAAACTCCCGGATGCGCTTTTCGACCCGTTCGCGATGGGCGCTGGTGCTCCACTGGGGATCCGTCGCAATCGCCTCATAGGCCTCCCGGGAGAGGCCCGAGGCCGCCAGGGACTCGGTGAAGTCTTTTCCTGCTTCCACCGCCCGCAGCTCTGCCGCCTTCTGCTCCGCCTCGGCCCGCTCCAGCTGGGCGGCCTTCTCGGTGGAGAGCCTTTCCGCCTGCTGGGAGGCTTCCTGGCATTTTTTCAGCTGTGCCTCGGCTGTGGCAAGGGCTGCCTTGACCTTTGCGAGCCTTTCGGCGAGCACGCCAGCTGCCCGGAGGTCCTCCGGCAGATTCTTCTCCATCTCCGCCAGCCGCCCCTGGGCCGCCCCCTCGGCAGCCCGCGCCTCCTGCAGAGCCTGCTGCGCTGTCGCCGCCTCCGCCGTGAGCGCCTCCCGCGCCCTCCGGGCCTCAGCCCGCTTCGCCTGAATGGCTCGAAGCTCCTCGGCAGCCCGCTTCGCCTCGTCCCGCTGGGCCTTTGTCTCCCTTTGCAAGGCTACCCAGTGCTCTGCCTCGAGGGAATCCGACGGCTCCCAGGAGGCAGTGGCGTCGTCAAGAAGCCGCTTCGCGGACTGGAGAGTGCCCTCCGCCTTGACAGCCTCCGCCTGGGCCTTTGCCGCTGCTCTCTGATGGGCTTCAGCCTCCCCCTCCGCCTGCTTCAGCTCCTCCCGGGTCGGCACGAGCTCCTCTCGCACGGCGAGCCTTGGATGGTGGGTGGAGCCGCAGACGGGGCAGGGCTCCCCCTCCTCGAGCCCCTCCGCCAGGGAAAAGGCGGTGCTCAGGCGATAGAGCTCCCGGAGGCGCGCGGCGCGCTGGGCCAGCTCCTCGGCCGTCTTTCCCGCCGCCTCGGCGCTCTCCCTTTTCTCTTGGCAGGCTTTTTCCGCCTTCTTGCATTCCTCCTGCAGGCCCTTGATTTTTTCCGCCTGCTTCGCCTTTTGCTGGAGGCTCTCGAGGGCCGCCTCGAGGCGCAGCAGGCTTTCCGGCGCCCCGGAGAGCTCTCCTTCCCTCTGCTCCCCGGCCTTTTCGGCAGCCTCCGCCTCCGCGAGCCTCTTCGCGAGAGCTGCGGCCTCCGTCTCAGTACGATCACGCGCAGCCTTGCTTTTGGCCGCCTCCTCCTGGGCCTTTCCATAGGCCTCGGCCGTCGTCCGAAGCTGCTCCAGCCGGGTCTTTTCCTCCCGCAGTCCTATCCGCTCCGGCTCCCGAGCCTCCTCCCGGGCGAGGTCTGCCCTTGCCCGGGTCTGTGCCTCTTGGGCCGCAGCCTGAGCTGTGCGGGCAGCCCTTGTCTCCTGCTGGCGCAGCGTCTCCTCCTTTTCCCGCTCCTTCGCCTGCTTTTCCCGCTCCATGGGAAGGATTGCCTTTTTCGCCTCCGCCAGCTTCTTCTGGAATTTCTGCTGGGTCGGTATCTTTGCCTGCTTCTCTGCCAGCTCCTTTTCCCGTAATGCCAGCGTATCGAACTGCTTTGCTATCTCCTGCCCCGCTGCATAGGCCTTCTGGGCCTCATCACTTGCCTTCTGGGCCGCCCTGACCCGAAGGGCGAGTGCCTCTGCCTCCGCCTGTCCCTCCCGGATGCGCGCTGCAAGCTCCTCCCTGCTCTCACAGTCCACCTGCTCGAGGAGTGTCTTCTCCTTCGCCAGCAGCTCCTTTGCCTCTTTCTCGAGGGTGCTCGCCCTCTCCTTCAGCCGCTCTTCTATCTGGCTGAACCGCTCCGTGCGAAAGAGCTTCTGGAGGATGAGGCTGCGCTCCTTGGAGTTCGCCACGAGGAAGGTCTTGAAATCTCCCTGGGGAAGCAGCACGATCTGGCAGAACTGCTCGTGGTTGATGCCGATGCGATCCGTGACCGCCTGGGTCACGAGGCTCTTTTTCTTCTCGACGACCTCCTCTTCCCCGTCCTCCGTCACGCGGTAAAGGACTGCCTTGCCGGGAAGTGGCGTCTTGCGCCCCTCCACCCGGAGATCCATGGAGCGATAGATCCGATACTTCTCCTTGCCCAGGGCAAATACAAGCTCCGCCCAGGTGGGCTCACCTGCCGGCGCCAGATCCGCCCGGAAGGACTTGCCACTCTTGCGATCCTCCCCGCTGGCCTCCCCGTAGAGGGCGAAGGTGATGGCATCGAGGATCGTCGTCTTGCCGGCGCCCGTGTCCCCGTGGATGAGGAAAAGTCCCCCCTCCGGCAGGGCGTGCTCAAAGTCCAGCTCCTGCTTCCCCGCATAGGAGCCGATGCCAAAAAAACGCAGCTGAAGCGGTCTCATGCTTTCCCCTCCTGTTCCCTGCTTGTCCTTGCCGCAGACGCCTCCGTCCGCTCCTCTCGGGCCATCTCCTCAAGAAGGGCGGCAAGATAAGCGCTCTGTTCCTCTGTCATAGGCTCCCCCTTCATCTCCCGATAGAAGTCGGCGAACTGCGCCGCGTCACTCACGCCCTCCCGCGCCTCGCGCCTTCCCTCGGTTGTCTCCTGCCGGGCCGCAAAATTCGGAAACTCAAAGCCAAAGATATGGTCATAAACCTTCTGGAGCTTCTCCCTCGCACCGAGGGGTCTGTCCTCGTCGAGGAGGCGGATAAGGCAGTAGTCGTCCTTAGGCAGCGGGTCCTTTCCCGCCCGGAGCTCCTCCAGCGTCCCCTCCACGATGCGGACGGCATGGCGGGGCGTGAGCGGATGAAACTCCATCTTCACATGACCCGCCCCATCCATATCCACCAGAAGAAAACCCTTCTTCTGCTTGACTTCATCGAAGGAATAGCAAAGGGGCGAGCCGCTGTAGCGGATCACATCGCTCCCCGCCCGCCAGGGCCCGTGGAGATGGCCGAGGGCCGTGTAGTCGTACCCCGTAAAGTGGCTGTAGGAAATCTGATCGCTGCCACCCACGGAGAGTGCCCGCATCGACTCCGTCTTTTCGCCCCCCGCAAGAAACGCATGGGCCACGGCGACGCTGGGCACCCCAGAGGGAAGGGCTGCCCGGGCCTTCGTCAGCACGATTTCCGCCGCGTCGTCAAAGCTCAGTCGCTCCTCTATCCCAAAGACCTCCCGCACGTCATAGGGGTCAAAGTAGGGAATAAGGGAAAAGGCCACGGGCCCCGTCTTACTCGTGAGGATGACGGGCGACAAATCCTCCGAAAGCCGCCCCCGCACGTAGACCCCCGCCTCATCGAGCACCCCCTCCCCAAAGGCAAGGCGCCGCCCGCTGTCGTGGTTCCCCGCGATAAAGAGCACACTGGCCCCTGCCCCGCGAATGCGAGAGAGCAGGCTGCTGAAGAGCTCCACCGCCTCCGCCGGCGGCACGCTCCTGTCATAGATGTCCCCCGCGATGACGACAGCCTCCACCGAGTATTCCTCCACCGCCGCCACCAGCTGATCCAGCACAAAGGCCTGATCCTCCGTCAAGGTCCGCTGCCCAAAGAGCTTTCCCAAATGCCAATCCGCCGTATGAATAAACCGCATGTGCACCGCCTCCTAACACATTCTTTGAAACCAGTATACCATATTTCCCCATCCAAATCAGAAATCTGGCACCCTCCTCGAAACTTTCCTCCTGCACAGCGAACTTCCCACCCAGCCTTCGTATATCCGTATATTTACAAGAGAATCCATTATTCCACATGAAGATACGAAAGCGGACTGCCGCTCAAAGGAAATTTTCCCTTGAAGCGACAGTCCGCTTTTTCATTTGTTCAGTTTTCCGGCTCCCGAAGCGTCTTTTTGGCGTCGGCGCGGCGCTTTTCCACCTCGCGCTGTTGCTTTTTGCGCTCCTTGTGGGCCTCGTAGCGCAGGCGACCCTCCTCGAAGGCGGTGCGGGCCTCCTCGGTATCGAGGATGAGGGGCGGCACGGACTTCGGACGGGAGTTGCGGTCGAGGGCGACCATGGTGAAGTAGGCGGATAGCGCCCGCTGGGGGCGGCCCTCCTCATCCAGGTCCTCCACCTCCACGTTGACGGCCACCTCCATGGAGCTGTGGCCCACGAAGACGATCTCCGCCGTGCAGGTCACGAGATCGCCGATGAGGATGGGCATGTGGAACTCCAGCTCATCGACCCGGGCCGTGACGACATTCGACCTGGCGTACTTCCGGGCTGCGGCGTAGGCGGCCGAGTCCATGATCTTCATGATTTCGCCGCCGTGGACGTTCCCATTCGGGTTCGCCTGGCTCGGCATCATGACCTCGCTGATGACGATTTTATTCTGTGGCATAGGCTTTTCCCCTCCCAAGAGGATTTTCAAAAAAGCCAGAGGCGAAGACAAAGGCCTCCGTCCCGGCGTATTCCTTACACATTATTTCATAAATTGATCAATGGCATGACGTACCTGCTCCAGTGCGTCCTTGTCCCCATCCTGCACCGCGTCGATGATGCAGTGCTCCAGATGATCCTTCAAGATGACGCGGCTCACGCCCTTTATGGCGCTGTCCACGGCGGCGAGCTGCACGAGCACCTCGCTGCAGTCCCGGCCGTTTTCGATCATGCGCTTTATGGACTCCAGATGTCCGATGAGGCGCGCCATGCGATTGAGGACTGCTTTTGTCTGGGTATGGGTGTGGGTATGGCTGTGGGTCACCACCGTGCCATCCGGCTGCACATGGGTATGGGTGTGCACCGCTTCCCTTGCGTCTTCCACTAGACACCTCCTAACGCGCAAAGCATGCGCCCCCGAGAGACGTATGGGATTAGTATACGCCACATTTCGGAGGCACTCCGTGCTTTGGTCACAGGCATTTTCACTTGATGGAAAGAGTCACCGTCTCGCCGTTGATATTCCATTCCTTCTCACAGCCCTCCGCCTTGTCATAGGCGATGCTGTCCGAGAGAGTCACGCTCTTGACGAAGTCCTCGTTCTTCTTGACGATGGACTCCAGCTTTTCGCAGCCCTTCAGGGCAAGCTGGATGTGGTCGGTGACCTCGAAGCCGTTTTCCTTGCGCATGGTCTGGACCTTGCTGATGATCTCCCGGACGAAGCCCTCCTCGATGAGCTCGGGGGAAAGGGTCGTCTCCAAGGCGATGGTCACCTCGCCGTAGCGCTGGCAGGCATAGCCCTCCGCCTGGCTCATGACGATATCCACGTCCTCCTTCGTGAGGACCACCTCGCCGTCCGGCAGGGAAAGCTTGAGTTCGCCCGTCTTTTCGAGGGCTTCCTTCGCCTCGTGGCCCTTCATGGCCTTCAGTGCCTTCTGGACAGCGCCCATCTTCTTGCCGACCTTCGGGCCCAGCACGCGGAACTCGGGCTTCACCTGGTAGGTCACGTACTCTTCCATGTCATCCTTGAAGACCACATGCTTGACGTTGAGCTCTTCCTCCACGATCTCCCGGTAGAAGTCCGGCAGCACCTTCGGCGCCTTGACGAACATCTGGCCCACGGGCTGGCGGTTCTTGATATTCGCCTCGTTACGGGCTGCGCGGCCCAGAACGACGATGTCAAGGACCTCGCCCATGTTCTCCTCCAGCTCGCTGTCGATCCAGTCCTCGTGGACCTTCGGGAAGTCCGTGAGATGGACGGACTCCGGCGCGTTCTTGTCGATGGAGCAGACGAGGTTACGATAGATGGACTCGGTGATGAAGGGCACCATGGGAGCCGCGGCCTTTGCCGTGGTGACGAGGGCCGTGTAGAGGGTCATGTAGGCATTGACCTTGTCCTCCTCCATGCCTTTCGCCCAGAACCGGGAGCGGCTGCGGCGGACGTACCAGTTGGAGAGCTCGTCCACAAAGGTCTGGAGCGCCTTTGCCGCCTCCGTCACCCGGTAGTTCGTCAGGTTTGTATCCACGGCCTTCACCATGGTCTCGAGGCGGGACAGGCACCACTTGTCCATGACCGGGAGCTTTTCGTAGTCCAAAGTGTACTTCGTGGCGTCAAAGTTGTCGATATTGGCGTAGAGCACGAAGAAGGCATACGTATTCCACAGGGTTCCCATGAACTTCCGGGCGCCCTCCTGCACCGCGTCATCGTGGAAGCGGTTCGGCAGCCAGGGTGCGCTGTTCTCGTAGAAGTACCAGCGGATGGCGTCGGCGCCATGCTTCGTCAGGGCCTCCATGGGGTCGACGGCATTGCCCTTTGACTTGCTCATCTTGCGGCCGTCCTTGTCCTGCACGT
The DNA here is from genome assembly GCA_945877355.1 of uncultured Mitsuokella sp. GTDB lineage: Bacteria > Bacillota > Negativicutes > Selenomonadales > Selenomonadaceae > AWVT01. The sequence continues at coordinate 31,265 of CAMCRT010000002.1, read as the reverse complement.
GGCCCAGGACGATGACATTCTTGTAGGGTGCCCGATGGAAGAGGAGCGTGGAGATGGCGATGAGGGAGTAGAACCAGCCGCGGGTCTGGTCCACCGCCTCGGAGATGAAGTCCGCCGGGAAGCGCTTCTCGAAGATGTCCTTGTTTTCAAACGGATAGTGCCACTGGGCGAAGGGCATGGAGCCGGAGTCGAACCAGCAGTCGATGACCTCCGAGACCCGGTGCATCTTACCGCCGCACTTGGGGCACTTCACCGTGACCTTGTCGATGTAGGGGCGATGGAGCTCGATGTCCTCCGGGCAGTCGTCGCTCATGGACTTCAGCTCCTCGATGGAGCCGATGGCATGCTGATGGCCGCAGTGGGGGTCGTCGCACTCCCAGATGTTAAGCGGCGTGCCCCAGTAGCGATTGCGGCTGATGCCCCAGTCCTGCACGTGCTCCAGCCAGTTGCCGAAGCGGCCCTCGCCGATGGACTTCGGGATCCAGTTGACCGTGTTGTTATTCGCCACCAGCTCGTCCTTCACCGCCGTCATCTTGACGAACCAGGACTCCCGGGCGTAGTAGAGGAGCGGCGTGTCACAGCGCCAGCAGTGGGGATAGCTATGGGTGAACTCCGGTGCCTTGAAGAGCTTGCCGTCCTTCTCCAGGCGGTCGAGGATCATCGGATCCGCCTTCTTGACGAAGACGCCCGGCCAGTCCGTGTCATCCGTGAGCTCTCCCCGGCTGTTGACAAAGTTTACAAAGGCGATGTCGTAGCGGGTGCAGACCCGGTTATCATCCTCGCCGTAGGCCGGCGCCATGTGGACGATGCCCGTGCCTTCCTCTGTGGTGACGTAGTCGTCGCAAGTGACGATATAGGCCTTCTTGCCCTTGAGCTTGTCCACCGCATAGGGGAAAAGGGGCTCGTACTCCCGATACTCCAGATCCTTGCCCTTGCAGCGGCCCAGCACCTCCCGGACGCCCTCGACGCCCTCAAAGACGCTATCGACGAGGGCATCGGCGAGATAGTAGACCGTGCCGTCCACCCGGAGCTTTACGTAGTCCACCTTCGGATTGACGCAGAGAGCCAGGTTCGAGGGCAGCGTCCAGGGTGTCGTCGTCCAGGCCAGGAAGTAGGCGTCCTCCCCCTTCACCTTGAACTTCACCATGGCGGAGCGCTCCGTCACGTCCTTGTAGCCCTGGGCCACCTCGTGGGAGGAGAGCGGCGTGCCGCAACGGGGGCAGTAGGGAACGACCTTGTAGCCCTTGTAGAGGAGCCCCTTATCCCAGATTTCCTTCAGGGCCCACCACTCGGACTCGATGAAGTCGTTTTCGTAGGTGATGTAGGGGTGCTCCATGTCGGCCCAGAAGCCCACCACGTCGGAGAACTCCTCCCACATGCCCTTGTACTTCCAGACGGACTCCCGGCACTTCTTGATGAAGGGCTCGATGCCGTACTTCTCGATCTGCTCCTTGCCATTGATGCCGATGGCCTTCTCCACCTCCAGCTCCACGGGAAGGCCGTGGGTATCCCAGCCGGCCTTGCGGAGCACGTCCTTGCCCTTCATGGACTGGTAGCGGGGCAGCATGTCCTTGATGACGCGGGTCAGCACGTGGCCAATATGGGGCTTGCCGTTTGCCGTCGGCGGCCCGTCGTAGAACGTGAAGGTATCACAGCCCTTCCGCTGATCCACGGCCTTCTGGGCGATATGCTCCTTTTTCCAAAACGAGAGGACTTCCTTCTCGCGGTCGACGAAGTTCAGATTCGTATCTACCTTGCTGTACAAAACGATTCCTCCTAGAAACACAAAAGCCTGCATCCAAACAGGATGCAGGCTGAAAAACCTACAGAAAACCACCTATTTTAGCCGACGCACCAGCATGCGCGCCTCCATAACGGGGAGCACCGGCGAGGCTTACACACCCATTGGCTTCGGCCCGCTGCTCAGGAGAGATGGCACGCATATTGCTCAGCTGCGTCCAGCCTGCCGGGCTTCCACCCTCCCCAGCTCGCTATCGCCTTCTCGCCGCCTGCGGTCTCCATCATTGCATTTCGCGTACTATTGTACCACAGGGCAGAGGAGAATTCAAATGCTTTCTTTCATTTCCCGTAGCCGAGCTGCGGATAGAGGCACTTTGCCATGGTCTCCACCGCCTCCGGATAGTGGATGCCGGGGCTCAGGAGAAACAGGTCCTGCGGGAGATAGTAGACCCGGTGGTTCTTCACGGCATTGACGCTCTGCCAGGCCGGGTTCTCCGCCATCTGCTTTTCCATGCTGGCCTTGATTTCCTCGATCTTTCCCATGCTGGTGATGAAGATCACGTCCGGGTTCTTCTCCACGAGGGTCTCGAGACTGTAGGGTGCTGCATCCGGGTTTTTCTCCAGAGGGGTCATGTCGCCGGCGAGGTTGTCCCAGCCCAGGATGTTCGCCACGCAGCCAGCGATGCTGCCCGATAGCTGCACCGTGAGGCCCTGATTCGTGGAGTGGATGATAAAGATGCGCTGCTTGTCCTTCGGAAGCTCCGCTTTTATCTTGTCAATCTTGCTGTCCATGGAAGATATGAGATTTTCGCCCTTCTCCGTCTCCCCCGTTATTTTGGCCATGGTGCGGACCTCGTTCTTCACGTCGTCGTAGCTCTTCATGTCGAGGACGACGGACTGGATGCCATTTGCCTCCAGTGTGTCGATGAGCTTTTCGTTCATGCCCTTGTTGATGAGGACGAGGTCGGGCTTTGTGGCGAGGAGCTTTTCCACGTCGATCTGGTAGACCTTGCCGACGCTGGCCTTGTCCTTTGCCCAGTCCGGCATATTAGTGGGCGAGTCCGGGCGGCCCACCACGTCGCCTCCCACCTCGTGGAGGGGCTCCAGGAAGGAAGCGGAGGTCACGGCGATGCGCTCCGGCTTTTTCTCGAGGTGCACCTCGCGGCCTGCCGCGTCCGTAAAGGAGGCAAAGCCGCCGTCCCCTGCCGCGCTCTCTTTCGTAGTGGTGCCACACCCCGCCAGGGCCAGCAGGGAAAGGATGCAGAATGCTGCCAGAAGAATAGCACGTATTCGGTTCATTACAGAAGCCTTCTTTCGGAATCAGCGGCGCGTAAGTATCGTCGAAAGATAGTTGAGGGTCTCGCCACGGTGCTTCGGCACATCCCGGATGATTTTCTCGTCCGACAGGCCGGCGCGGCTCACGAGGATAGCGTTCTTCGCCAGGTCCTTTTCCTCGAGGCTATCCACGATCTCGTCGAAGTTCTTGTAGACCTTCATGAGGACGACGTTGTCCGCCGCCTCCATGGCCCGCTCGATTTTCTCCTTCTTCGCCGTGGCGGGGATGATGGTGAGGATGTCATTGCCCTCCACGATGGGGTAGCCCACCTGGCTGCCGATGGCAGCAAAGGCCGGGATGCCGGGAATGGTGACGATGGGCACGTCCTCATGCTCCAGCAGACGGAACACGTAGATGTAGGTGCTGAAGAACATGGGGTCGCCGAGGGTCAGGAAGGCCACGTTCTTGCCTGCCTTGAGAAGGCCGAGTATCTCCGCCTTGTTCGCCTCCCAGGCCGCCGTATCCTCGGCGAAGTCCTTCACCATGGGGAAGACCTGGTAGACGATCTCGATGTCATCCTTAAGGTAGGGCTTCGCGATGGAGAGGGCGACGCTGCCGTCCTTTTTCTCGGTCTTCGGTGCGATGAGCACGTCGGCCTGCTTGATGGCATTGATGGCCTTGACGGTGAGAAGCTCCGGGTCACCGGGGCCCACGCCGATTCCGAAAAATGTACCTGTCATATCAAATATCCTCCTAGCATATTCCTCTTCCTTTCTATAAGAGTGAGTTATCATACGGTATTCATACTACACGCTTGCCCCGTCTCTGTCAATGCGCACGAAAAAGGCCCCCTCCAAGGAGGGAGCCTGATAGGCAAAGATTACTTCAGCATCGCCAGCATGGTGCCTGCGGCGACTGCTGTGCCGATGACGCCAGCCACGTTCGGACCCATGGCGTGCATCAGCAGGTAGTTGCCGGGCTTTGCCTTCATGCCGACCACCTGGCTGACGCGGGCAGCCATGGGGACGGCGGAGACGCCGGCGGAGCCGATGAGGGGGTTGATCTTCCAGCCGGAGAGACGGCACATGATCTTGCCGAAGATGACGCCGCCAGCCGTGCCGGCGATGAAGGCCACGAGGCCCAGGAAGATGATGAGGAGCGTCTGGGGCACCAGGAAGGACTCAGCCGTCATGGTGAGGCCAGTGCCCGTGGCCAGGAAGATGGTGACGATGTTGCACAGGGAGTTCTGGGCCGTATCGGAGAGGCGGTCCATGACGCCGGACTCCCGGAAGATATTGCCGAGCATGAGCATGCCGAGGAGGGATGCGATGGGCGGCAGAAGAAGGCTGATGAGGATAGCCGACACAATGGGGAAGCAGAGCCGCTCGAACTTCGTCACCGGGCGAAGCTGCTCCATGACAATCTCCCGCTCCTTCTGGGTGGTGAGGAGCTTCATGACAGGCGGCTGGATGAGGGGCACCAGGGACATGTAGGAGTAGGCGGCGACGGCGATGGCTCCCAGGAGATGGGGCGCCATCTGGATGGTGAGGTAGATGGCCGTCGGGCCGTCCGCACCGCCGATGATGCCGATGGCGCCGGCCTCCTGGACATTGAAGCCCAGGAGCATGGCCCCCACGAGGGCGATGAAGACGCCGATCTGCGCCGCAGCGCCGAGTAGCAGCGTCGAGGGCCGTGCCAGGAGCGGGCCGAAGTCTGTCATGGCGCCGATGCCCAGGAAGATGAGGGGCGGGAAGATCTCATTGGCAATGCCATAGTGGATGGCCTGCATGAGGCCGGGTTCTTCCATAAAGCCCGTATTCGGGAAGTTCGCCAGGACGCAGCCAAAGGCGATGGGCCCCAAGAGCAGCGGCTCGAATTCCTTGACGATAGCCAGGTACAAGAGCACGAGGCCGACGAGAATCATGATGGCGTTGCCCGCCGTGAAGTTGTAAAAGCCGCTGTCTGTCCACACAGCCTGCAACGAAACGGAAAATGCATTGATAAGTTCCATGTGAGTTCCTCCTTCCCATCAGCGCCCGAGGCGGCCGGACTGCTTCCAGCCCTCCCGCTCTAGGGGACGCACAGCCCGCACCTTCAGGCTGCCGCCGCCCATGCTGGCAACGGCTGCCGCGATGACGGCGATGATTTCCGGATCCACCCCATCGTAGGAGTTGGGAAGCTCCGGAACGGGCTCGGCCTCCTGGACGGGTGCCGGAGCTTGTGCAGGCTTTTCTTCCTTCTTTGCCGTCGGGTCAAAGACGTGGATGAGCCGGATGACGAGCCCCAAGGCAATCAGCACCAGGAACACGACCGTCATGTTGATGAGCATGATGATGAAGGGGTTTGTTGTTACAGGTTGCGACATACAATCACCTCATGATTCACTATTGTTTGAATATTTTTAATTGCTATAGCATGTATTATAGACTATTTTCAGAAAAAAGGAAAGGCATATACTTAGATTTCATTAGAACCATTACTTTTATCTATGAAATCATCAAGCCTTTACAAGCTGCTGCGCCTTTTTGACGTAGAGGGCCCGGAAGGCGGGATACTCCCCCAGCCCTCGGAGAAGGGGCGTTACCTGGAAGCCCTCCCTCTCGAGGCGGCTTTTCCAGGAGGCCTCCCCCTCCCCTGCCATATCCTCCGTGACGTGGACACCGCCGGAGAGCAATAGCGGCGCCAGCCGGACGCTTTTGACGCCCGCCTTCTGAAGGTGGGAGAGCACCATGGGATAGTTCGGCGTATCCGACTCCTCCACCACCCCGATGTAGCTGCGCTGACCGCGCCCGTCGAATATGGCCTGGAGCTTCTCATAGACGGGATTGTGCTGGTGGGGGGAGCCGTGACCGAGGAGCACGAGGGCTCCCCCCTCCGGCACGCCGATTTCCCCTTGGAGGAAGTCCGCCACCTGCTCGTAGTCCGCCTCCGAGCAGAAAAGGGTCTCCCCCAGTGTCAGCTGCTCAAAGCGGTTCTTGAAGGCCTCCACGGCGGCCTTCACCTTTTTCTCGTACTCCTCCCCGGGGGTCAGGTGGGTGGGCTGGACATAGACCTCCGTAAAGCCCTCGCCCGCGAGGCGCTCCAGCGCCTCCGGCAGGCTATCCTTCTGGATGCCCTTTTTCGCCAGCCGGCCCCGGATGAAGTTCGAGGTGTAGGCCTCCCGCAGCTCGAAGTCTGGAAGGGCGGCGCGGATATCTGCCGCGAGGGAGTCAAGGCATGCTGCCCTTGCCCCATCGTCCGCCACGCCGAAGCTCGTAAGAAGAATTGCCTTCATCAGCCCTGCTCCTTTTTCACCACGTCGGCGATGGCATGGCAGATGCGGTCCAGCTGGGCCTGGTCCGCCCCCTCTGCCATGACCCGGATGAGGGGCTCCGTGCCGGAGGGGCGCACGAGGATGCGGCCGTCAGAGCCCAGCTCCTTCTCGCCCTCTTCGATAGCCGCCTTGATGGCAGCGTTTTCCTCCCAGCCCTCCTTCGTGGCAACCCGGACATTTACGAGAAGCTGGGGATACGTCGTCATCATGGCCGTGAGCTCCGAGGCCTTGCGGCCGCTGCGCTTCAGGGAGCTGAGCACCTGGAGGGCCGTGATGAGGCCGTCGCCCGTGGTGGCGAAATCCGTGAAGATGATGTGGCCCGACTGCTCGCCGCCGATCTTATAGCCGTTCTTCAGCATGTTCTCCAACACATAACGATCGCCCACAGCCGTGATCTCCGCCCGGCCGCCGGCCTCCTTGATGGCCTTGTGGAAGCCGATATTTGCCATGACGGTGGTGACCACCGTGTTGTAGGGAAGCGTCCCCTTCTTTATCATGTCCGTGGCACACATGACGAGGATATGGTCACCGTCGATGACCTCCCCCTTTTCGTCCACGCAGAGGCAGCGGTCCGCATCCCCATCGTGGGCGATGCCGAAGTCCGCCTTGTTCTCCAGCACCGCCTTCTGGAGGGACTCCAGGTGGGTAGAGCCGCAGCCGTCGTTGATGTTCGTGCCGTTCGGCAGGGCGTGGATGACCTTCACATCGGCCCCCAGCTGGCGGAGGATCTTCGGCATGACCTCGTAGGCCGCACCGTTGGCGCAGTCCAGCACCACCTTCATGCCGTCGAACCGTTCCTTGCAGGTGGAGAGGACGAACTCCATGTACTGGTTCTGGAGATCTGTGCGATACTCGATGTGTCCGATGGCGGCGCCGTGGGGACGCGGGTAGTCATCGTTTTCCGCCAGGTGGTTCACGATGGCCTCCAGCTCGTCCTCCACCGAGTCCGGCAGCTTGTAGCCGTCGCCGCCGAAGAACTTGATGCCATTGTCGCCGAAGGGATTGTGGGAGGCAGAGATGACGATGCCCGCCTTGGCACTATGGCGACGGGCGAGATAGGCAATGGCCGGCGTCGGGATGATGCCCGCCAGCATGGCCCGGCCGCCGGCAGAGGTGATGCCCGCCGTGAGAGCCGCCTCGAACATCTCGCCGGAGATGCGGGTGTCCCGGCCAATGATGATGAGAGGCTTCCCCTCCGACTCCTTGCCGAAGTAAAGGGTCGCTGCTCGGCCGAGCCGATAGGCCAGCTCCGGGGTGAGGGATGTATTCGCTTCCCCGCGGACACCGTCTGTTCCAAAAAGTCTTGCCATTTTTACTCTCCTTATTTTCAAAATCAAGCTGCATAAAATCAAGCGTGGGCCTGCAAGAACGCGATGGCCGCCTTCATGCCGTCACAGGCGGCACTCATGATGCCCCCCGCGTAGCCCGCCCCCTCCCCGATGGGATAGAGCCCCGGCGTAGAGCTGGAGACAAAGGTCGCCCTATCCCGGGGGATCCGGCAGGGTGCCGAGGAGCGGGTCTCCACCCCCGTCATCACGGCCCCGGGATCTGCGAAGCCCGGTATGCGCCGATCAAAGGCATGAAGGCCCGTGGCGAGGGTGTCCGTGATATACCGGGGCAGGCAGGCGTGAAGGTCAGCCGTGCGCACGCCGGGGGCGTAGGTGGGATGGGTCAGAAATGCCGTAGACCCCTTGCGCCCGGAGAGGAAGTCCCCCACGGTCTGGACCGGGGCAAAGTAATTGCTCCCGCCCAGAAGAAAGGCGATGCGCTCCAGATCCCGCTGGAGATGCATGCCGTCCAGCACGCCGCTGCCGTAGTCGGCGGGCCCCACCTGCACGAGAAGGGCGGAGTTGGCGATGCCGGAGTTCCGGCGATAGTTGCTCATGCCATTCGTCACCACGCGCCCCGTCTCCGAGGCCGCCGCCACCACGAGGCCTCCGGGGCACATGCAGAAGGAGTATACGCCCCGCCCCGTAGCTTCGTCCTTTGCCGTCAGGGCATAGTCCGCCACCGGGAGAGCGGGATTTCCCGCGTTCTCTCCGTACTGGGCCCGGTCGATGAATTCCTGGGGATGCTCGATGCGCACCCCCATGGCGAAGGGCTTTGCCTCCATCTGGATGCCGCTATCGAAAAGCATCTGGTAGGTATCCCGGGCCGAGTGGCCGATGGCAAGGAATACACCGCTCGCCTCGAGGCGCTCCTCGCCATTCACGAGGACGCCCTGAGCCCCGTCCGGCCCCTGCACCAGGCCCGTCACCTGGGCGCCGAAGCGCACTCTGCCGCCCAGGCGGATGATCTCCCTCCGGATATTTTTCACCACGGTGCGCAGGATGTCCGTGCCGATGTGGGGCTTCTGGAGATAGCGTATCTCCTCCGGCGCCCCCGCCGCCACGAAGGCCTCGAGGATATCCTCCATGTGGGGATCCTGTACCCGGGTCGTCAGCTTCCCGTCGGAAAATGTGCCGGCGCCCCCCTCGCCGAACTGGACATTCGACTGGGGTGAAAAGGGGCCACCCGCCCAGAATCTGGCGATATCGGCGTGGCGGGTGTCCACATCCTGCCCCCGCTCCAGCACGAGGGGCGCAGCCCCGGCACGGGCTAGCGTCAGGGCCGCCAGCATCCCCGCCGGGCCGAAGCCCACGACGATGGGCTGTTTGTCGAGGTTTGCCTTGGGGAGCGGCTCCTTCTCCCGCCTTTCCTGCGCCCTCTCGATATTCCGATCCCGGGACAGATGGGAGAGCACCCGCTTCTCACTGATCTTCAGCGATACATCCAGCATATAGACGAAGGAAATCGGTGCGCCGCGATACCGCCGAGCATCCACGGCCTTTCGCACCAGGCGCACATCCCGTACCTCGTCCCCTTTGATGCCGAGCCTATCCGCCGCCAGTGCCTCCAGCGGCTTTTTCACGCCGATGGGCACAGAAAAATTACGTATCCTAATCAATTCCTACCGTTCTCCTGCAAAAGGCTCTCACGATTTCTCCCCTGTCTTTTCCTTCGGCTTCACGGCAATGGACACGGTCACATTCGGATTCGTCACCGTCACGCCCTGCGGCAGGGTGAGCGTCACCGTCTTTGTCGTATCCGCCGTGACGCCAGAGAGCGATATGGTCGCCGTATCCACGCTCGAGATGGACTTCAGGAGATCCTCCGGGCCAGCGATCTCGATCTTTGCCGGATTTGCCTGGACCGTGCCCAGGGTATAGCCTGCCTCAAGATCCGTGCCCACCACAGGATGGATGGTCACTACCTTGCGGGTGAGCCCCCGGGCCAGCTGGACCTTCACCGAGGCCGTTTCCTTCGAGAGCGTGACCCCGTGGATCTCGCGGCCGTCCGAGCCCAGGGCCACGAGGGACACCTCCTGGGTGAAGTCCTCCTTCTGCCCGTTCAGGCTGATATAGCCAACGACCCGGCTGACCGCCTGCAGCACCGAGTCCGGTCCCGAGACGGAGAGGTAGGTGACGGAGGGCTCGAAGCTTGCCACTGTGGCCCCGGAGGCGGCACTTCCCGTGGTGATATATTCCACCTTGAAGGTCTTCGACACCAGCTTATCGAGGGTGACCTCCACCGTATCCGGCCGGGCCTCCACCAGCTCGAAGCCCTGGGGAAGCGATGTCTGCACCTTGACCTCCTGGGTGCCCTCCGTGAGGCCGGAGAGGTCGATGAAGGCGTGGAAGTCCTCCACGGAGGTGGAGACAAAGAGGGATCTCGCTGCCTTGACCTTCAGCTTGACCTCCTTCGTCTCATTTGTCAGCTGGTAGCCAGAGGGCGCATTGAGCACCGTGAGGGGCACCGTATAGGTGCTCTCGATGACAGGGTTCTGGTCATTCATGACATAGCCCCAGAGCAAAAAGGCGATGACGACGGCCGCGATTTTTGCCGCCAGGTTGTGCTGGACGAGGTCTCGCATGCGGTGCATCATTTCTTACGCCTCCAATTCATGACCATGTCGCGGATGCCTTCCTTCTCCGGACGGAATACCGGCTCCAGCACCGCCTTGAGCATCTCCGTGTCGAGATGGCGGCGGATGCGCCCATTCTCCGCCACGGATATGGTGCCCGTCTCCTCGCTGACAACGATGATGAGTGCATCGCACTGCTCCGAGAGGCCGATGGCCGCCCGGTGACGGGTTCCGAGCTCCGTGGCCAGCGACCGGTTCTCCGTCAAGGGGAGGAGGCATCCTGCCGCCACGAGCCGCTTGCCCCGGACGATGGCCGCCCCATCGTGAAGGGGCGTATTGGGGATGAATACATTCAGAAGAAAGTCCGCTGTGATGAGGGCATCGATCTGGATGCCCGTGGCGCTGATATCGTTGAGCCCCATATCCCTTTCCACTACGATGAGTGCGCCCGTCTTGTTGGCCGCCAGCACCCGCACCGCCTTTGTCAGCTCGTGGACGACGGAGCGGGCCTCCTCATCGTCGAGGGACATGACAGGTGCCAGGAACCTTCCTTGCCCCAGATGCTCTAGAGCTCGCCTCAGCTCCGGCTGGAACACGATGGGGAGCGCCACGAAGAGCAGCGTCACTGCCTTCTGCAAGAGCCAGGATATGACATGGAGCTCCGCCCAGCTGGCGATGACCGTGACGGCAAGGAGCACCAGGACGCCCTTGACAAGCGTGATGGCCCGGGTATCCTGCAGCATGACGTAAAGCTTATAGAGGATGACCGCCACGATGAGGATATCCACGAGGTCGAGTATGCTCAGCGTCGTGATGACGCCGCGAAACATCCCATGGATCTGGGTCGGAAAGGAAAAATTGAAATCCATCGGCATATTGAAAAACTCCCACAAACAGAGAAAATATAAGTCCCTTCATAAAATATAATACCACTCTGAATATTTCTTGCACCGATGGGGAAAATCCTTGTTATCTACAAAATTTTTTCATCCTAAAATCATACGCGGATACCCGCACACAGAAAAGCCCTCTCCCAAAGGGAAGAGGGCCAGAAAAAGGCATATATTATTTGATTTCACGAATCCAGCCAGCCGGTGCCTCGACGGTGCCCAGCTGGATGCCCCGGAGGGTCTCATAGAGCTTCGTGAGCACAGGACCCATCTCGCTCATGCCGCTGGGGAAGGCAATCTCCTTGCCGTGGTCCACCACCTTGCCCACAGGGCAGATGACGGCCGCCGTGCCGCAGAGGCCGCACTCGGCGAAGTCCTTGAGCTCAGCGAGCTTCACAGGACGCTGCTCCACCTTGTAGCCCAAGTCCTCCGCAATGTGCATGAGGGAGCGACGGGTGATGGAGGGCAGGATGGAGTCGGACTTCGGCGTCACGATGGTATTATCCTTCGTGACGAAGAGGAAGTTCGCGCCGCCCGTCTCCTCCACATAGGTGCGGGTAGCGGGATCCAGGAACATGTTCTCGTCGAAGCCATTCGTGTGAGCCGTGATGTAGGCATGGAGGCTCATGGCATAATTGAGGCCCGCCTTGATGTGGCCCGTACCATGGGGGGCAGCCCGGTCGAAGTCGCTGACGCAGATGGTGATGGGCTTGATGCCATTCTTGAAGTAGGAGCCCACCGGCGTGGCGAAGAGGCGGAACTGGTACTCGTCCGAGGGCTTCACGCCGATGACCGGACCCGTGGCAAAGAGGTATGGGCGAAGGTAGAGGGAGCCGCCAGACTCATAGGGCGGGATCCAATCCTTGTTGGCTACGACCACCTGGTCCACCGCCTCCAGGAACATCTCCTTCGGGACAGGAGGCATCTCGAGACGCTGGGCCGAATCGTACATGCGCTGAGCGTTGAGGTCCGGACGGAAGGTGACGACGCGACCATCCTTTGTCTTGTAGGCCTTGAGACCCTCGAAGACCTCCTGGCAATACTGCAGGATGCCGGCGCACTCGTTCAGCGTGATCGTCGCATCCTCCGTGAGGCCGCCCTTGCCCCACTTGCCATCCTTATAGTTGGCCACGTAGCGCTTGGAGACAGGCTGATACGAGAATGTAAGATTATCCCAATCGATGTTCACATTTGCCATGTTGCATTCCCCTTTTCTAGCTTCAAAAGTATGTCTATTCTATTCCTCATGTGTACAGTTGTCAAGATAAATTGTACATGCTATACAATTTATTAGCAAATGGAACAATCAGCATCCTTTTGAGTGGACAAATGTATCTTGCTTGTCCACCAGGCTGCGCCTTGCCCGACCAAGAGCCGATAGGATATCCCCCGCCACGAGGCCATCCCCCTGGTCTTCCTGGGCCAGGTCTCCTGCGAGGCCATGGAGGTAGACGCCGAGGAGCGGCGAGAGAGCCATCTCCTTCAGCTGCTTCATGAGGCCCAGCACCGTCCCCGCCAGCACATCCCCGGCCCCAGCCGTCGCCATGCCCGCATTGCCCTTCGTGGTAAAGAACACATCCCCATCCGGATAGGCCACGAGGGTGCACTCGCTCTTCATAACGAATATGGCCTGGAGCTCCTGGGCCGCCTGACGGGCCGTTCCCACGAGGTCCTTTCGAATCTCTGCGACGGAGATCCCCAGAAGGCCTGCCATCTCCCCCAGGTGGGGCGTGAGAATCGGCACATTCCTAAAATCCCGGAAGGCATCGGTATGGCCGCGGAAGGCAAAGATAGCATCCGCATCCAGCACCACGGGGCAGGGAGCCTCCTTTGCCACGATGCGCACGAGCTCCAGCGTCTCCGGCGCCCGGCCAAGCCCCGGCCCCAGGAGGATTGCGTCGTAGTGGGACGCGTTCTTTTGCAGCGCCTCTATGGCCTTCATGCCGGAGAGGATACCCTTCTGCTCCGTCTCGGGGATGGCCATCGTCATGACCTCCGTGAGCTTTATAGCCATCATTTCCTGCAGGCTCTGTGGCACAGCCAGTGTCACGAGGCCTGCCCCCGCCCGAAGCGCTGCCATGGAGGAGAGAGCCGCCGCTCCCGTCATGCCCCGGGAGCCCGCCACCACGAGAAGGTTGCCGCAGGTCCCCTTATGGGCCGCCCAATCCCGCTGAGGCAGGATTTCCTGCGCCAATTCATCGTCGATGAGGGACTGCTTTATATCATCGGAAGAAAGGAGCGCCGGCGGCAGGCCGATGGCATCGACGAAGAGCTTTCCCGTGCACAGAGCCCCCGCCCCGAGGAAGTGGCCGGGCTTCGGCACGCCAAAGGTGGCTGTCGCATCGGCACGTATCGCCAGGGTCTCCACATCTCCCGTATCGGAACTAACACCGCTCGGAATATCAAGGGAAAGGATAAAGGCATGTGACTCATTGATGAGCTCAAGGATGCGCAGTGTCTTCTTGCGGAGCTCTCCCTGAAAGCCTGTGCCGAGAATCCCATCGACGACGCCACCAGCAAAGCGAAGGGCCAGCCGCAGCCTGTCAAAATCCCGGTCGCTGTCAAGATCTGCGATGTCGAGACCCATCGCCTCCAGCGTATGGAGGACCGCCGCCGGGCTCTCCTTCAGGTGCTCCCGCTCTCCCGCGAGAAAGACCTTGACCCGCGCCCCTTGGCAGACGAGATGGCGCGCGGCGACGAGTGCATCGCCGCCGTTGTTGCCGCTGCCAGCGACGACGACGATACTTTCGCCCTCGACACTCCCCAGGCTCTCCGCCAGCGTCCGCGCCGCAAAGCTTCCCGCATTCTCCATCAGCACGAGCTCTGCTATCCCGTACTCCTCCCGCGCCTTCTTGTCGACGCTCCGCATTTCCTCGCCTGTTGTGAGCTTCATACCTCTTCTCCTTCCAGAATGCACACAGCTGTGGCATATTCCCTTGCATGACTGATTGATAGATGAATCCTAGTGGCCCCCATGGCCTTCGCCAGCTCCGCAAATTTTCCATGGAGCAGCCCCAGGGGCTTTCCCAGTGTGTCGCGGGCCACCTCCACTTCCTGGAGCGTCCCCTCCCGGAGGCCTGTGCCCAGGGCCTTCAGCATGGCCTCCTTTGCGGCAAAGCGAGCGGCGTAACTCGCAGCCCGCTGGGCCCCTCGGCTCTCCGAGTAGTCCTGCTCCGCCTCCGTGTAGACCCGATCGACGAAGCCTGGGCGCTCGATGGCCCTCGCCACCCGTGAGATCTCTATGATATCCGTCCCGATTCCAAGGACCAAGCTGCACGCCCCCTCGAAAAAAATGCCTTCCAAAGTCTGGAAGGCATTGCTGACAAGACAGTGTCTGTCCTGTTTCTTATGCTGGAAAACACTCCATAGAAGTGCCTCATAATCTGTTATTGATTGTTAGTTTTCGGCGTGGGCGGCGGCGTCACGACGGCCGCTCCGCCCATCTGCGTCGGGGTCCCCGTCTGTCCGGAGCCGCCGATGTTGCCCGTGGAGTTGCCCTGGGCATCCTTCATGCCCTCGTTCGGGTTGAACTGGGTGTTGCGGGCGATGAGGATCTCGACGCGGCGGTTCTTCTGCCGCCCCTCCTCCGTCGCATTATCCGCAATGGGACGGTACTCGCCAAAGCCGATGGCACTGAAGCGCGCCGGGTTCAGCTTGCCATTGATGGAGAACAGGAACCGCATGAAGTTGATGGCGCGCTGGGAGCTCAGATCCCAGTTGGAGGGGAACTGAGGCGTGTTAATGGGCATATTATCCGTATGACCGCTGATGATGACCCGCTGGGTCATGGGGGCCAGGAGATTTGCCACAATGGGGCCGATGCGCTGGGCCTGACCGCCGAGCGTCGCCGAGCCCGAGGGGAAGAGCGCACTCTCCTTGATGCGGATCATGAGGCCATCATCCGTCATGGTCGTGGAGAGATCCTGCTCCAGATCATTTTGCTTTACATATTCATCAATCTCGCGCTTCACCTCGTCGAGCTGCTGGCTCTCCTGGATGTAGGCGC
The DNA here is from genome assembly GCA_945877355.1 of uncultured Mitsuokella sp. Classification (GTDB taxonomy): domain Bacteria; phylum Bacillota; class Negativicutes; order Selenomonadales; family Selenomonadaceae; genus AWVT01. The sequence goes on along the minus strand of CAMCRT010000002.1, from coordinate 16,136 downwards.
TGTTGCCCTTATCCTCGTCCGAGGGGGTCTCCGCCATGCGCCCGGCATTCGGGCCCATCTGATTGAAGAAGGAGGGGCCGCCCATGTTGAAGGCGGAGCTGAAGGCCTGCGCCATCTGGCTCACCTTCGTCTGGTCCGTCTGGGAAATGGCGAACAGGGAGATGAAGAGCGCCAGGAGGAGCGTCATCAGGTCAGAATAAGGCAGCAGCCAGGCCTCGCCTGCTTCTTCCTCGTGAGGTGGCCCGCCTTTTTTCTTTCTAGCCATTCAATCACTCCTTCTTGAGCGCTGCACGCTGGGACTGGGGGATAAAGACCATGAGCTTTGCCTCGATGGCCGTAGGCGAGTCGCCTGCCTGGAGGGAGAGAATGCCCTCGATAATCATGCGCTTCTCTGCGACCTCGCTCTCCGAGATGAGCTTGAGCTTGTTCGCAAGGGGCAGGTAGAGAACGTACGCCGTGAAGATACCGAGGATCGTCGCGATGAACGCAGCTGCGATAGCGTGGCCCAGTGCATTGATATCATCCAAGTGACCGAGAGCTGCGATAAGGCCGACAACGGCGCCCAGAACGCCCAGCGTCGGCGCGTAGGTACCAGCCTGCTGAAGAATCGTACGGCCTACCGCATGACGCTGCTGCATTGTGACGAGCTCCGCATCGAGGACGTCGCCGACGAAGTCTGGATCCATGCCGTCGATGACCATGCCGAGGCCCGAACGGAAGAAGGGATCCTCAATCTCCTGGGCACGGCTCTCAAGGGCCAGAATGCCTTCGCGGCGGGCAATCTGGGAGAGCTCCACGAAGAGATTCAGCAGCTCGCCCTTGTCATGCGCAGGCGGCTTGTTGAAGGTCAGCTTCACAATTTTCGGAACCGCCTTGAGCTCATCCATGCGGAACGCAATGAACAGACAGGATACAGTACCGCCGATGATGATGAGGAACGCCGCCGGGTTGTTCATAGCCGAGAGCGGAGCGCCCTTGAGAATCATGCCGACAAAGATGGATATAAGACCCATGACAATGCCGATAACGGTTGATATTTCCAAAATGATAGCCTCCTTGTGAAGCATCGGGCACATCCATTCTTGCCCGACAAACGCGTTCGCCTGCGAACCTGCTCCTTATATTATTCCATAGAATCCGTGAAATTCCTAGTGGAAAGCAAAAAAAAATTATTTTTTTCGTGATAAATTTCCTTTATCCAATGATACATTCATAAAAAGTATGATATAATGGTGACAAATAAAGCAAACTTATGCAAAGGATGTGAACCCATGGAACTTCGTCAGCTCGAATATTTCCAAATGGCCAGCCGCCTCCGAAACATCACCCGGGCAGCGGAGCGCCTCCGCGTCTCCCAGCCCAATATCACCGTCGCCATCAAAAAACTGGAGACGGAGCTTGGTATCCAGCTCTTTGACCGCAGTCAGAAGCAGCTCTCCCTGACGCCGGAGGGCGCCGTCTTTTTGAACCGCATTGAAATCGCCCTGCGGAATATCCAGGACGCCGTTCTCGAGGTCAACGACTACAAGCAGCTCCAGAAGGGGACAATCAAAATTGGCATCCCCCCCATGATCGGGGCCTATCTCTTCCCGAAGATTTTCTCCAGCTTCCAGCGCCGCTACTCCCATCTCGACATCTACCTCCACGAGGAGGGCTCCATGTCCATCCGGGAGCAGCTGGAGCGGGATGAGCTCGACTTCGGCATCATCATCATATCGGGAGCCGCCCAGAACCTCGAGCTCCTCCCCATGTCCCGCAACCAGATTGTCTGCTGCGTTGCGGAGGACAGCCCCCTCGCTAAGGAGAAATTCATCACCTGGGACGAAATCGAGCAGTCAAACATCGTCATGCTCAAGGAAGGCTCCTTCCTCCGGAAGACCATCCTGGAGCACATGAAGGCCGCCGGCATCACGCCGAACATCGTGCTGGAGTCCAACCAGGTGGTGACTCTCAAGGGCCTTGTGGCCAGCGGCGTCGGCCTGGGCTTTCTCCTGGACATCGTCGTGGAAGACACCCCAGGCGTCGTGGCCGTGCCTCTCGCCGATCCCCTCTTCGTGGATGTGGGTCTCGCCTGGAAAAAGGATCGCTACATTTCAAAGGCCGCCCAATCCTTCATCGACTTCTGCAAAGAGACCCTCAAGAAGACCCACTGCGACATCGGCCACCCCGGCTGCGAGGTCGAAAGCTAAGCACCTTCCCCTGCCATCCTTCGGGATGGCTTTTTCTTTGCAAAAAATACAGGAAATACAAAAGAACGGCCCCGTTAGAAGCCGTTCTTTTCATTTTGGAATACTAGTTGTCAGAGTGCACCCTTTACACTTCCGTTGGCACTCTCTATGGCCTGATGGGCAAGATCAATAGAGAGACCGAGGGTGCGCAGGCAGAGATCCGGGTTGTGGAAGCCCATGCTGTTGGAGGCTTCGACCCAATCCCAGTACCACTGGGCTTCCCGGAGCTTTGCCCGGGCTGCACCAAGCTGCTCATCCGTTGCGCCCGCATCCATGGCGGCCTTCACCGTCAGGTTGGCCTTCGCCACCGTTTGTCCGGCGATGCGCTCCAGGCGGAACGTATTGTCCTGGATGGTCTTGACCCGCTGCAGGAGGCCGTCTGCCGACTCATCGTGGCACTTGAGGCAGGACTCCTGAGTGGTCCGAAGCGGGCTCGTCTGCCAGTGAGACGTATACTTCTGTCCATTTTCACGCATATAGGGCATGTGGCAATCGACGCAGGTCACGCCGTTCTGGGCATGGACGCTGGACTGCCAGATCTCATAGTCCGGATGCTGGGCCTTGAGCATGGGCGTCTTGGAGTCCTTATGGGTCCAGTCCTTGTCAAAGCCGCCAGGAATCGTCTGGTAGTAGGCGTATTCCTCTGTCGGATCCAGCCCCTTATCCCAGGGGAGGACGACCCGGCCATCCGCCTTGGCGAAGTAATACTCCGTATGGCACTGGCCGCAGACATAGCCGCGCATTTCATTGTGGCTTGCTTTCGAGATGTCGATGCCCCGGCGTGCCATGGCCTCCACAAAAGCCTGGTTGTACACCCGAAGCTCCATGGTCTCCGGATCATGGCAGGTGGAGCAGCCGAACCAGGCATCCTGCTCCGAGATGGGAGCTGCCATATCGTCAAAGGGCTTCGAGGCGAAGTCCCAGCCGCTCTCCTTGAAGTAAACATCATACATATAGGAGCTCTTGCACACGATGCAGGAGCCCTTCTGGCCCGGGCGGCGCTTCGTGTTCAAGATGTCCTCGCCCGCATAGGTGTGTCCCCTGTCGTCATCATACTGGAGCTCGAACTTATAGCCCTTCCAGTTCTCCAGCATCTCCGGCTCCTCGGCAAGCCTGGAATGATTCCCCTGGCTGCCGCCGTAGCCCGTGGGCGACGGTGCCTGCTCATTGTTCTTCATAAAGGAATTGTACTCCAAGGGATACGCATCCTTATAAGCCTTCGTGCCGAGCTGCTGATTGTTGTCCGTCGGGATCTTTGCCAGCTTTACGCTGTCGTCATGGGGTGCCGCCGCAATGCGGAAGACCACAAAGCCGAAGAACACGACGCAAAGGACGACGATGCCCGACAGGATTTTCTGTAGCCTACTCAACTCTTATCCCCCCTTCAAGATGGTTCGATCCATGGGCGATGCTGCTGTGACACTTGATGCAGTCGCCGCCCGTGTCGAGATCCTTGCCAAGATCCGCATGGACGTTCTTCATAGTGTTCTCATGGCAGCGCACACAGTTCGCATCCACCGTCTTCCGTCCATTTTCCGAAAGCACGATATGCGCCGGATAGTCCCGCAACACCTCGTGGTACGTATCGATCATGCCTGTCTTGCCCTTCTCAAACATGTAGTTTGCGATGTTGTCATGGGGCAGGTGGCAATCCGTGCACTCAAGATTGCTGTGGGTGGAGTGCGCAAAGGTGCTCGCCTCCGCCTTCATCGCATGGCAGGATCCGCAAAACTCTGGACTGCCGGAAAACGTCATCATGGCAGAGCCCACGCCGCAAACGCCGAGGCCGATGACGAACCCCGCCGCAAGGCAGGCCAGCGTGTGCTTTTGAATGAGCCCTTTCACATCCAATTCCGCTCCCCTCCTCTCGATACTTTTCATTTATAGTATGATTATAGCACCGAATATTTCTTCATGGCGTTGCGCGGGCAACAAGATTCAAATTTTTTCCAAAAAAATAAAGCAGCTTGAAAGGAGCTGCTTCAAAAATTAGGAGCGTTTATCGTTTTACTGCCAAGAGTGTCCCGCCGCAGACTAGGATGCAGCCTAGCCATAGGGTCCAGATGAAGGGCTTTGTGCTGACGCTGGCCTTTACGGGCTGGCTTTCCTCCTCCTCCAGGGATGGGAGGATTTCCATGCGGATCTGTTGCTCGTCGCCGGAGACGCCGGTCATGCGGATGCGCTTCTCTCCTCCAAATACCTCCACGGGCTCGGAGGTGCCGCCGTCGGCGGTGGCGGTGATGGTGGGCTGGACCCGTTCCACTGTGTTGCCGTCCGTTACGGCCACCTCAGCGGTCACGAGGGTCTTGCCGCCCTCCAGGGGCTTTTTCTCCACGCCCTCATAGCGATAGGCGAAGGTATCCCCCATGTTTGTGCGGCCCAGCTTCAGTATGATCTCCATGCGGCTGCTGTCCTTCGGGGGCACCGGGGCGATGTAGACGTCGCCGGTGAGGGTCTTGTCGATGGCGGGCTCCCGCGCTGCGTCCTCGCCGCTCTTGTGGAGCTTCGTCAGGGCCCGCACCTCCCGGCCGTCCACGGTGTAGACGTAGTGCTTTACGCTGTAGTCCTCTGCGAACTCCTGGCCCTTGTAGACAATCTCATGACCGAGGATATCCTTCGGCTCGCCGACAGTGAAGTCCTCCGATGTACTCTGGCTGCCGCTTCCCGCCAGCACCATGGCAAAGAGGGACAAGGAGAGACCCACATGGGCTACCATGCCACCGATGCGAAGAAGCCCCTTTCGCCAGGAAAGGACGGCTGCCGCCAGCGCCATAAGGGACACGCCGGAGAGAAGGATGGGCATCGCCTCCCGGACGCCTACGCCGAAGGCCGCAAGCGCGCCTAGGACGAGGAATACGACGCTCGCCTTCAGGCTCTCCCGTCTAGCCTCCTTGCCATAGCGATAGAGGAGTGCGAAGGTGGCAGCGACCATCATTGCAATGGCGAGAGGCATGGCCGTGCGCACATAGAAGGATGTATCCACCGCCGCGCTTTTTCCTGCCAGTTGGGACAGGAGCGGCATGGACATGCCTAGAAAGATGATGACGGAGAGGAACACGAGAATCATCGCGCCCAGGAGCAGGAAGAACTCCCGGCTCGTATGGGAGGGATAGACCTCCCCCTTCGGCAGGGTCCCCGCCCGCATCGTCAGCAGGACGAGGCCCCCCAGGAGCACGATGGCATTGACGACGGCAATGGTCAGGCCGATGCTCGTGCCGACGAAGGAGTGGACGGAGAAATCCCCCAGGATGCCGCTGCGGGTCAGGAACGTACCGTAGAGCACCAGGGAAAAGGCGAAGATGGTGGAGATGTGGACGAGGGAAATCGCCGCCCTACGCACCCGGGCGACGGAGAGCACATGGATGAAGATGGCTGTGAGGAGCCAGGGCACGAGGGAGGAGTTCTCCACCGGGTCCCAGCCCCAGAAGCCGCCCCAGCCCAGCACCTTGTAGGCCCAGTAGCCGCCGATGGCGATGCCGGCCCCGAGAAAGGCCCAGGCCACGAGGGCCCAGCGCCTTGCCCGCTCCAGCCAGATGGTCTCCCTGTCCCGCGTCACGAGGGCTGCCATGCTGTACACGAGGGGCACGGCGAGAAGTGCGTAGCCGATGAAGATGATGGGTGGATGTATCGCCATCCAGGGATCCTGCAGCAGAGGATTGAGCCCCGCCCCATCCTGCACCAGCACCTCCTGGGGAGCAAAGGGGCTTTTGCCGAGGACGAGGATGGTGAGGAGTGCCTGCAAAAAGAGGAAAAGCGCCAGAAATACCCCCGACTCCCGCGCCCGGAAGCACAGGTAGAGGGAGACCGCCCCGTGAATCAGGAGCCACAGCAGGAAGGAGCCCTGCTGGCCCGCCCAGAAGGCGGAAATCTTATAGACTAGGGGCAAATCCGTGGAGGAGTAGCTCGCCACGTAAGCGATGTCAAAGCGATTCGTCAAAAAGAGAACGAGGAGAAAGGCGCTTGCTCCCAATATGCATAGGAAGGAAAGTGCTGTCGCGTATCGCCCATACTTCATAAGGCGACCGCTGCGCTCCGCAAAGAGCAGAAGTGCCGCCAGGGAAAACGCCAGGGTCAGTGCAAGAAATATCGTACCAGCCAAGGGAAGGCCTCCTTCTATCTGCGCGGGGCTCAGGATTTGCCGCGCATGGATTCATACTTCGACGGGCATTTGATGAGGAGCTTGTCGCTCTCAAAGGCCCCGTCCTTGTAGGAGCCAATGGCGACGATGTGGACCGCCTCATCGAACTGATCCGGCTTCATGCCATGATAGTGCACCGTCATGGTCTCCCCCGTCTCCTCATCCGCCAGGGAGAACACGAAGTCATTGCCCTCCATGTGAGGTGCCGGGGCTGCCTTGTCGAGTACACCCTTCACCTGGACATTTCCCGCAGCGCTCTTCGCCTCTGCGATGCCCACGTAGGGTGTGACCGAGTCCATAAAGCCGTAGGCCGCGTAGCCCACGAAGGCCAGGGCCAGGACGATGAGCAGGATTTTCCGATTCATGGGGTTTCCTCCTTTCGTGGCTCCTTCTTCCCTTCTGCCATCAGGAAGGCGTAGAGAAGCGTGCCGTCCGCGAGCGATGCGAGAAGCGTCAGCAGCATGGACGTATCCATATCAATCGAGCCGCTGCCATTTATGACAGGCGATGGGTGCAGGGAAAAATAGAGCCGGGGCAGGATAAACACGAGGAACGGGACCGTCAGGAAGGAGAACAGTGCATAGACGGCGGATGCCCGGGCCCGGAGCCGCGCCTCCCCCATCGCCGCCCGGAGCGTCAGATAGGCTCCGTAGATGAGGAGCAACACGAATATGGTCGTCTGCCGCGGATCCCAGTTCCAGTAGGCACCCCAGGTCAGCTTCGAGAAAACCGCCCCGCTCCCCGTCGCCAGCAGGACGAAGAGGAAGCCGAGCTTTGCCGACCGGGCGCTCAGCGCATCGAAGCGCATGTCCCGACGGCGAAGATACATCGCCCCCCACCAGGCGCTCAGGAGGAAGGCCAGCACCGACACCCAGGCCATGGGGATATGGAAAAAGGCGATGCGCACATAGTAGCCCAGCCCCTCTGCCGGCGGCACCAGGAAAAACACCGCATAGAGCACCGCCACCGTCAGGAGCGCGAGAAGTATGCCTAGGGTTTTCTTTACATTCATGCGGTCTCACCTTTCAAAATCAATCCGCATACCAGAGGTAGGGGAAAAGCACGGACGCCCCCACCGTCAGCACCGCGTCGTAGAGCCCCATGCCCAGGAGGAAGGACAGAGAAGCCGCCTCCCCGCCAAAGGCTCCCGCCGTGACAAATATCGCCGGCAGAAATATCGGAAGCATCAGGGGCATCAAAAGAATCGGCGCGAGGGACCCCCGGACGCTCGCCCCAAGGCCCAATGCCGCCACCAGCGTCCCCGCCGCCGCCAGCCCGAAGCAGCCGAGCAGCACCAGCAGGAGAAGCAGCAGAGGCTCCGCCACCGTCACATCCATCAGCAGGAGAAAGGCAAGGGTCAGGGGGATTGCAAGTGCCAGGAGCAGGGAGAAGGTATAGAGGAGCTTTCCAAAAAGCACCGCATCCGCCGAGCCGTAGACCCGGAGCGCCAGGAGCGTCCCGGAGGAATCCTCCGCCTCGAAGACCCGGTCGATGCCCGCCATGGAGGCGAAGAAAAGCACCGTCCAGTAGAGTGCCGCCAGGAGCCGCGGCGAGAGTGCTCCCCCCTGCACGGCAAGGCTCACGCAGGCGAGCGTCGTCAGGGCGAACATGAGCATGGCCGCCCAGGCCGCCCGAAACCGCAAGGCCGACTTCATTTCCTTTAAAAAGACGAGGCGGACATCATGCCATGGAGATGACTTCATCGGCTGCCGCCTCCTCTCTCGGGTCATTCGTGGCAAGGAGCACGACGCAGCCACGCTCCGCCGCCCGACGCGCCTCCCGGAGCACCATAGCGGATCCTTCCGCGTCGAGGTTCGCCCCCGGCTCATCCAGCAGCCAGAAGGCAGCTCCTGAGGCAAAGAGACAGGCGAGCTTCAGCCGCTGGCACATGCCCGTGGAATAGGCCCCTGCCCAGGTATCCCGGAGCTCCGACCCCCGGAGGCCCACCCGCGCCAAGAGCGCTTCATAGTCCTCATCCGTGAGCCGCACGCCCCGAAGCCCCAGGAAAAAATCGAGGTTCTCCCGGGCTGAGAGCCTGGGATAGAGCCGCATCTCCGGCGTGACAAGGGAGAGCCGACGGAAAAGCGCCTCCCGACGAAGCTCCTCCCCCGCCTCTCTGACGGAGACATGCCCCTCTGTGGGCAAAAGGAGATGGGCCGCCAGCCGCAAAAATGTGGATTTGCCGCTGCCATTCGCCCCGCAGACCGCCGTGATGCAGCCGCCCTCCACCACATCATTCCGATGGGAGAATATGCTGCGCCCCTGGAAGCTCTGACCCACATCCTGAAATGTAATCTTTCCCATATCAGCCTATCGCTTCCTTATTGAGGGTCATCACATCCCCCTCGCTGGTGAGAAGCCCCTCTGCCTGCATGAGGGACACCTCCCGGGTCAGGGCGCTCCTGTTGCACTGGAGCTCCTTGGCGAGCTGCACGCGCCCTGGCACCTGGACCCGTGCCGTCCCCTGGAGCCTTTCCTGCTGCAAGAGGTAGAGGATGAGCCGCTCCCGGAGGGTCTTCTGGGAGAGGAGCTCGATTTTCTCCAGCATCCGCACATTCTTCCAGCAAAAGGCCTCCAGGAGGTTCTTCATGACGACGCCGTGGATGCGGGCGAGCTTCGGCCCCGCCGTGATGAGGGCCCGGTAGGGCACCCACAGGACGACAGCCCGGCCCCGGGCCTCCACAGAGGCATCCCCCATATCCCGGACTCCACCCAGGATAGCGGAGGCGCTGCCGATGAGCGCCCCCCTTTCCAGCACATGGCCGATGGCCTCCTCCCCGAAGCGGTTCTCCGACAGGGCATGGGCCTTGCCCTCCACGAGGACGCCGATGCAGGCATTCCGCTCATAGGCCCGGGTGATGCGATTCCCCTTCTCATACTCCTTGCAGGTCGCCCCCGTCGCCTCGAGGAAGGCATTGATTTCCTGCTCCGTAATGCCGCAAAACAGAGGCAGCGTGTGAAGCTTCAGCTGACTGATTTGCATGGATTCCTCCTATTTATCTCCCATTTCCATCTCATTCTCGTGAACACAACAAAATACGCTTCCTATTTATATTGTTTTCTGCGTTTTTAGAACATTATAGCATAAGAAAGCTTCATAAATACGTTGCCTATGCAACACGCAAAAGAATAATCCATCGCAAGCACCGTATTTCTTGACGAGCCCCATATCTTCCCTGTATAATGTCTCATGAATATATTCTGTAAATCATTTAAGGAGAGCCGCGCATGAAAATATTAGCTCGCCATCTCACGGCTGACCTATTTAATTGCAAAAACAACAAGCTTACCAATATCGAAGCCATCCAGCAGGAGCTCAAGGATGTCCCCGGCCGCACGGAGTTCACCCTCATCGACTGCATCTCCGAGCGCATCGCCGAGGATCACTATGCCATCATGATGCTCTTCCAGGAGGGGCACCTCACGGTCCACGTCTACACCGCCCTCCGCTACGTGGCCCTCGATATCTTCGTCTGCCGCGAGAATGCACAGCCCGACAACATCGCCAGCTCCGTCCGGGAGTTCTTCAAGCCGGACAAGATCAAGACGACGATTCTGAAGCGCGGCGACTTCGGCACGCCGAAGGACATCCGCCCGAAGACGACGACCCACGTGGCACCGCTCCGCAAGATCCACAACACAGGCGCAAAGGTCATCCGTGCCCTAGCCCGCCGAAACCGCTGACAAGAAAAGCGGCTATCCCAGCAAAACACTGGAATAGCCGCTTTTTTCTTGGCGAATACACGCGTCAACCGAGCATCGTATCCGACGCACCCTTCACATCGCCGATGTAGCCCGAGGGCAGCGCATCGAGCTCCTTTAGGATCTCGCCGATGCGCACAGCCGCATAGAGATTGAACCGGGTGTCCGGGCTCTCCAGATCCGTATCGAGGAGCTGGGCGATTCGCTCATAGCGATACCGCACCGTATTGATATGGACGAAGAGCTTCTCCGAGGCCTGCTTGAAGTTGAAATTCGTCTCCAGCAGCACCCGGAGGGTCATCAAGAGATCCGCATCCCCCTCCCGGTCGTAGCGCACGAGATTCCCCAGGGTCTCCCGGTAGAACCTGGCCGCATTCTCCACGCCCTTCGAGAAGACGTTGTTCAGGATGCCGAGATTCCGGTACCACTTGATAAAGCCCCGCTCCCCCTTCGTCATGCCGAAGGCAAGGGCGATGCGGGCCTCCTGGTAGCTCTTGGCGATTTCCTGGATGGGATGGCTGTCGCCCACGCCGATGGACACGGTGAGCTTGTGTCCCTTCGAGAAGCTCATCTGCCACTCGTGGATGAGCTCTGCTCCCGGCCAGGTATTCGGCCGGCTCTCGTCCGGGTAGAAGCCCGAAAGGATGGCAAGATACCGCCCTCTCCACAGGATCGGATAGAGCTTTGCCTCCTCGTGCTTCCGCGCCAGCTGGATAAGGCTCGCCCGGAAATCCACCCCCGTGTCCGGCGGCAAATCCTTGCCGAGGTCAACCAGCATGACGCCGTAGTTGAGCTTCGGATTGATCTCGATACCGTTCTTCTCGAGAATCTCCACGATCTGCTTCTGGTCGCCGCTAAATACGCTGGCGAAGAAGGCGTCCGTACGGGCGTCCACATCCCGCCCCACCCTTAGCTGGGAGCGCAGGATATACGCCAGCGTCATCCTCGCTGGATCCATGGCCTTCATGATGGCTGGAATCTCCGACTTGCGCACCTTTGGGATGAATGCGTAGAGCTTTGCCTTCTCATCCGTAACGCTCACCTTCAGCACGAGCATCTGCTTCTGCTCGATGTAAAAGTACTGGTCGTCCGCAAAGCTGGGCATGCGCCCCAAGAGCTCGCGGAACCTATCGTCAGCCGGCAGTGCATGTGCTGGATAGTACTCCACCCCGCCGCTTTCAACAAGATGCACGTCTTTCCTTACGGCCCGCAGGAAGTAAGCCGAAAGTGCATCAATGCCCTGGTGGATGGTTGCCTGCAAAAGATCATATGCCTCTTGCTTCAACTTAGGTCCTCCTCTTTTCTTCTGACGTACCTACATTATACCATGGATCTGCAAATATTGCATGAATATTCGCGTCCTTTTGGAATATTGCGAAGAATTTTTGAACAGTTTCGCGGGCTCGGGCTCTATAAATTTTTATTTGATTATAATAAAATCATGGTATGTTAAGAGGCGTTATCTCATCCAATGAAAGGGAGTCTCTATGACGAATACACCCCAGAGCCGCACCTGGCTCATCGTGTTTCTCGGGCTGCTATCGGCTATGGCGCCGCTGGCGACGGACATGTACCTGCCCTCCCTGCCTGCCATGCAGGACGCCTTCCACGCCTCCACCTCCCAGATCCAGCTCACCCTCACCATGACCATGGCGGGCATGGCCATCGGCCAGATCATCATAGGACCCTTGAGTGACCGGTTCGGCAGGCGCAGGCCGCTTCTCATCAGCATGGTCGTCTTCGGCCTCGCCAGCCTCCTCGCCTGCTTCGTGGAGAATCTCACACCATTCCTCGTCCTGCGCTTTGTCCAGGGCTTTTCCGGTGCCAGCGGCATCGTCATCGCCCGGGCCATATCCCGCGATGTCTGTGAGGGCACAGAACTCACCCGGTTCTTCGCCGTCCTCATGATGGTCAATGGACTCGCGCCGATTCTCGCCCCCGTCATCGGCGGCCAGGTGCTACTCTTCGCCTCCTGGCGCGGTGTCTTCGCCCTCCTGACCTTCGTCGGCATCTTCCAGTTCGTCCAGTCCCTGCGCTTTACGGAGACACTCCCCTCAGCAGAGCGGGCCGCAGATGTCCTCTCCAGCCTGAAGAAGCTTCCCTCCCTCCTGACGAACCGCTACTTCGTCGGCCACTGCCTTCTCCAGTGCTTCACCTTCGGCGGCTTCTTCTCCTATATCGCCGGCTCCTCCTTCCTTTTTCAGGAGATCTATGGCGTATCGGCCCAGGTATACAGCTTCATCTTCGGCGGCATCGGCCTCGGCCTCATGGCCGCCGGCGCGATTCCTGCACGCCTTGCCGGGCGCGTGAGCGACGAGACGATGCTCCATTCCTCCCTGCTGGTGCAGTTCCTGGCAAGCGTCGCCTTCTTCGCGGCGCTTTACCTCGAGATGCCCATCGCCGTCGTCCTCCCCATTCTCTTCCTCACCATTGTCCCCCTCTCCGTGCTGAGCTCCGCCAGCTTCTCCCTCGCCCTCGCCGCCCAGGGAAAGAGCGCCGGAAGCGCCTCCGCAATCCTCGGTTTCTTCCAGATGATCCTCGGCAGCGCCATGATGCCCCTCGTGGGCATCGCCGGCAGCAAATCCGCCATGCCCATGGCGACCATCATGCTGGTATGCTTCCTCCTCTCCTATGTCTGCTATTTCATATTCGTTCGGACAAAAAAAGCGTAAAATCACAAAAACAGCCTCGCAGAATCAAGCCTGCGAGGCTATTTTAATGCCTCCCTCAGGGAGGGAGGTGGCACGCGAAGCGTGACGGAAGGAGCCCGCCCGTAGGAATCAACATCAATGCTCTGACATATCGACCGGACACTACCTGCTAAATGCTGGTACGGTAACCGGATGTCTGAGCCCACCTTTTCTGAAAGGTCCTACGGACGAGCTCCCCCTGCCCTTTCAGGGCACCCCCCAGAAGGGGGCTTGGGTCAGCGAGCTGGGAGAATCTCCGTCCAGTAGCCGTCTGGGTCGGCGATGAAGTATAGGCCCATGGCCGTGTTCTCATAGCAGATGCATCCCATCTGCTCGTGGAGCTTGTGGGCTTCCTCCATGTCGTCCACATAGACCGCCAGGTGGAACTCATTGTCCCCCAGGTCATAGGGCTCCTTCCGATCCTTCAGGCAGGTGAGCTCCAAGCGATGGGCTGTCACGCCGTCCGTCATAAAGACGATGGTGAAGCCGTCCCCATTGATGCGACGCTCCTCCGTAAAGCCGAGGGCCTCCCGATAGAATTCGATGCTCTTCTCCAGATCGAGTACATTGAAGTTGTTATGTGCAAATGTGAATTTCAACGAATGCGCCTCCCTTTAAAAACTTCTTCTACAATACGGTATTATAACATATTTTGCAAAAATGCGCGGGTACGTTCCTCCCGGGGATTCGTGAAAAAGGCCTGGGGTTCCCCCTGCTCCACGATGTGGCCGCCCTCCATGAATATGACGTGGCTTGCCGCCTCCCGGGCAAAGGCCATCTCGTGGGTGACTACCACCATGGTCATGCGCTCCGCCGCCAGCTCCTTCATGGTCTTCAGCACCTCGCCGGTGAGCTCCGGATCGAGGGCGGAGGTGGGCTCGTCAAAGAGCATGATATCGGGCTTCATGGCAAGGGCTCTCGCGATCGCCACCCGCTGCTGCTGACCGCCGGAGAGCTCCGAGGGGTAGGAGTTCTCCCGTCCCGTGAGCCCCACCTTCGCCAGGAGCTCCTGAGCCACCGGGAGCACCTCCTCCCGCTTCAGCCCCTTCACATGGATGGGCGCCTCCAGGAGATTTTCCAGCACCGTCATGTGGGGAAAGAGGTTGAACTGCTGAAAGACCATGCCCATGCGTGAAAGGAGCTCCCGGCTCTTCTTCGCCCCCACGTACTCGGCCTCTCCCGCCTCATTCGTCACCGCCAGGAACTCTCCCTCGATCTCGATGGAGCCCCCGTCGATTTCCTCCAGGCGATTGATGCAGCGAAGGAGCGTGCTCTTGCCGGAGCCCGAGGGGCCAATGATGGCCAGCACCTCGCCGCAGGCCACCGTGAGATCGATGCCCTTCAGTACCTCATTGTCGCCAAAGGCCTTCTTTATGCCGTGCATCCGGAGCATCAGCTCATTCTCAGTATTTGCCATAGTGGGCCTCCAGCTTCTTAAAGCCCCAGGTCAGGGCCGCCGTCATGACGAGATAGAACACCGCTGCGATGAAGAAGGGCGTCATGTCGAACTCCCGCTGCACGATGGTCCGCGCCACCCGCAGCAGGTCATTCATGGCCAGGATATAGACGAGGGACGTGTCCTTCACGAGATTGATGGTCTCATTCGACACCGGCGGCAGCACAATGCGGAACACCTGGGGAAATATGATGCGGCGCATGGTGAGGGGGTAGCTCATGCCCAGCGTCTTTGCCGCCTCATACTGCCCCTTCGGCACGGAGCTGATGCCCGCCCGGAAGATCTCCGCGAAGTAGGCCGCATAGTTCAGCGTGAAGGCGAGGAGCGCCGCCACGATGTCCGGCAGGCGGATTCCCACCATGGGGAGGGCGAAGTACACAAAGAGGAGCTGGAGCATGAGAGGCGTGCCCCGCATGAGCCAGATATAGAGCTCCAGGAGCCGCGACAGGGGCCGCACCGGCGAGAGCCGCCCGAGAGCCACCAGCATCCCCAAGGGGAGTGCCAGGACGAGCGTAACACAGAAAATCTCGAGGGTGATCTGACTTCCCTCGAGCATCTGCAGGACCGTATCGAGCAGTTTATCCATAGAAAAACGATTCCTTCATATAAACAGAATATCCCTGCAGCTCCGCAGACTGCTGCGGAGGCAGGGTATTCCTATCCACTAATGTGAGGCGGTTCGATTACTTCGTGATGTCCTTGCCGAACCACTTCTCCGAAATCTTTGCCGTGGTGCCGTCGGCCTTCATGTCGTTCAGCACCTTCTGCACCTCGTCCCGAAGCGTCTGGTTGTCCTTGGCAAAGGCGATGCCGAACTGGCTCACGGGGCCCACCACCGCGTCGATGACCTCGATCTGGTCCGGGTGCTTCGAGATGTAGTAGCGGCCGACGATCTCATCGCCCACCACCGCGTCGATGCGGCCGTTCTCCAGATCCATGAAGGCGGTGACGAAGTCGGAGTACTTCTTGACGGACTTCACATCCTTCTGGAAGAAGTCACTCTTGTCCATGTACTCCTCTGCCGTGGAGGCACTCTGGGTGCCCACATTCTTGCCGACGAGGCTCTTCTCATCCGTGATGCCCGTCGTGCCCTTCTTCACGAAGATGATCTGGCGGTTATCCATATAGGGGTCGGAGAACAGCATGTTCTTCTTGCGCTCGTCCGTGATGTCGAGGCCGTTCCACAGGATATTCACCCGCCCGCTGGCGAGCTCCTGCTCCTTGCTGGACCAGTCGATGGCCTTGAACTCCACCTCGCGGCCCAGGCGCTTGGAGGCCTCCTTGGCGAGATCCACGTCAAAGCCTGTGATCTCCCCTGAGTCGTCCTTAAAGCCCATGGGCGGGAAGTTGTCATCGAGGCCCACGACAATCTTGCCAGCCTCCTTGGCCCCGTCCGCCTTCGCCCCCTGGCTGCCGCAGCCTGCCACAAGCACCGTCGAGCAGAGGACCGCCAGTCCGAGGGTCAAAAGCTTCTTCATCTTCATAGTGATAGCCCCTTTTTGATTCTTTACTGCATTAAAGTATTAACATGGGCTATTATATGCGAAACCGGTGCCCTTGTCAAGACCTGCCCCCTCTTTTCCTATTTTCTCCTATGGTCCACATATGATAATGTCTCATTGTAACGGAAACGAAAATGTCCCTGTTGTGTTATAATAACAGATATTATCAGGCACAGACAGGAGGATAAAACTATCAGGAAGGTCAGTCTAACCATGAAAGAACAGGAACGGTACGAAGTCATAAAGGGCCTTGTAGATCATCCCTATGCCAACAAAGCACGCGCCGCACTGCAACTCGGATGCACGAAGCGCCACATCAATCGGATGATTTTCGGATATCGTGCGGAGGGAATGGCATTTTTTAGCTATAATGGGCCCCTTGTCAAGACCACCTTCTAAAATTTTAAGAGTGTCCTCCTT
>CAMCRT010000001.1 GCA_945877355.1 uncultured Mitsuokella sp. | reverse complement strand
TATGGATATCGTCCTGGGAGACGAAGCGCAGGTAGACGGCAAAGACCCGGGCGCTATACTCGAGGTAAAGGGCCATGTGGGGGCGAGCGACGATGTAGGAAAGGGCAAGGGAGGGGTCTGCCGAAAGCTCCCGGCTGTCCGAGGACTCGCCGGAAAATTTTCGTCCTGGGGCATGGCGCTTCCGCTCCCGATTGATGCGCTCCGTCTTCTGCACCACCTCAAAGAGCCGGGCCCGCCCCGGCACGCCATAGGCTTTGAGGGCCGGCGTCGCCGCCAGGCAGATGGTTTTTTCCGAGCGGCTCGCGTCTGCCACCACGAGGTTCGTGGTCAGAGGGTCCAGCCCCCGCTCCACGCACTCCACGGAGGCATAAAAGGATTTGAGATCGATGGCAAGATATGTCGATTGCATGGGCTCCACCTCCGTAGCTACCTAAAGAACTATTGTTCCTATTATAGCATGATACAGAGCACCTTGCAAGCAATGAAAGAGGCTGGGACGAAGATTTGTTCTTCTATCCCAGCCTCTCTTTGGCTGCAATATTTTTTTGTTTACTTGCTCTTCAGCACCATGCGGGCGAAGTAGAGGAGGAAGAGGGCGAAGACGATGAAGCCCAGGGGGTCGGCGTAGTCTGCAAGGCCCTTGCCCACGAAGGCGAGAGGAGCTTCATCGCCGCCATTTGTGACGGAGACCACGATGAGGGCGGCGAGGGCCACGCCCACGAGGGACTCGCCCACGATGAGGCCGGAGGCAAATAGCGTGCCGCGGCGCTCCCCTTCCCGCTCGTACTCTGCCCCGCCGGATTTCTTCATGTGGCGGCGCAGGAAGTAGCCGAGGATGGCGCCCACGACGAGCGGCGTCTGGATGACGGGCGGCAGATAGATGCCCATGCCGACGGCGAGGGGCGGCAGGGAGAGGCGCTCCGTATTCCGGCGCAGAAGGACATCGACGATGACGATGGCCACGCCGAGGGCGATGCCGATGTAGATGTATTCCCAGGCCAGCTGGGAGGAGAAAATACCCTTGGCAATGGTCGTCATGAGCATGGCCTGGGGCGCGGCGAGGGACTGGGCCTCGTCCATGCCGGGGCGGGGCATGGCGCCGGGGAAGCCATAGGCCTCATAGAGGAGGTTCAGCACCGGCGCGATGACGAAAGCGCCCACGACGCAGCCAAGAAGCAGTGCCACCTGCTGACGCCAGGGAGTGGCCCCCACGAGATAGCCGGTCTTGAGATCCTGCATATTGTCATTGGAGATGCAAGCGATGGCCAGGACGATGGAAGTGGTGAAAATGGCCGTTGCCGTGGCGAACTTCTCGCCGCCCGGCAGGTCAAAAACGCCTGCCGACTGGCACAGGGCATACATGACGAGGGAGGACACGATGATGGCCAGGATGCCGATGCCAGAAATGGGGCTCGAGGACGTGCCCACAAGGCCTGCCATATAGGCGCAGGCCGCAGCGACGAAGAAGCCCATGAGGATGGCGAGACCGACACCGACAAAGGAGAAGAGGAGCGTGTCTCCCGAGGAGAGACCCTCCGGACTCACGAAGGCGTAGAAGATGACGAGGAGGCCTGCCACCGTCGCCACGAAGACGGCGGAGATGCTCGTGATGGACATGTCCATATCCATGCGATGGCGCACGCCCTCCTCCCCGGAGGAACGGGCGGAGGCGATGGACTCCTTCACACCGTCAATGACGGGGCGCAGGAGTGTCAGAAGCGTCCAGATGGCCGCCACGCCCATGGCGCCGGCGCCGATGAGACGGACGCGCTCCTGGTAGACCGCCCCGGCAAATTTCTGCAGGGTCATGCCGGCAGGTGCCGCCTCCGTCATGGTGAAGTAGGGCACGAAGCCCGCCCAGGCGATGAGGATACCCACCAGCATGGAGAGGCCCGCCGCGATGCCCACCAAGTAGCCCGCGCCCACGAGGGCCGTGGAGTAGCCAAGGGGCATCTGGGTGATGCCCCGGCCGAGGGGAATCCAGAAGGACAAAGCGGAGGAGAGCATCTGGAAGCCATTGGTGCAAAGGGAGATGAGGCCGGCCACAAGGCCGCCGGCGAAAATCTCCCGGAGCCCGCTGCCGCTCTTCTTCGTCTCCTCGTCGCTGGAGCCCACCTTCAGCACCTCGGCGGCGGCGACACCCTCCGGATAGACGAGATCGCTGTGGACCACCATGGCCCGGCGGAGGGGTATGGTAAAGAGCACGCCAAGGCAGCCGCCGCACATGGAGACCATGAGGGTCTGCCAGAACTCGAAGCCCTGCCAGTAGCCGATCATGAGCATGGCGGGAATGATGAAGATGATGGCCGACAGGGTCCCCGCTGCGGAGGCCTGGGTCTGCACCATGTTGTTCTCGAGGATGTTCGAGTCCTTCGCCAGCTTCAGGATGGCCATGGAGATGACGGCGGCCGGAATGGCCGAGGAGAAGGTGAGGCCCACCTTCAGGCCGAGATAGACATTCGAGGCCGTAAAGATAACGGTGAGCACAGCTCCCAGGAGCATGCCCCGCACCGTAAGCTCCGGCAATCGCAGCTCGTGGCGCATAAATTCGTTTTCGTGGTCTTTTTTGAACAAATGGATTCCTCCTATGTTGTTTGTCTTCCGAAACAGTTCTGCTCAATTACCGAGAGACTGCTTAGCACGTCCTTGCTGGCAGGCAGATTTTCTGGACACGTCCGTCAGCCCCTGTGACATCCGTCTCGCAGACTCCCCCTGACCCTATCGGGCCATCCCCCTCTAGAGGGGGACGAGGCTAGACTCAGCAGGTCGCAACGGGATGAAACGGTTTGATTGCAGGCAGATTTCCTGAACACGTCCGTCAGCCTGAAGTGACATCCGTCTCGCAGACTCCCCCTGACCCTGACGGGCCATCCCCCTCTAGAGGGGGACGAGGCTAGACTCAGCAGGTCGCAATGGAATGATACGGCGCAGGGATTGTGAGAGAAAAACGTATGAGCCGCATCGATGCGACAAGCTATTGCAAAGCCCAGGAGACTTGCTTGCCTCCCTCTCGAGGGAGGTGGCACGCCGAAGGCGTGACGGAGGGAGTCTTGATGCTGGTCATGACGTTTTTGCAATACACTCACCAGTTGCACTGGATTTACGTCTGCTCCCCTCTTTCAGTTAGCGCGGTAGAACGACTATCGCGTCGCCGACTCGGCGTTCGTGGCCGTCGGAGGGGCTGTTTTGGATGTCTCCGCCGATGACGAGCTCCGAGGAGCCGCCGCCGTCGAGGTTTATCGCGTTATACGCCCCCTGGTTCTTCAGGAGCTCCGCCCAGGCCGCAAGCGTCAGGCCGGCGCTGTGGGACTGGCGACCGTCGGCAACGGCGAGGATGTAGTCCCCCGTCTTTGTCACGCCCACGGCACTCCGCGGGGCCCGGCCCACCCGGATATCGGAGGGGAACTCCTCCTCATCGGCTGTCACATGGACTGCGCCATTTTCCACGAGACGCGGCCCCACGCCGATGATGGTCGGGATGTCCTGCCACTCGTCACCGATGTCCTGGTTGATGGTCACGGGATCCCCCACCCTCACAGCAGAGTAGGCATCCTTTGCCGTGCCGTGGACAGACACCACGACGCCGCCTGCCGGGATCGGCGAGTTATTCGTCTGGATATCCGTCACCTTGCCGTTTTCCACCGTGTACTCCATGCCGTACTCATTCGTCCCTGTGGTCTTGCCATAGAGCTTGTTATAGAGCACGACACCATTTTCCCCGCGCTCCGCATCCACGCCGGAGACGCCGAGGGTCTTGCCGACCATGGTGACCGTTCCATTGTAGGAAATCGTCCCAAAGACGGTGCTGCCGTCCTCCCGGAGCCCCATGGCACTCCGGGTGAAGTAGGTAGTCCCTGCGATGCGGCCGTCGATCTTCGTGATGCCGATGAGCTCGCCTGTGGTGGAAAAGTAGGAGGCGTTGATGGCCGCCGCCGCATTTCTGTCATCGGAAATCTTGCTGACCGTCGCCGTGCCTGGCACCTTGCCGCCGGCAAGTGCCAGGTCCAGGCGGTACTTCGTGTGGTCCGCTGTGAGGATCCACGCCGAGATCTGCTTGCCGCTGGCATCCTTGTAGACGAGCTTTTTCTCCACAAGCCCGGGGGCGAAGATGACCTCCCCCTCGTCGTTTGCGGTGGCAGGGGTTGTCTGGGCCGGCTTTTCCGCCGGCTTCGTGATGGGCTTCGGCGTCTTTGCCGCCGGCGCCTTCTTCCCCGCCTCCTTCACATCCACGAAGATGCGAAGGGGAGCCTTGAGCTCCTTCACCTCGTAGCGCATGCCCGGTGCCAGGCGTATCGTCACCTGGAGGCTGTTGGCCGACGGCGCATAGGCCACGGACTCGATGCGCTTGCCGTGGACCGCGCTCTTTGAAAGCCGCGCCGCAGCCTTTGGGAGCGTGAGGGTCAGCGTCCGGCCGTCCGCCGAGAGGGTGGACTTGCACTGTCCCGCTGCATCCAGGTCAAAGACGATGCGATCGTGCTCTGAGCCGCTATGGAAGCGGGTGCCCGTGACGGAGGCAAAGGCCGTCGAGGCAAAGAACAAGGAGGATAATGCAAGGGCTGCTGCCCTCCTATAAAATCGTTTCAAATAGAATCTGCCTTTCCACAGGAAAAGCCTTCCCTGTAGGAAGGCTCTTACTTCATTTCGTTGTCTTTTTGAGGGCCTGGGGCGATAGCTGCTTATAGAGCATGTCCCCAAGGCCGATGCCGCCGGCGTTGGCGATGCCCTTCATCATTTCCTCGTCCTGCATGTCCCGGAAGATCTTCGTGGCGTTCGACTCGCCGAAGAGCGGATCCTCCCCGACGGTGGCGCGCATCTCCTTGTACATCATGGAGAGGAACATGGCCTCAAAGCCCTTGCAGGCCTCCTTGAGGTCCTTGTCCTCCTTGCTCGTCGCCTTCTGCGTCACCACATGGCTGCCCGCGTCCGCCTTTTTCTTGAGGCCCTCAAGCATGGACTGGAAGCGAGCGGTATCCGCCGACCCCAGCGCAGCCTCCGCCGTCATATTCGGCGTGACGGAGCCGGTCATATTTGTGCTGATAGGAGATATCATATTGCCTCCTTAGATGAGCTGCACGTCGGCGTGGATGGCGCCGGCGGCTTTCATGGCCTGGATGATGGAGATGATGTCGCGTGGCGTCGCTCCCACCGTGTTCAGCGCGCCCACGATATCATTGATATTCGCCGTGGCCGGCAGCACGATGGTGCTCGCCCGATCCTCCTTCACCTTCGTATCCGCATTCCGTGTAATGACCGTACTGCCATAGCTGAAGGGATCCGGCTGATTCACATCCGTCTGATGCTGCACCTGGATCGTGAGGCCGCCCTGGGTGATGGCGCACTCGTCCACCGTCACATCGCCGCCCATGACGATGGTGCCCGTGCGCTCATTGAGCACGACCTTCGCCACATTGTCAGGCGTCACCGGGAGATTCTCCAGCTGGGCCACGAAGCCCACCACATTGCTGCGGTAGCCCGCCGGCACCCGGATGTCGATGCGGGAGGGATTCACTGCCGAGGCCACGCCGCCGAAGCGGGTGTTGATCATCTGGGCCATGCGGGCCGCCGTCGTGAAGTCCGGCTGGGAGAGGGAAAGGGAGATCTGGCCGCCCTCCCCAAGCGTATCCTCCACGGACTTTTCCACGATGGCGCCATTTGGCGTCGTGCCCACGGTCGGGAAGTTCTTCGTGGCGGTGCTGCCGCCCTTGCCTGCCACAAAGCCGCCGGTGGATACGGGGCCCTGGGCCACGGCATAGACCTCGCCATTGCCAGCGAGAAGGGGCGTCTGGAGGAGCGTGCCTCCCTGGATGCTCTTGGCATCACCGACAGCGGATACCGTGATATCGATGGTATCTCCCTCCCGGGCAAAGGGCGGCAAGCTCGCCGTCACGATGACGGCCGCCACATTGTCCGGCTTCATGCTAGAGGTGTCGATGGAGACGCCATAGGCCTTCAGCATGTTGCCGATGGACTGGACCGTCTCCTTGACCTTGTTGGAGTCGCCTGTCTTCGGGAGGCCCACCACGAGGCCGTAGCCCTGAAGCTGGTTGCTGCGGATGCCCTGGACATGGGCGATGTCCTTGATGCGCGTGACGGCGGAGACCGCCTCGGCGCTCTGGGCTGGGAGGAGTACGGCGCTCGCCGTGCCAAGAGCCAGCGTGCCGGCGAGAAGAACGGAGCAAAGCTTTTTCATAAAATCCCGCTTTCCCTCTTAGAAGAGGATATTGAAGATCTGGGTGAGGATGCCCTGACGCTGCTTGGCGTTCAGCGGGCCCTTGCCGTCGAAGCGCACGGTGGCGTCGGCGATCTTCGTGGAGGCGATGGTATTATCCGCCGTCACGTCGTCCATGCGGCAGACGCCCCGGAAGGTGATCTTGTGCTCATCCCGGTTCTGCCATATCGACTGGGTGCCCTCGATGGTCATGTTGCCATTTGGCTGCACATCCGTGACGGTGACCGTCACCCGGCCCGAGACCGTATTCGTGTCCTTGGCAGCACCCGTGGCCTTGAAGCTGTCGGAGCCCGAAGCAGAAGCCGCCTTCAGGAAGTCGAAGATGCCGACGCCCGCCGACAGGCTCGTGGAGCCGCTCTTGCTGTTGCTGGTGGACTTCGACGCACTCGTCGTCGTGGACTCGCTGATGACGATGGTGAGGATATCGCCCACCTGGCAGGCCTTGCGGTCGGCGAAGATGCTGCGGCCCATGCTGTTCGTCGACCAAAGGGACTGGGCGCCAGCTGCGGGGGCATAGAGGGCCAGTCCTGCTGTCAGGGCCAGCGCCATGCCCATTGCCTTTGTGCGTTTCATTCGACCACTCCTTTTACGTTTTTCCTGTGATTTCCACGGTCTGCCCATCCACGACCTTTGCCAGGAGCATCTTGCCCGAGGCGGTGTTGCGCACCCGGATGGTCTGCCCCAGGCGGCCGCGCTGCATGGCGATCCCCATGGCATTGACCGACACCGTGCCGTACTTTGCCACGATGGTGACGGGCGCGCCCGCCTCGATGGCGATGGGCTGCTGGAAGAAGCTCTCGGTAAGCGGCGTGTCCGCCTTGATGGCCCGTGCCGGGACCCGGCCCTCTATGTCCGAAATGTTTTTCAGATACTTCGCCGAATCACTCGTCACGGTGATTTCCTGGGTCCGGACGTCTCCTGTCATGACAGGCGCATCCACCCGGAGGTCATGGTTCGCCACCAGCACCGTATCGTAGAGGCGGATCTGGTAGTAGACAGAAAGGCTTCGGTAGAGTCTTCCATTGATGAATATCTGGATGCGGATGGGCGTCGAGCCCGTGTAGCGCACCCCTGCCGTCAGGCTTGCTTTCGTCGTGATCTCCCCTGCCGGGAGGCGCAGAGGCGTCGCCCGGAGGAATGTGACCTCCCGCCGCCGGGTCTCGCCGGTATTGGTGAAGTATTCGTCGATGCATTCCTCTGCGATCCGGCGGAAATCCGCCTCGGAGAGCACCTGGGGGAACCGCTCCGCCTGGGTGCCGCCGCCATAGAGGGCCTCTGCCGTGGGAGCCCCCATATAGAAGAAGCCACTCCATACAATGCATAAAGTGGCAAGTATTCTTCCAAGCATATTTTTACCGCTTGAGGCCGTTGGCGATCTCCAGCATGGAGTCGGAGGTGGTGACGGCCTTGGAGTTGGACTCGTAGGCGCGCTGGGAGATGATCATGTTGACCATTTCCTCCACGATCTGGACATTGCTCATCTCGAGGGTGCCCTGGGTCAGCGTGCCTGCGCCGTTTTCGCCGGGATTGCCCTCGATGGCGTTGCCGGAGGCTGCCGACTCTACAAAGAGGTTCTTGCCGATGGCGGTGAGGCCGGAGGGGTTGACGAAGCGAGCCAGCTGGATCTGGCCGGCCTCCGTGGTCTGGGTATCCCCTGCCACCGTGTAGGAGACGCGGCCGTCGCCAGAGATGGTGATGGAGTCGTTCGGCGCGTTCTCATCGATGGTGATGCCATCGGCAAGGGGATAGCCGTCCGTCGTCACGAGGCGGCGCTGGGAGTCCAGCTTGAAGGAGCCGTCACGGGTATAGGCGGTGGAGCCGTCCGGCATGGTGATGCGGAAGAAGCCCTCGCCCTGGATGCCCACGTCCGTCGGGTTCTCCGTGGACTGGAGCGCGCCCTGGGTAAAGAGGCGGTTCGTGGCGGCGACCCGGGTACCGAGGCCGATCTGCATGCCCGTCGGGTACTGGGAGTCCGCGCCGGAGGCTGCACCTGCGTCGCGGATGTTCTGGTAGATGAGATCCTGGAACTCTGCCCGGACCTTCTTGCCGCCGTAGGTGTTGACATTCGCGATATTGTTTGCAATGACATCCATATTCGTCTGCTGGCCTTTCATGCCGGAAGCTGCAGACCAAAGGGCTCGCATCATGGTGTTTTTCCTCCCAAATCTCTTGCCCGGAGGGGGCGCTAGCTGCGGGGCTGTTCCCCGCGAAAACATTCTTTATAGTATTATCGTAGATTCTCTGATTTTCTTAAGCCCGAGATCAGGTCATACGGCCGACCTGGTTGACGGAGGTGTCGAGCATGGAGTCCTGGGTGGTGACGGCCTTGGAGCCGGCCTCGTAGACGCGGTAGTTGGCGATGAGGTTCACCATCTCGGAGACGACGTTCGTATTGGAGCGCTCGAGCATGCCCTGGTTGATGTCGCCGGTGGCCGGCGCGGGCTGGGCGCCCTGCTGGGCGTAGAAGAGGTTGCCGCCCTGCTTCAGGAGTGCCCGGCGGTCGCCGAACTGGACGAACTGGAGCTGGCCCACCACCTGGCCGTCTGCCCGGACCTCGCCCTTTGCCCCGAAGGAAATCTGGGTGGCATCGGCCGGGATCGTGATGGGACCGTTCGTGCCGAGAACGGGATGGCCCTCGACGGTCTGGAGCTGGCCATTGGAGCCCCGATAGAAGTTGCCGTCGCGGGTGTAGCGGTCGCCTTGGGGCGTCTGGACGACGAAGTAGCCCTGGCCGGAGATAGCGAGATCCAGGGGGTTGCCCGTGGTCTCGAACATGCCTTGGGAGTTGTCAGTTGCGATCTCGGCGATCTTGGAGCCGAGGCCGAGAGTGCCGACGACGGGGGCATTGCCGCCCCCTACGCTGAAGTTCTTGAAGCGGGTGACGTCGATGCCGCCCTTGTAGTCATTGACGCGGCGGATGAGCATGGGCTCAAACTCCTCGTTGATGGCTTCGTCGCGCTTGTAGCCAGAGGTGTTGGCGTTCGCCAGGTTGTTCGCGATGGTGTCCGTCCGCTTCGTCTCAGTGACCATGCCGGAGGCCGCCGTATAAAGACCACGCCACATAGATATCCTTCCTTTAATTATGTTCTTCGATAGTGTTGCAACCGCTACGTATGTCCCACGCTCGCCAAGGGTTCCACAGGCGACCGTGCGCTTATCCGCTTAATTACCGGCCTCCATCTTAAACGCACTTCGTTTGGACGAAAGATTCCGGTCGGGGCGGAACGCGCACTTTCCTCGCCTGTTCCACCAAAGGTTCGCTTAGGGACACACGTAGCTATCGACCATTCATCTGCTTCGTAGCTATGCTATTTATCTTCCAAGTTTCAAATTGTTGGCTTTGCCATCAAACTTCGAGAGGCTGTCGAGGGCTTTGCCGCAGCCTAGGGCTACGCAGGAGAGGGGGTCCTCGGCGAGGGCTGTCGCGATGTCGGTCTCGCGGCGGATGAGCTCGTCGAGGCCGTAGAGCATGGCACCGCCGCCGGTCATGATGATGCCGGCATTCATGATGTCGGCGGAGAGCTCAGGGGGCGTCTCCTCCAGGACCTTCTTGACCCCCTCCACGATGCGGTTGACGGAGGACTCGAGGGCGGCTGCCGTCTGGTCGGTGGTGACTTCCACAGTCTTCGGGAGGCCTGTGAGCATGTCCCGGCCCCGGACTTCCATGCTGGTGTTTCTGGCGCCGGGGAAGGCTGCCGCCACGTTGAACTTGATCTCCTCTGCCGTGCGTTCGCCGATCATGAGGTTGAATTCCTTCCGGACGAAGGCGATGAGGTCGGAGTCGAACCGGTCGCCGGCGATGCGCAGCGATGCGCTGGTGACGATGCCACCGAGGCTGATGACGGCGATATCCGTGGTGCCACCACCGATGTCCACCACCATGGAGCCCTGGGGCACCACGATGTCGAGGCCGGCGCCGAGGGCAGCTGCCAGGGGCTCCTCGATGAGCTGCACATGGCGGGCACCTGCCTGCTCGGCGGCCTCCTGGACGGCCCTCTGCTCCACCATGGTGCAGCCGGAGGGGATGCAGATCATGATGCGGGGACGGAATACGAAGCTGCGGCCTGTGACCTTCTCGATGAAGTGGCGAAGCATATTCTCCGTGATGTCGTAGTCAGCGATGACGCCGTCCCGGAGGGGCCGGATCGCCACGATATTTCCCGGGGTGCGGCCGATCATCTGACGGGCTTCCTCGCCGATGGCAAGCACGGTATTTTTATCTTTATTGACAGCGACGACAGAGGGCTCCCGCAGGACGATTCCCTTCCCGCGAACATAGACAAGCACATTCGCCGTGCCAAGGTCGATTCCGATATCCATTGACATTCCAAACATAGACTGGCAATATCCCCTTCCACGAATCTATAAAAGCGGCCTACGTTCACCGCTATCGGATACTCTGCAATTTGTAGGATGAAATATCCTAGCCATTCCATCATATAATAAAATACAAGGAATTACAATAGAACCAATGGGTAAAATTCAAAGCAATTAAGCCATTTCGTTCTTTTCCTATTGCTTCTATTTCTTTGCTGCACTTTTGTTGACAAGCATTCTCTCGGGTGATACGCTATAGGTGCATTCGGGATTTTTTTCACAAATTCATATACAAGAAGGAGGACATTATGAACAATCGCAGAAAGATCGTCGTCATCGGTGCCTCGAACGTGGGCTCCGCTGTGGCGAACAAGATCGCGGACTTCCAGCTGGCGACGGAAGTCGCCCTCATCGACCTGAACGAGGACAAGGCCTGGGGCGAGGCAAAGGACTCGAGCCATGCCACGGCCTGCGTCTACTCCACGAACATCAAGTTCCACCTGGGCGACTATGATGACTGCAAGGATGCCAACATCATCGTCATCACGGCCGGTCCCTCCATCCGCCCGGGCGAGACGCCGGATCGCCTGAAGCTGGCGGGCACGAACGCAAAGATCATGCAGAGCGTATTTGGGGAAATCACGAAGCGCACGAAGGAAGCCATGATCATCATGATCACGAACCCCCTGGACGTGGCGACGTACGTGGTATCGACCCAGTTCGACTACCCGCGGAACCTCATCCTCGGCACGGGCACGCTGCTGGAGACGTACCGCTTCCGCCGGATCCTGGCGGACAAGTATCAGGTGGATCCGAAGAACATCTCGGGCTATGTGCTGGGCGAGCACGGTAACAATGCCTTTGTGGCCTGGTCGACGACGGGCTGCGCCGGCTTCTCGCTGGAGCACCTCGATGAGTATTTCCACCACACGGAGCGCCTGGACAAGAAGGCTGTGGAGCAGGAGCTGGTGCAGGTGGCATACGATGTCATTAACCGCAAGGGCTTCACGAACACGGGCGTGGCCATGGCAGCCTGCCGCTACATCAAGGCGGTGCTCTACGATGAGCACACGATCCTCCCCTGCTCGGCTGTCCTCAATGGCGAGTACGGCATCAAGGACGTGGCGCTCTCCATCCCCCGCATGATCTGCGCAGACGGCGTCATGCGTGCCTTCGAGATCCATCTGAACGACGAGGAGCTCGCCGCGCTCCACGCCGCAGCAAAGAGCGTCCGCAGCGCCCTTGACGGTGCCGGCATCAAGTAAAAAAGAGGAAGGATCCCGTCCCGCATTCTGTTTGCATCTTTCTCGCAGACTCCCCCTGACCCTATCGGGCCATCCCCCTCGAGAGGGGGACGAGGCTAGGCTCATCATTCTGGCAATGAAAGGAACAAACATGCCGACTGGTGGAGACGTAACAAGTGGCTGGCAGTAGCTGCTATTGCGAACATAGGGGGTCTTGCCGGCCTCCCTCTCGAGGGAGGTGGCGCGCGTAGCGCGTCGGAGGGAGTCTTGATGCTGTCCTTAACGGTTCCGATATAAAAGAGGCTATGTTGACCATAGCCTCTTTTATATCGAATAAATCAGTCTCGGATGTCCTGGGGGGCGATGCGGACGATGCTGCCGTCGGTCTCGTAGTAGCAGGCTTCCTTGATTTTCGCATTGACGAGCATGCGTCGGCAGAGGAGGCATGGCTTGCCAGAGGCGAGGGTGCCGTCGGCGTTGACGCCCACGATGTAGATGGTGGCGCCTTCCATGTCGGCGGGGCTGGCGTTGATGATGGCGTTCTGCTCGGCGTGGACGGCCTTGGAGAGCTCGTAGCGCTCGCCCTTTGGGACGTGGAGGCGCTCGCGCTCGCAGATGCCAGTGTCGATGCAGTTGGCCTCGCCACGGGGGGCGCCGTTGTAGCCGGTGCTGACGATGATATGGTCTTTGACGATGATGGCGCCGTAGCGACGGCGCAGGCAGGTGGCCCGGCGGCCGACGGCGCGGGCGATGTCAAGAAAGTATTCTTCCCAGCCCGGGCGGGTCTGGGTCTTGCATTCACAGTTGCTCATAGTATGCTCTCCTCCGAGGTTAAAGACGTTCCGTGTACCTTGCATTCACCCGTTTCGCAGGCGACCGTGCGCTTTGCTGACCTGTCCAAGAAGGAAGCCGAAAGGCTTTCTGATTGGCTAACAGGTCGCACGCGAAAGCGTCCCAAGAGCCGAAGGCGATTGGCTGACGCTGACCGCCCCGCTTAAATACCGGCCTCCATCTTAAACGCACTCGCTATCGCTCGTTTGAACGAAAGATTCCGGCCGGGGGCAGAACGCACACTTTCCGCGATTGCTCCACTTAAAGGTTCATTGCAAGGCACACGAACTTACTTTTCACTCCAATGTTATCAATCAAATAACCTTACTTTTCGCCCCGATGAAAAAATCAGAAAACTTGATATTCCTCACCCATACGCGAAAGCACGCTTCATATCCTTACAAATATCTACGGGCTAAAATAACTGCCACGTAATCGTCCACGGGACAGGGCGGGGTGCGCATGGTGGTGGGGACGATCTTCCAAAGGCCCTTTGGTGGATTGGATAGCCAGTATTCCTTCCTCGCTTGCTCTGTCGTCTTGTACTCATCGACGACCTGGATTTCTAGGGTGGGCAGGGCTTTTTCGATTCTGGCCTTTGCCTCTTTGCTTGTGGTGCCGTTTCCTAGGATCAGGCGCGAAAAGCCCAGCTCTTGCTGGGCTTTTTTTAGCTCTTGTTCGAGCTTTGCTGTCTCAAGCACTCTTTGGAGCAAGATATCGCCTGTGCTCGCGAGGACGGCGAAGCCGCATTTGTCGCGACCAGGATCCAGGGCTGCTATATGTTTCGTATGCTCCACGATATCCTCCTACTGTCCATCGGAGGCCTCGGCGTGTATGGTGAGGCGCAGGGGGCCCTGGGCGTCTGTTGCGCCATTGGCGTAGGCGGAGAGGATGGCAGAGCCACGGGTGCGCTTTAGGTCGCCGACGATATTGTAGAACTGGGCGCCGTCCATGACGCCGACGGTCCCCCGGATCGGGTCGGGGAGCATGCCCCGCCCCACGGCAGCTGTGTTAATGTCGTGGAGGAACTTCATGACGACGCCTTCCGCTTCGTCATCGCTCTTGAAGTGGACGGGCTGTGCCAGGATGAACTCCTTGTCCTTGTAGATGACGCTGTTGGGATAGAGTGCCAGGGATGTGCGGATGGGCTCGCCGCGGACCAGGTTGCCTGCCGCCACGATGCGCACGATCATATCCTTTTTGCTCTTGGCGATCTCCTGGATCGCCGCGTTGTACTCCGGCTGGTAGAGCCAGATATTCTCGTCGGACACATTCGTGCCGAGGCGCTGGGAAACGTTGCGGGTGGCGAGCTCTGCCAGGGATTCAAAGTCCTTCCGGATCTCTGCCTCGGGGCGGTTGCTGCGAATGACGCCGGAGGCGAGGATTTCTCCTGCCCGGAAGGCGATGTCCCCCTCCCGCATGGTGGCGAGGCCTTTGCCCAGGTTCTCTGCCCGCTCTTCCAGGGATTTGTTTTCATTGGTGAGGGTCTCATTCTTCTTGCCGAGATCCTTGTTCTCCCCCGAGAGGCGCATATTGTCCCCCGTCAGGGATTCATTGGCGGCGGCGAGCTCCGCATTGCCTGCGGAGAGCGCGGCGTTTTCCACCTGGAGTGCCTGCCCCTCGGCCCGGAGCCGGTCGGACTCAGCGCGGAGCTCCTCCTGTTCGGCCTTGAGCTTTCGGATATCCTCCTTCGAGGTGGCGAGCTCATTGTCCGCCACTTCCTTTTGCGCGCGAGCGTCCGCCAGCTCCTCCGAGGCTCTCGACAGCTCCTGCTGGGTCCTCTGTACCTGCGCATTGAGCTTTTCCAGGCCAAAGAGCGCCGTGCGGACATTTTCGGAGGCCGCCGCCATGATGCCGAAGGTGGCTGCCGTGATGCAGAGGCCCGTGACGATGGTGACGAGGATGGAGGTATGGCGCGGGCGCAGGCCGAAGATGGAGAGGCGCTTTTTGCCGATCTTCGTGCCGAGCCGGTCGCCGATAAAGGCGATGGCCCCGCCGGTGATGACGAGGACAACGATGAGAAACACGCCGTACATATACGCCCCTCCTTTCTTTTACATATTCAGCGCGAAGCGCGGCGGAAAAGTATCGCCCCGGCGATGAGGCCGACGAAATTTGGAATCCAGACGGCAGGCAGCGCCGGGAGGATGCCGCCCCGGGCCAACGCATTGCCCATGGTCATGAGGGCGTAGTAGAAGAAGATGATGACGACGCTCATGGCAAAGCCCGCAGAGGAGCTGTTTCGCGTGGGCTGGAGGCCAAGGGGCACGCCCACGAGGGCGAAGATGAGGCTGGCAAGCGGGATCGTCACCCGCTGATAGAGCTCCGTCTCCAGCTTCTTCGTGTCCACGTACTGGCTCTTCATGATGTCGATCTGGGCCCGGAGCTCCTTCATGGTCATCTCTTCCGCAGACTTCTGCTCCCGGGCGATCTGCTTCGGCGTCGTCGCGATGGGGAGTGTCTGGGTATCGAAACGCATGGTGTGACTTGTCTGCTCGGAGGGTCTTGCCTCTGAGTCCGTCTCCGTCTCCTGGTCAGTCTCCTCATCCGTCAGCGTGCTCGTGGTGCGGGGCATGCTCTTGGCGAGCGTCGCATCGCTCCCCTCCTGGATATCGTAGATCATGCCGTTGTGCATGGTCCAGGAGTTTCCCGTCCACTCAGCGTACTCGGCGTTTTCCACCTGGGCGACCTTGCCGTCTGGATTAAAGTTCTGCAACGTCACGCCGGTGAGCTTATTCGTATCCGCGTTGTAGTAGCGGGCATAGGCGAGATGCTGGATCCTGCCCTCCTTGATGTCCTTCAGGATGACGTGCTCCTGGGATTTCATGCCGGTGTTTCCCTTGATTTCATAATAAATGACGTTCTGGTAGGCGTTGTTGGCCCAGGGCACCACGTACTCGTTGAAGGCCATGGCGAAGATGCTCACCACGAGGCCCAGGAGGAGGATCGGCGCGGCGATGCGTGGAAAGCTCACGCCGCAGGATTTCATGGCGGTGATTTCCGACGACGAGGACATGCGCCCCATGGTGAGGAGGCTCGCCAAGAGCATGGACATGGGGAATGTCCACATGACGACACCCGGGAGCCCCAGCACGAATATCTTCACCACGGAGGAAAGGGAGGCGCCGTAGTCCGTGATGTAGCGGGCGATCTGAAAGAGGGTGCCCGAGCCGATGAAAACGGTGGAGAAGGCGCAGATACTAAAGAAGAAGGTGACGAGAACCTCGCGGAAGATGTAGCGGTCTAAGATTCGAATATGCATAGAGGCTCCTAGCTTACAGGCGGAAATTGTCGCCCAGGTAGAATTTGCGGGCGACGGGGCTCTTCGCGATGGTGTCGGCATCGCCCTCCAGGAGGATCTTCCCCTCATTCAGGATATAGGCCCGATCCACGATGCTCAGGGTCTCCCGCACGTTGTGGTCGGTGATGAGGATGCCCATGCCCCGCTGCCTGAGGTACTCGATGATTTCCTGGATATCGGCGACGGCCAGGGGGTCGACGCCGGCGAAGGGCTCGTCCAGGAGGATGAACTCGGGCTCCAGGGCGAGGCAGCGGGCGATTTCGACGCGCCGCCGCTCGCCGCCGGAGAGCTCTGTGCCCTTCCGCTCGGTGACGTGGCCGATGTGGAATTCCTGGACGAGCTCCTCGTATTTCGTGCGCTGCTCGGCCTTGGAGAGCTTCGTGGTCTCCAGGATGGCCATGATGTTTTCCTTGACGGTGAGCTTCCGGAAGATGGAGGCTTCCTGGGTCAGGTAGCTGATGCCCAGGCGGGCCCGCTCGTTCATGGGGAGCCGGGTGATGTCCACGTCGGAGAGGAAGACGCTGCCGCTATCCGGGTGCTCGAGGCCGATGATCATGTAGAAGGATGTGGTCTTTCCGGCGCCATTAGGCCCCAGGAGGCCGACGATCTCGCCCTTTTCCACCCGCAGGGAGACCCGGTCCACCACCGTACGCTGCTTGAATTTCTTGACAAGATTCTTTGCCTCTATATGCATGGATCTACTCCCTATCCGCTTCGGAAAATTGCTAACTCGTACCTTTTGCAGGCAGTATGTTCGTGTACCCCACAGCGAACCTTTAAGTGGAGCAATCGAGGAAAGTGCGCGTTCTGCCCCCGCCCGGAATTCACCGTTCAAGCGTAGCGCGTTTTGAATGGAGGGCGGTATTTAGGCAGATAAGCGCACGGTCGATTGCGGAACGGGTGAGTGTGGGGTACACGGAACGGAACGTACCTAACTTCCATCCGCTCCAAAACGCAATTACTTATTTATTGTACCGCAGCCTTGCCGTCTTTTGCAAGGTAGATTGTCAGGCGGTTGCTATGAAGGGTGTTGTTGCCCTGGGTGGCCCAGGCGTTGCCGGTGAGGACGGCCTTGCCCTCGGCCGTCTTGCCGTCGTAGTCCAGCGTGTCGCCGCCGGCTTCGATGTCTCGGGCGGGGCTCACCACGTGGGCGTTGCCTGTGCCCACGTAGTGCTCATTGGCAAGCCAGCCCTCCAGGCGTGCTGCCGTGAAGGTGCCGTCGCTCGTCTTGATGTAGCCGCCCTTTTCCATGACGATGTACTCGCTTTGGTTCGGGTAGTAGTCCACCTGCTCCCCGGAGAAGGACTTGTCCTGCTGGGTGCCGTAGACGTCGCCAGTGGCCTGCATGTGGCCCTTGCCGTCCGTCGTGACCCGGGCGCAGGTGAGGCGCATGTCGGCGTGGACGGCGATGACATTCCCCTCCACGAGGCCGGCCTGGGTCTCGTGGTTGTAGGTGGCCCGGGCGCCGGTCACCTTCGAGTCGCCCTGCTTCATGAGGACATTTCCCGTGGCGGTGACGAGGCCGCTTCCCATATCGTACTCCACCGTATCCGCGTCGAGGGTCGTGGGCTTCCCTGCGCTATCCGCGGCGTAGAGCGGAGTCGTCGTGACGGCGAGGACGGCAGCGGCGGCTGCCAGTGTTTTCCAGTTTTTCATTGCTCTGATGCCTCCCCCTGCACGCCCTTTTCCAGGTGTGCATGGCCGATAATCTTGATTTTCCCAAAGCCATCCGTGCTCTCGATGGAGTCTCCGGTGGCGCGCATATCGTCTTTGCTGGCCGTGGCATTTCCCACGGCGGCGAGCTTTTCAGTGGACGAGGTCCAGTGGAGCGCATCGCTTGTGAGGCGGGCCCCGTCGCTGGACTTGATGACCACATTCCCCTCGATGTCGATATCGTGGGTCTTGGCCGTGTACTTGCCGGACTTCGCCGTGATGGTCAGCGTCCTGCCATCCTTCTCGAAGAACTGCCCCTCGATATCCGTGAGGGTCGCGTCCTGGGTCTCCACGTCCACATCCATACGGCCGGCCTTCAGGGTCCAGATACGCTTTCCGTTCTTTTCCTCGGTGATGGTGTTGTTGTCGTAGGTCATGTGGTGGGAGGGCTCGTCGATAATCTTCTCGGGAGGCTTCGGGACAGTGGAGACGGCCCAGTAGACGAGGGCGACGAGAGCGATGAGGACGATGAGGGCGATCCCCTTTGATTTCTTGCTCAAGTTGATGATTCCTCCTCTGCCTTGACCGTGTGGTGCTTTCCAAATTTCTGCTGCTCCGGCGCCGTGTTCCACCGCTTCTGGAACCAGAGCCACTGGGTGGGATTCTCCCGGATGATGTTCTCGACGATCTTCGTCATGCGCTCCGTGAAGGTGAAAAGATCCTTATCCGTATCGCCGGTGGATTCGTAGCGCAGGATCTCCCCGATGACGACTTTGTGCTTGCCATTTTTCTGCCGCAGGATAAAGGCGGGCAGGACGGGCGAGTTGAATTTCCGGGCAAAGACGGCGGGGCCCATGGGTGTGGAGGCGATCTTCCCCAGGAAGGGGATGAAGGCGCCGCCGGGGCCGGCGTCCTGGTCGGCGAGAAAACCGAGGATTTTGCCGGACTTCAGGGCCCGGGCTGCCGCGAGAAGCTCGCTGGTGCCCCGGGAGAAGATCTCCACGTTGATGGTCTTCCGGAGGTCGTTGAGGGCGTAGGTGTACTGCATGTTGGGCTGGGGCTTGGCGATGGCGGTGACGGGCATGTCGTGCATGGTGAAGGCGGCGGAGAGCCATTCCCAGGTGCCGATGTGGCCGGTGAGGACGACGACGCCATGGCCTTCGGCGAGGGCCTGCTCCATGCGCTCGATGTGGTCGATCTCCACATACTCATGGAAGTTCTCTTTTGTGAGGTGGGGCATGTAGAGGATCTCGAGGACGTTGCGGGCGAGGTTGACGAAGGAGGCGCGGACGGTCTTTTCGGCTTCGGCCCGGGTCATGTGGAGCGCGGGCATCATCTGATTGATGGCGCGCTCGCGCTGTTTTTTGATGAGGATGTAGTAGAGCTGTCCAAGCACCCAGCCTGCAGCCATAAGGATGCGATATGGCGTATGGCAGGCAAGAAAGCTTAGCAGCATGACCATTTTGTAATGCATGAACAGCCCCCTTTTCGACATTCCTTTTTATTTACTGCACTAGATTTGATATGTCCCCCTTTGGTTTGACCCCAAAGGAAGATAAGACATCTGCCCAGAGGCCCTGGGCCTTTAGGATGAATTCTATAGTCTCCCGGACGGCGCCGTGGCCGCCTTCGAAGCCGGAGGTGAATACAGCGGCTTCTTTGACCTCGGGAACGGCGTCGCCTACGGCGGCGGGGAAGCCTACCTGGCCCATGATGGGGAGATCTACGAGGTCGTCGCCGATGTAGGCGATTTCTTCGTCGGTGAGGCCGGTCTTTGCCTTGAGGTCCTTGTAGGCCTCCCGCTTGTCGAGCTTGCCCTGGTAGAAGTGCTCGATATGGAGCTCCTTTGCCCGGTAAGCCGTGGGCGGAGACTGGCGGCCGGTGATGATGGCGCTCTGAATCCCGAATTTGCGGGAGACGGTGATGGCGAGGCCGTCGCGGCAGTAGAAGGCTTTGATATACTCGGCGCTGTCGCTCACAAAGATGTCGCCCCGGGTGAGGACGCCGTCCACGTCAAGAATGATAAGCTTCACCCGCTTCGCCCGCTCTATCGCATCATGCGTGAAGTCCATAAAATTCCCTTCCTAGCTAGTCCGTGTTGTTCGCCCATATATCCCACACTCACCACGCTACACAGTCGCCCGTGTGCTTTTCTGCTTAATTACCGGCCTCCATCTTAAACGCGCTTTGCTTGAACGAAAGATTCCGGCCGGGGCAGAACGCACACTTTTCGCGACTGTTCCGCTTAACGGTTCGCTTAGGGATACATGGGCTCACATGCTACTGCATCTTCCTACTCTATCCACACATTACTTCTGCACGATTTTGTGAATCGCGATGGCGTCCTTTAGGAGGTCCTCCAGCTTGTCGAGGTAGATCATGTTGGCGCCGTCGGAAAGGGCTTCTTCTGGGTTGTCGTGAACCTCGAGGAAGAGGGCGTCGATGCCGGCGCCGGCGGCGGCGCGCACGAGGGTGGGGACGTATTCGCGGTTGCCGGAGGAGACGGTGCCGCCGCCTCCCGGGAGCTGGACGCTGTGGGTGCCGTCAAAGACGATGGGATAGCCGAAGCTGCGCATGATGGGAAGGCTGCGCATGTCGACCACCAGGTTGTGGTAGCCGAAGGTGGCGCCCCGCTCGGTGAGGAGCAGGCTCTCACAGCCGCATTCGTGGAGCTTGTCCACCACATTGCGCATGTCCTCGGGGGCCAGGAACTGTCCCTTTTTCACGTTGACGATGCGGCCGGTCTTGGCGGCGGCGTGGAGGAGGTCGGTCTGGCGGCAGAGGAAGGCGGGAATCTGGAGGACGTCGGCCACCTTCGCCACGGGCTCTGCCTGATACGTCTCGTGGATGTCGGTGACGATGGGAACGTTCAGCTCTTTTTTTATCTCGGCGAGCATCTCGATGCCCTTTTCCATACCGGGGCCCCGGAAGCTGTGGAAGGAGGAACGGTTGGCCTTGTCAAAGGAGGCCTTGAAGACGTAGTTCACGCCCAGGCGGCCGCAGATATCCTTGATGGTGCGGCCGATGAGGAGGCAGCGGTCGAGCCCCTCCAGGACGCAGGGCCCTGCAAAGAGGGTCAATGGCTCCCCTTCTCCAATGGCAAAAGTTCCAAGCTGTACCTTGTTCATCGTGATGCTCCTTCCATTTCTTGATAGATTTCATTGACCCTTTTGAGGTCCTCCTCCGTATCGACGCCGACGAATTTCCTGTCCGTCGTGATGACCTTGATGCGGTAGCCGTTCTCCAGGGCCCGAAGCTGCTCGAGGCTCTCGCTCGTCTCCAGGGGCGTGGGCGCCATCTTTGCGTACGCCAGCAGGAAGCTGCGCCGGTAGGCGTAGATGCCGATGTGCTTGTAGACGGGTGCCCCTGCCTTCCTCGGATAGGGAATCCGGGAGCGGGAGAAGTAGAGGGCGTAGCCCTGCTTATCCAGGACGACCTTCACGTTGTTGGGGTTGTCCCTCTCCGCCTCGTCCTCGATGGGCGTGGCGACGGTGGCCATAGCGAGCTCCTCGTCCTCGTCAAAGGCGGCGGCCAGCTCGTCGATGAGGGCCGGGTCGATGAGGGGCTCGTCCCCCTGGACGTTCAGGATGGTGTCCACGTCCGGGTATTTCTCCGCCACCTCGGCGAGCCGGTCGGTGCCCGTGGGGTGGTCAGAGCGGGTCATGACGGCCTTCCCCCCTGCTGCCTCCAGGGCAGCCTTTATGCGCTCGTCATCCGTGGCGACGACGGTATCGAGAAGGCGACGTGCCTCCCTTGCCCGCTCGTAGACCCGGACGATCATGGGCTTTCCCTGGATGTCTTTCAGGGGCTTTCCCGGAAGGCGCGTCGAGGCGTAGCGGGCGGGAATGACGCAGAGAACTTTATTTTTCATCATGCTTTCTCCTTTGCAGGCTGAAGCCTCACTTCCTCGAGGCGCTCGGGGATACGCTTCATGAGAAGGCTTCGGATATCCTCCGCCCCCTCCTGGAATGTAACTTCCACGCTGATGACGTAGACGGGGACGCTCCAGGACTCCCGCGCCACGTCCACGGGAATCTTCACCGCGTCCTTTTCCGTCACGACGATGGCATCGACGCCGACCTTTTCCGCCTGGAGGAGGATGTCGGTCATCTCGCTCATGGCATAGTCGTGGTGGTCGGGATAGCGCAGGCTCTCCACGATGACGACGCCGAGATCGGCCAGCGTCTGCTCGAAGGAGGCGGGGTTGCCGATGGCGGAGACCGCCATGACCCGCTTGCCCCGGAGCCGCTCCACATCGATGCCGTCGCCTGTGATATTGACGTACCAGTCGGCGAGCGGCACGAAGCAGCGGGGCTGGTGGACGCTCTCCACGATGCGCGCTGTCGGGTTGTATTTGGCGAGGGTCGCCCAGATCTCCTCCCTCGCCCCTGGCGCTGCCTGGTCCACCTTCGTCAGGAGGGCCACATCGGCCCGGTTCACATGGGACACGGGCTCTCTGAGGGACCCGCGGGGCAGGATGTGGCCGTTGCCGAAGACATTGACCGCATCCACGAGAAGGATGTCCAGATCCCGGGCCAGCTGCCAGTGCTGGTAGCCGTCGTCGAGGATGGCCACCTCCGCACCGAAGTGCTCGATGGCGTAGCGGCCTGTCTTGACGCGCTCCGCGCCGATGAGGACGGGGACATTCGGCAGGTGCTTTGCCAGCATATAGGCCTCGTCACCCGCCTCCGCCGCGTCCATGTGGAGTTTTTTGCCGTCGGAGACGATGCCCACTTCCCCATGCCACTTGGCCCGGTAGCCCCGGTTGAGGATGACGACCCGATAGCCCATGTCCCGGATATCTTTCGCCAGGCGCTGGGCTGTCGGGGTCTTGCCGGTGCCACCCACGGTGACGTTGCCGAGGCTGATGACGAAGCAGTCCAGCTTATCCCGGTGGAAGATGCCCCACTCGTAGCCCTTGAGCTTGGCATTGACGAGAAGCCCATAGAGGAGGGAAAAAAGGTAGAGCACGCCGAGGAAAATATGGACGAGGAGGCCATGGGCCTCCCGGCTGTGGACGACGAGGTCGATGAAGTAGGTCTGGAAATTGGTAATCTTCTGGGTTGCCCGCACCCGATGGGCGTTCTCGGGGCTCGACTCGTAGGCCTCGAGCATGTCCCGGAGGATGAGGGCGGACTTTCTTGAGGCGCCCTTGTTTTCATTTACGATGGCGAGGGTCTCCTGCTCCATGCGATGGCGGTGATCCGCATCGTCGAAGAGCCGGGCCACTTCCCGGGCGAGCTCGCCTGCGTCCTTGACGGTGATGCAGGCGTTGCGCTTTTTGAAAAGGGCGTGGGTGTCCTTGAAGTTGAACATGTTGTGCCCCACCACGATGGCCTTGCCATGGGCGGCGGGCTCCAGGATGTTGTGGCCGCCGTGGGTCACGAGGGAGCCGCCCACGTAGACCACGTCGCCGATGGCGTAGACCTTGCCGAGCTCGCCGATGGTGTCGAGGACGACCACGTCGGCCTGCTCGGGGTGCTCCTTGAGCTCCGTGCGGCGAGCCACGGTGAAGCCGGCCTTCTTGACGATATGGCAGACCTCGGCGGTACGCAGGAGCTCTCGGGGGGCGATGACGAGCCGGGCGCGTGGATGACGCTCCCGCACGGCGGCAAAGGCCTTCAGCACGTATTCCTCCTCGCCCCGGTGGGTGGAGCCGGCGAGAAGGATGCCGTCATTATCCTCGAGGCACATCTCCTGGAGGATCTGCTGCTTCTCGGCGGGGGTCACGTCGGTGTAGGTCTGGTCGAACTTCGTATTGCCCGTGACGGTGACGAGCTCCGGCGGGGCCCCGAGGCGCTTGATGTAGTCTGCGTCGATGGGGGACTGCATGGCAAACATCTTGACAGTGCTGATCATGTCCCGCAGGAGGCTGTGGAGGTGCTTGTACTGGCGCACGCTCTTGTCGCTGATACGTCCATTGACCATCATGACGGGGATGTGCATCTGGCGGGCGTTCTTGAGGAAGTTGGGCCAGAGCTCTGTCTCCACGGGCAGGAACACCCGAGGGTGGATGCGGCGCAGGACGTGGCCGGCGAGCCAGGGAAGATCCAGAGGGAAGTAGATGATGGCGTCGGCATCCTTTATGATGCGGTTGGCCATCTCGTAGCCGGAGGTGGTGACGACGGATACGAGGATGGGGCTCTTTGGAAATTCCCGGCGGAATTCTTTGATGAGGGGACTGGTGGCGACGATCTCGCCGACGGAGGCGGCGTGGACCCAGATGCAGTCTTTTTTCTCCACGGGCGCAAGGGCGTGCTCGGGGAAGAAGCCAAGGCTCTGGCGGATGCGCTCGACGAAGCCTTTTTCGCGGATGGAGCGCACGAGAAAGACAGGGATGATGAGCACGACGATGAAGATCGCCGCAATGTTGTAAAGTAACTGCATGGTCATTCCCTTTCTGATTCGTACTGCGCTCTATCTTTAATTTTTTTCGCCACCAAACTGGATGCTATAGAGATGGCTGTAGAGGCCGCCTTTTTTCAGGAGTTCTTCGTGGGTGCCCTGCTCTATGACCTGGCCGGCATCTATGACGTAGATCTGGTCGGCGGAGAAGATGGTGGAGAGGCGGTGGGCTATGACGAAGGAGGTGCGGCCTACCATGAGGTGGTCGAGGGCGGCCTGGACGATTTTTTCGCTTTCGGTGTCGAGGGCGGAGGTGGCCTCGTCTAGGATTAGGATTCTCGGGTTCTTGAGGATGGCTCTCGCGATTGCCATGCGCTGGCGCTGGCCGCCGGAGAGGTTCATGCCCCGCTCGCCGATCTCGGTGTCGTAGCCATTGGGGAGGTCCCGGATGAAGACGTCGGCGTTTGCCGCCTTTGCGGCCTCCTCCACTTCCTCGTCGGTGGCGTCCAGGCGGCCGTAGCGGATGTTTTCCCGCACGGTGGTGGAAAAGAGCATGGTCTCCTGGGGGACGATGCCGATCTGCTCCCGAAGGGACGCCACGGTCACGTCCCGGATGTCAAAGCCGTCGATGCGGATGGCGCCCTCTGTGACCTCGTAGAATCTCGGAATCAGGTTCGCGATGGTGGACTTGCCGGCGCCGGAGGGGCCCACGAAGGCGATCATCTGGCCGGGCTTTGCCTCGAGGGACACATCCCGGAGGGCGAGCTGGCCTTCCTTGTAGCCGAAGGAGACGTGATCGAATACCACATTACCTTTTGTCTCGGGGAGGACCTTGGCATCCGGCTTGTCCTGGATGGTCTCCTTCAGGTCGATGACCTCGAAGACGCGGTCGACGGCGGCCATGGCCCGCTGGAGATTGCCGTAGACCCTCGAGAGCCTTTTCACCGGGTTTGCCAGGTTCACGGCGTAGGTGAGGAACGCCACGAGGGCGCCGGCTGTCATGACGCCGTTTACCACCTCGTAGCCACCAAACCATATAATGATGGTGACGGAGATGGCGGCGAGGAACTCCACGGAGGGGGTCAGGAGGCTCGTGAGCTGGACGTTCTTCATGGCCGCCTGGAAGTTCAAGTTGTTCTGATGGATGAAGCGGTCGATCTCATACTGCTCCCGGACGAAGGACTTCACCACCCGGATGGAGGAGATGCTCTCCTGGAGAAGGGAGGTGATGTCAGCGAGGCGCTCCTGGATGACGGTGCCATTCCGCTTGAGCTTCCGGCCGAAGACCTTCATGGCCTGCCCCACTAGGGGGATGACGATGATGGTCAGGAGGGAGAGCTTCCAGTCCAGCACGAACATGAAGACGATGGAGCCGATGAGGATGGAGCCCTCTGTGACCATCTCGATGAGCTGATCCACGAGTGCGCTCTGGATGGCCTGCACGTCGTTCGTGATGTAGCTCATGGTCTCGCCGGTCTGGTGCTGGTCGAAGTAGGCCATGGGCATACGCTGGAATTTGCGGAACATGACCTCCCGCACATCGATGATGA
The DNA here is from genome assembly GCA_945877355.1 of uncultured Mitsuokella sp. Lineage (GTDB taxonomy): Bacteria > Bacillota > Negativicutes > Selenomonadales > Selenomonadaceae > AWVT01. The sequence continues at coordinate 95,360 of CAMCRT010000001.1, read as the reverse complement.
CCTTCTGGCCGATGTAGGATACGAGGTAGGACTGGCCGTAGAAGAAGATACCCCGCAGGAGGAACACCACCACGATGCCCACGCAGATAAGGTTGAGCATGGCCATGTCCTTGTCCGCCAGCACCTTGTCGATCATGTCCTTGATGATCCAGGGGAGATAGAGGTTTGCCGCCGCCGCCATGATGATGCAGACGACGGCCAGGGCAAACTGCTTCATATAGGGCCGCATGTAGCCAAGCAGCCGCTTGTAGTTCTTCATAAATGGTTTCGCTCCTGGAAACTAATAGGCTATTCGTCGGCTCCTGCGCCCACCCGCCGAGCGCAGGCGAGGACCTTCTGGGCGATGCGCCCCGCTGCCCCGGGAGGACCGAGCCGGGCCGCTGCGATGCGAAGGTCGATGCAGACGTCGATGCGGTCGCTCTCTCCCCGATAGAGGCGGAGGGTCTCCTCGGCGATGCGCTCCGACGTGACCTCCCCCTGCAAGAGCTCCGGCTGGAAGCGATGGCCTGCCAGGATATTGGGCAGGGTGAAGTTGTCGATGTGGACGAGGAGCTTCCCGATGAGGTAGTTCAGGAGGCGGAACCGGTACAGGGACACACAGGGCAACGTGAGTAGCGCCGCCTCCATGACGACGGTGCCGCTGGTGGCTATGGCCACGTCGGAGAGTGCCATGAGTGCGTAGCGGTACTCGTCCACGAGGGTGACGTCCACGCCAGCCCGGCTGATAAGCCCCTCGATGCGAGGCCGCAGGGTCTCAGAGCCCACGGGCAGGAAGAACTTCGTCTCGGGCCGCCTTTCTGCGAGGAGCTTCACGGCCCCCAGCATATCGGGGAGCAGGAGCTCGATCTCCTGGGCGCGGCTGCCGGGCAGGAGGAGCACCACATGGTCATTTTCTCTGATGCCGAAGTGCTGCCGGGCCTTTGGGAGGGAGATCTCCGGGTGGACGGCGTCCACGAGGGGGTTCCCCACGAAGGAGATGCGGGCTCCGGCCCTTTGGTAGGGCTCGAGTTCATGGGGAAATATGGCGACAAACTCGGTGGCAAGGGCGGCACAGGTCTTGGCCCTGCCCTTTCGCCAGGCCCAGGCAGAGGGCGGGATGTAGGAAAAGACGGGGATGCCGAGAGCTTTCGCCCGCTTCGCCAGGCGCCAGTTGAAGTCGGGGTAGTCGATGAGGACGAGAAGGTCGGGCTTTTCTTCCTCCAGAGCCTTCGTGAGGTCATCGAGAAGGCGCTTGATGCGGCCGAGGTTCTTGAGGACTTCCCAGACGCCCATGACACTAAAGTCGGCGAAGTTCTTGACAAGCCGGACGCCGGCGACCTCCATGCGGTCGCCGCCGAAGCCAAAGAGGACGGTATCGGGTGCCTGCTGGAGGATAGCGCGGGCAAGCTCCTCCCCATGAAGGTCTCCCGAGACCTCCCCCGCCGAAAGCATAAGCTTCATATGGAACCTCCTAAGATTCGTTCGCTGCGTATACCCTGCACTCACCACGTCTCCGTGAGTGCCCGTGCGCTTTTCTGCCTAATTACCGGCCTCCATCTTAAACGCGCTTCGCTTGAACGAAAGATTCCGGCCGGGGGCAGAACGCGCACTTTTCGCACTCACTACGCTTAACGGTTCGCGCAGGGTATACGAACTTACTGCGCGTCTCCCACCCTTCAAATCAATCACTGTCGACAATCAATTACTATAAACACCACGAAAGGCGCGAACATGCCTTTTGCGGCTTTTCGCGCCTACTGCTGGTTGAACGCGTCTGCGCTCCTTTTATCGTACCATCAAAGAGCCGTGATGGCAATTCCCTTTTCATTGGCGAGGGCAAGGACCTCGTCCCGCTCCACGAGGAGCGTCTTGCCTGCCTCGATGGCGAGGGCCTTGCAGCCGCTCTCCACCATGGACTTCAGCGTCTGGAGGCCGACGGTGGGCACGTCGAAGCGGTCGTCCTGCTCCGGCTTTGCCACCTTGACGACGACGGCGCCGCCCCGGGCGAGCTCGCCGCCCCGGCGGATGCAGGCATCCGTGCCCTCGATGGCCTCGAGGGCCATGACGGCGAGGTCCTTCACCACGACGGTCTGGCCCACGTCCAGGCGTCCCAGCTCCTTTGCCATGCGGAAGCCGAACTCCATGTCCTTGCGCTCCGCCTCGCTGGGCTCCCGCTCCGTGAGATTGCCCCGGGAGGGCATAAGGGTGCGGATGAGGGAGGTCTGGTCGAAGGCCTGGGCCCCTTCCTTTGCCAGCTCCCGGACGAAGGCCATCATGATGGTGTCGTCGCTCCTGTCCGGCAGGCCCATGATGAGCTGCATGGCCCGCATGTCCGGCTGGATCTTCCCGGAGAAGAGGAGCTCCTTCGTGACCTTGCCGATCATGGTGACGCGCTTGAGCTCGTTCTGCTTCAGGTAGTCGAGAATCCCTTGGAGCTTTCCGATGGAGATTTCTTCGTAGTGGGCCGCCACATCCTTTAGCTCCTTGTCCGTCTCCGGGAGGAGTGCGATGGCGTAGACCTCATAGCCGTGGGCCTGCGCTGCCCGGGCACACTCCACCGGGAGCTTTCCCGCGCCTGCCAGTAAGCCGATTTTTTCCATGGTCCGTTTTTTCCTTTCTGATTCGCGTCTTATTCGCGCTCGCGACGCTCGCGGCAGATGCCCCGATCCGCATTGCGGAGGAACCGGAGGAAGTGGTCGACCTCCTCGCAGCTCTCCACCTCCTGCTCGATGACCTCGATGGCCTGCTGGAGGCTGAGGCCGGAGCGGTACAGGAGCTTGTAGGCCTGCTTGATGGCCCGGCGGGATTCCTGGGGGATGCCCGCCCGGGAGATACCCACAGCATTGAGGCCCACGACGCGGGCCGGGTGGCCATCCACGATGGTGTAGGGCACCACGTCCTGGGTGAGCTTTGCCATGCCGCCCACCATGGCGTTGCGGCCGATCTTGACGAACTGGTGGACACCGGCCATGCCGCCGATGACGACCCGGTCCTCCACGATGGCGTGGCCGGCGAGGCTCGCCACATTTGACATGATGACGTTGTTGCCCACGACGCAGTTATGGGCCACATGGGTGAGGGCCATGAGGAGGCAGTCGTTGCCGATTCGGGTCTCCTCCCCCTCGCCGGTGGCGCGGTGGATGGTGACGCCCTCGCGGATCGTTGTGCGGTCCCCGATGATGGTGTAGCTCTTCTCACCCTTGAACTTCAGATCCTGGGGATCCTCGCCGACGGAAGCCCCCTGGAAGATGCGGCAGTCCTTTCCGATATGCGTCCAGCCGCTGATGACCACGTGGGGGCCGATCTTCGTGCCCTCCTCGATCTCCACATGCTCGCCGATGACGGAGTAGGGCCCGATCTCAACGTTTTTTGCAATGTGGGCGCCGGGGCTCACAACGGCCGTCTCGTGTATATATGCAATCACTTTGCTTTCCATACCCATCTATTCCAACTCCCTTAATGACTCCTCGCGAGCCGCTGCCAGAGATAGCTTGCTTTCCTAGCGTTTATCTATCATTTTTCTATAATCCATCTCGCAGCCTTTTTTTCTCAGGGCAAATATACGCGAAAATCATCATTTTCAGGATGGAACAAAGATTATCGCCTATTATCTTACCGAAAAGAGTGTTTTTTAAAGATTTTCGTCCTTCTTCAGGGCAAACTTGAAGTCTGCCGAGGCCACGAGCTCTCCGTCCACATAGCCATCGCAGTGGAGAAGGCCGAAGTCGCCGCGGACCCGGACGAGCTCCGCCTTCGTGACGAGCTGATCGCCGGGGACGACGGGCTTCTTGAACTTCACGTGCTCCATGCCGCCGAAGAGGGCGATCTTGCCGCGATGCTCCTCCGTGTAGAGCATGGCGATGCCGCCCACCTGGGCCATGGCCTCCAGGATGAGGACGCCCGGCATGATGGGATGACCCGGGAAGTGGCCGAGGAACTGGGGCTCGTTCATCGTGATGTTCTTCACGCCCGTCGCCGACTTGAAGGGCTCGATCTCGAGGATCTTGTCCACGAGCAAAAGGGGCGGACGATGCGGGAGAATCTTCATGATTTCATTGATATCAAGTTGCATGGCTTTTCCTCTTTCCTTGTATAGTACAGCACCGCCAGGGCGGTTTTTGTCATGATTTTGCGCAGGCTTCCTCGATGATTTTCGCCAGCTTCGTATTGAGCGCATGGCCGGAGGCCACGGCGATGATGTGGCCGCGGATGGGCCCCGCCAGGCGCATGTCCCCAATGGCATCGAGGATCTTGTGGCGCACGAGCTCATCGGCGAAGTGGAGGGGATTGACCCAGCCCTCGTCATTGTAGACGATGACGCTCTCCAGGGTCCCGCCGAGCCCGAGGCCCATCTCGTGGAGCTTCTTGATCTCCCCCTCGTAGGCGATGGTCCGGGCCGGCGCGATCTCCTTCTCGTAGACAGCCTCCCCCACGGTAAAGTCGGCGTACTGGATGCCGATGAGCTTGTGGGGATTGATGGAGGTGAAGCTCACCCGGAAGCCGTCGTAGGGCACAGCCAGGATGAAGCGGCCCGTCTTTTCGTCATCGACCCGGTAAACCTTGTCGATGACCGTCTCGCAGCGCTCTTTTTCCTGCTCCACGCGCCCCGCCTGCTGAAGCAGATGGAAGAACGTGAGGGAGGCGCCATCTGCCACGGGAGGCTCCTCTGCATTTAGCTCCACGAACACATTGTCAATGCCATAGGCGTGGAGGGCGCTCATGAGGTGCTCTATGGTATAGACCTCTGCCCCATCCTCGCCGATGGTCGTCGCTCGCAGCGTCGAGGTCACATGGGAGGCAAGGGCCTCTATCCTTTTCCCGCCAAGATCCGTGCGGCAAAAGACAATGCCCGTATCCACGGGGGCCGGCACGAGGCGAAGCTGCACCTCACGCCCGGAGTGGAGTCCCACCCCCGCATAGGAAACGGCTTGCCCTAGGGTCGTCTGCTGCGCCAATCTTTTCCCTCCTGTCCTAGCCGCCAGCTCCAGCCAGCAGCCTCATTTCAAGTCATTTTATACTATTTTACAAAAATTCATGGCGTTTGGCAAGGAAAAGCCAACCTTTCCAAAAGAAAAAAGAACGATCCGGAGGTCTCCCTCCGAATCGTTCCCCTCCAGGAAAAGATTCTTTAGTATTTGAAGTGACCGACCTTTTCCTGCATCTTCTGGGCGTGGTTCGCCAGAGACTCGCTGGCGGAGGCGATCTCCTCCGAGGCCGCGGACTGCTCCTCCGTGGCGCCGGAGACGCTCTGCATCTCCGAGGAGATCTTCTCGCCCTGCTGCTGGATGCTCTCCATCTTCTGGGCGATCTCCGTCATCTCGTTGGAAATGCCGCCGATGGACTCCTTCATGCCCCGGACCTCGCTGGAGACATTCTCCACGTAGCTCTGGATCTCCCGGAAGGTATCGCTGAGGGCGGATACGGAGCTGGCGCCGGTGGCGACGGCATCGTTGCCCTCCTTCATAGACTCGACTGCCCGGGCCGTCTCCTCCTGGACGCTCTTGATGAGGCTTGCGATCTGGCCCGCTGCAATCTGGGACTGCTCGGCGAGCTTCCGGACCTCCTCCGCCACGACGGAGAAGCCACGGCCTGCGTCGCCGGCGCGCGCCGCCTCGATGGCGGCATTGAGGGCCAGGAGGTTCGTCTGGTCGGAGATGCCGGAGATGGTCTCCACGATCTGGCCGATCTCCTGGGAGCTCTGCCCCAGCTTGTCCACCACAGCGGCGGAGTGGGATACCATGTCCGCCACGTCGTTGATCTGGCGCACGGAGTCCTCGATGGCCTTTGCGCCCTCGACAGCCTTGCCGCTGGCGTTATCCGCATGCTCGGAGACCCGGTCGGCCTCGTCATGGAGGGAGTGGACCGCATCCGTGACCTTGCTGGTGGCGGTCATGCCCTCCTGGATGTCCTCATGCTGGGAGCTGGTGGCTTCCGTCGCCGAGGAGACGGACTCTGCCACCTGCTGGGCAGCATGGGCCGTCTGATGGGAGCTTGCCGTGAGCTCCTCGGAGGAGGCGGCGAGGTCCGCCGCATTCTTCGAGGTCGAAGCGAGGATGTCGCCCAGGGTCTTCCGGAGTGCCACAAGGGCCCTTGCCACCTCGCCGAACTCATCCCCCCGGTTCACATTGAGCTCCGTCTTGCGGAAGTCGCCCTTTGCATAGGTATCGCAGACCTTCACCATCTTAGAGAGGGGCCGGCGGACATTCGAGACGATGACGTAGCTCACGGCAATCATCAGGAGGATGGCGATGAAAGCGACGATTGCCATGGTCCGGGCGGAGGACTCCACGTAGGATTTCGTGCCGGCGGCAAGGGTATTCGCTTCCTTGCTGGCATCCTGGCGCATTGCGGCCACGTCTGCATCCCAGGCCACCACCACAGGGATGGCCTTTTCCCCGTACATGGCGGCTGCTTCCTTCTGCTGGCCCGTCTTGACGAGGCCGTTCATGGTATCGAGGATCTGCTGGAACTCCTTCCACTTGGCATCCGCCTCCTGGGCGCGGGAGTCCTTGCCGCCGCTCGTCTGCAGATAGGCAGTCCAGGCAGCGTCGTAGTCCTTCTTGTAGCCCTCGATGGCATCGTTGTTGATCTGGATCTGCTTCGTATCCGTCAGCATGTTGTTCTCCAGGACACGGGCCTGGATGGAGCGGACGGCGATGGTGCAGTCATAGAGATGCTGCGTCGGCTGCATGTGCTCCTCATAGAGCGACCGCACATCCGACTCGGTGGAGCTCAGCGCCCCCTCGCCCTCGACCACGACGATGACCAGCGACAGGAGCGCCAGTACCACCAGGATGGCCAGCTTTCCTGTGACCTTGACATTTTCAAGCCAACTCATTGATATCCCTCATTTCCTTCTCATGGTGCAAACGGCGCACCCGCCGGAAGCGTCTTCAACCCGACCATCGCTACATTCCGTGAAAGCAAGAGCCTCCCTACCGCTTCTACTCTGTGTAACACTGTAGATTTCGCTAAAAAGGAGGAAATTCCTTCTTTTGCTTAAAAATTTTATGAAAAATAATGAAAATTTCTATCACAAATTTCTTCAAGAAAAAAGGCCGCCACGAGGCAGCCTGTTCGATCTTATAGAAAGTATGTGTACAACAGCACGGCGATGACGCCGGGGATGCCGAAGAAGCCTGCGATGAGGGCACTCAGGAATGTGATCTCCACCTTTGCGGCAAAGATCTTCACCGCCCAGAGCACCACTGCCCCCACGATGCTGTTCGTGATGAGCGTCTTCAGGATGCGAAAGGGCAGGGATACGACCTTTCCGATGATGCAAAGGATGATGAGGCCGACGGCAAAGGCTGCCACGATACCGATATCCACTTAAATCTCCCTCCTGTTCTCCATGGCCTTGGCGAGCGTCATCTCGTCCGCGTACTCCAGATCCCCGCCGATAGAGAGGCCCTGGGCGATGCGGGTCACCTTGATGCCCATGGGCTTCAGGAGCTTTGCGATGTACATGGCGGTGGCCTCCCCCTCCACATTGGGGTTCGTCGCCATGATGACCTCCTTCACCGTATCGTCCTTGAGACGGGCCAGGAGCTCCTTGAGCCGGATGTCGCCGGGGCCGATGCCCTCCAGGGGTGACAGGGCTCCGTGGAGCACGTGGTAGACGCCCTTGTAGTCCCGCATGCGCTCCATGGCCTGCACATCCTGGGGCTGCTCCACCACGCAGATGACGCTGTGATCCCGGGCCTCCGAGCCGCAGATCGCGCAGGGGTCCGTGTCAGAAATGTCGCAGCATACACTGCAAAAGCCGATTTTCTCCTTTGCCGCAAGGATGGCGGAGGCAAGTGCCCGGGCGTCACTCCCCTTCATGTCGAGGACGTGATACGCCAGGCGCACCGCCGTCTTCGCCCCGATGCCCGGCAGCGCCCGGAAATGCTCGATGAGCCTGGCAAGCGGCGCGATGTAGGCCATATCAGAACAGTCCCGGCGGGAGGCCGAGGCCGCTGGTGAGCTTGCCCATCTCCGAGGCCATCATGTCGTCCACCTTTTTCGTGGCTTCATTAAAGGCAGACGAGATGAGGTCCTGCAGCATCTCCACATCCTCCGGGTCCACCGCCGCCGGGTCGATGGTGAGAGACTGGACCTGCTTCTCGCCATTCATGACGATCTTCACAGCACCGCCACCTGCCGATACATCGACGGTGCGGGCCTTCAGGTCGTCCTGCATCTTCTTCATTTCATTCTGCATCTTCTGGACTTTTTTCATCATGGCGCCCATATTGGCCATATTGCCCATTCCACCGAACATAGTTGTTCCTCCTATGCATGTTTTGCGTGTTTCGATTTTTATCTATGATGCTTATAGGGTATCAGATTCATTCATCCCCGTCAAGCGGAGGCGGTACGCCCAGATCCCCCTCTCCGCCGGCCGGCGGTGCATCCTCCTCACCAGGTGGAGGTGGCGCTTCCGGGCCTTCCTTAGGCGGTGCCCCCGCGCCTCCCTCGTCATCGGGAGGCGGCGCGCTCTGCTCTTCCGCCCCCGGCGAAGGCGGCGCATCCTGCGGCTCCTCCTCGTGAATAATTGTGACCGTTCCGCCAAGTATCTTCCAGGCTTCTCCCACGTTACCCTGATCCTCTGGGGGAATGGAATTGATATCAAAGGGCTCATTATCCTTTGCAGCCGCAGGGCCCTGCATATCCGGCGGCTCCTCCGGCATGGGCACATCTCCGTATAGGCCCTCCGGGGCACCGTATCCGCCCCGGTCCTCTGTCGGAGCTGTCGCATTCAGGCCAAACTTCAGCCGCACCTCGCGGCCTAGCTTGGTCCAGAGGGCCGTCTGCAGCTCCTCGCGCTTGTTTTCCGCCACTTCGAGCCGCGTATCGGTGGGATAAAGGATTTCAAAGCTATGGCGGGTAACTCGCCCAGGAACTGTATTCTCCAGGCTGGCCCACAGGGGAAACCGCCTCGCCTCCTTGAGCTCTGCCATAAACTCCGTCCAAAAATCCTTGGCTGGCCTCCCCAGCACGCCCTCGGCATCATCTGGCTCCTGGTCCTCCTCGGGCTCCTCGCTCCGTTTCGGCACGAGGTGAAGGACCGGGGTCTTGGTAGGGGCCGGCTGTGGAGCAGGCGGCGCGCCTGCTGCCAACGCCTTCGCCAGCTCCGCCACCCGGGCCTCGAGAGCTGCGATGCGGCGGGTCTCCCCAGGAGCCGCCATCTGGGGTGCTGTCTGGGGCGCGGGAGTGCTTGCGCTTTTCTCTCTAGGCGCGTCCTCGAGAAGGGAAAGCAGGGCCACCTCCACCGCCACCCGGGGCTGAGTGCTCCAGCGCAGCTCTCCCTGGGCCTCCTGGAGCCTCGACAGCATCCCCATAAGCCTCTCCCTGGGAAAAAGGGCGGCCTGCTCCTTCAGGATGTCCTCGGACTCCGCGTAGAGATCAAGCCCCTCCACAGAGCCTGCCGCCTGGTAGATGAGAAGGCTCCGGAGGTGGAGGGAGAGCTCCGTCAAGAGTTGCTTCAGATCCTTGCCGCCCGCGAGGAGCTCCGCCACGGTCTTTAGCACGGACTGGGCATCCTTCTCGGCGATGGAGCGCGTCATGGCAAAGATCCAGTCGTGGCCGATGAGCCCCAGGATCTGCCGGACATTTTCCGCTGTGATGGTGCCCGCGGACAGCGCCCCGCACTGGTCGAGGAGGGACAGTGCATCGCGCATGCCGCCGTCCGCCTGCAGGGCGATGAGCCGGAGGGCCGCCTCCTCTGCCGCGAGATCCTCCTGATCCGCCACGTAGCGGAGACGCTCCTCGATCTCCTCCGCCGTGATACGGCGGAAGTCAAATCGCTGGCACCGGGACTGGATGGTGGCAGGGACCTTGTGGGCCTCGGTGGTGGCCAGGATGAAGACCACGTTTTCCGGCGGCTCCTCCAAGGTCTTCAGGAGCGCATTGAAGGCCTCGGTGGTCATCATGTGAACCTCGTCGATGATATAGACCTTGTAGCGGGAGCCTGCGGAGGCGAAACGCACGTTTTCCAGGAGGCTCCTTATCTCGTCGATGCCGCGGTTGGAGGCGGCGTCGATTTCATAAACATCCACGGAGGAGCCGTCCGTGATGGCGCGGCAGGAGGCACACTGGCCGCAGGGATCGGGCGTCGGCCCCTTCTCGCAGTTGATGGCCTTGGCAAAGATCTTCGCCGTGCTGGTCTTGCCGGTGCCCCGGGGGCCGGAGAAGAGGTAGGCGTGGCCGATGCGGCCGGCGGTGATGGCGTTGGCGAGGGTGCGGGCGATGTGCTCCTGGCCCACCAGGCTCGAAAAGTTCTGCGGCCGCCACTTCCGATACAGTGCAATATAGCCCACGCTGCTCTCCTCCTCATAAAAATCCAGATACAAAAAAACAGCCTTGCGGCTGCTTTCCTTTTGCACGTCGAACCGCAGCCCCCAGGCGACCTCGCGGCACATCGCGTGATTCCCTTAACGCTGCTTCCGTCAGGACCTGACGTGGTTCAGGAGACGCCATTGCGCAAGACCTGGGCGCTGCAGCCCGACCTGAAAAAGGCTGGTAAAACGTTATCCATCCATCGCGCCAAGGCGCGTTTCTGTAAAAAATAAATGGCGGAGAGTGAGAGATTCGAACTCTCGGTACAGTATCACCGTACACACGCTTTCCAGGCGTGCTCCTTCAACCACTCGGACAACTCTCCACAATGCTCTACCAAAAGAAGCTATTTATTTGTCATTGCCAGCACCCGCTAGCAACGTTACAGAGTATATCATCTATTATAAGTTCTGTCAAATATTTTTTTCGGACCGTCGAAATATTTTTCAGCGCAGGGCCGGGATAAATTCTTCCTCTGCCACGACGACGCGGAAGGGTCCGAAGGCCGTGTCGATGGTGACCTGTACCTGCTGCTGCGCAGAGGGCGCTGTATTTGCTGCCCAGCGGGGGATATCGATATCCGACTCCCGGCCTCCCTTGGCCAGCTCCACCGCATAGCCCCCATGGACCACATTCAGGAACTCCTCGAGAGAGTCGATGGCCATTTCATCGATGGAGCCAAAGGCCTCCCCGGCATAGCGGCTGGCGAGCTCCAGAAAGACACTGTCCTCCGCATAGATCCCCGTGACGAGATTGACATCCCCCACGATAGCCTGGGACACCATGTGGGTCTTTCCCCGGAGCTCTTTTCCCTTCGCGGGCGTCTTGTCCACGGCAAGGGCTGTGGACAGGATATCCCCCGAGACCGCCATGAAATACTTCACGTAGGAAAGGGCGCTCCTCATGAGATCCGCATCGGCGCTGGCAAGGGAGCGGCGCACAGCCGCTGCCACTTCGCTCTCGGCGAAAGCAGGAACGAGAGGGAGCTCGGCCTCCCCCGCCTCCACCTGCGCCAGAAGTTTTTTGCGCTCCTCCGGGGCCTTTCCCTCCACGAGGAGCTGGATGCTCTCCTGCTTACTCATGAGCTACCTTCTTTCGCACCGCCTCGACCGCCTTGGCGATCTGCTCATGGGTATAGGGCTTCTGAATGAAGTCCATGGCCCCCATCTTGAGGGTCGTCATGAGCTTCTGGGGCGTGCCAGCCGACGAGAGCATGATGACGGGCATGTCGGGGCTGACTTCCTTGATGACCTGCAGCGCCTCGATGCCGCCGACCTCCGGCATGACGATGTCCAGGAAGATGCAGTCCGGCTGCTCCTGCAGCACCTGCATGATGGCATCCTTGCCGTTCTCCGCCTCCAGAACTTCGCAGTCCATGGACTCCAGCTCCTCATGGAGCTTCTTGCGAAGAAGCTTTGAATCATCCGTTATGAGTACCTTCAGTTTCTTATCCAATCAATTTGCCTCCCATATCCAAAACGCATACATCTTTTCCTTACATGGATATGTATTTATCATACCATAAATCCTATGCACATGTCATTCCCCCAACGAAATTTTCATGGAGGCGGCCCGTGCGTTATCACATAATACTATTCGTCGTCAACCCATATCTTCCTTCTTTCTCTCCAAGTTTTTTTGTCAGAAACCTCCATCGATTTTCCGTCAAAAAACTTGCAATACTCAGAAGATTATGCTATAATGTTCACAACAGGAAGGGAAAGAAAGAGGCAAGCCTCCCGCAGCATAGTGAGTAAGGCCATTAGGCTGAAAGCCAGGCGGCAGGATGCAAGCCAAGCCGGCAGTAGGCATCAGCCAATCATCAGCGCCCCTTCGGTGCTTGATTCTTGGGATGCCCTTGCCTGGGACTTGCAAGCCAATCGCTTGACAGCTCTTGGGCAAGTCCGCAAGGCCCCTTCCAGGACAACACGAAAGGATGTGACCATTTATTGAAGATTTCCATTCGCAGGACTTCCCCGCATAGCGACTAGCAAGCGCACAGGTGAAGAAAAAGAATATCCGCACGGCGAAGAGGCTGGCGATGGCTCAGGGCTATCGAAGCACTTGGAGGCTAGCGGAAGTTGGTAGCGCAACGTCGCCACCCTGCAGGAAGATCTGCATCGATGTGTTCCTATCATCTACGAGACGTTTCGACAACAATGGGTACCATACGAACCGAACAGCGTTATCGATAACGACAGATGAACGAGTAGCGTACGTACCGTGATTTTGATATCGTGTCAAAATTGCATCAGCTGAGCATTTCATAGCAAGCTCCCAGCTCGAGACGGGAATTTGCAGACAAAAGAATAAAGGACCTTAAATCTATATGATCAACAACCAATAGCCGACCCGCGCGAAACAGTGCAGGCCGGCTTTTATATTAGAGAGAAAAGGGTGGCATGTGATTCCCTCGCGGGAACCACATGCCACCCTTTCTACTATTACTTTACAACGATATTCACAAGCTTCTTCGGGACGCAGATGACCTTTACGACCTCCTTGCCCTCGATGTGCTGCTTCGCCTTCGGGAGCGCCATCACGGCCTCCTCCATGGCCTTCCGATCCGCATTTGCGGGGAGCGTCACCCGATCCCGCACCTTGCCATTGATCTGGAGCACTACCTCGATGGTGTCCACCTCAAGGGCCGACTCATCCACCTGGGGCCACTTCGCCTGGTGGACGCTGCCTGTGCCTGCAAAGAGCCGATGCCAGAGCTCCTCCGTGATATGGGGGGCGAAGGGGGCCAGGAGCTTCACGAGAGCCTCCGCCGTCTCCCGGACGAGCCCCGCCGCCATATCCTTCCCCTCCATGGCGTAGAAGGCATTGACGAGCTCCATGATGGAGCTTACCGCCGTATTGAACATGAAGCGGTCCCGGATATCCTCCGTCACCTTCTTGATGGTCTGGTGGAGCACCCGGCGGAAGTCCTTCTCCTCCTTCGACAGGCTCGCCACGTCATACGTAGCAGGAGCGGCCTTTATGGCGTCCTCATAGCGCAGCAGGATGCGCCACACGCGGCCCAGGAACCGATAGGCCCCCTCCACGCCCTGGTCGCTCCAGTCGAGGTCGCGGTCAACAGGTGCCGCGAACAGGATAAAGAGCCTTGCCGTGTCCGCGCCGTACTTGCCGATGATTTCCTCTGGGGACACCACGTTCCCCTTGGACTTGCTCATCTTGGAGCCGTCCTTCAGCACCATGCCCTGGGTCATGAGGTTCGTGAAGGGCTCCTCGAAGTCCACCATACCCTCGTCGTGGAGCACCTTCGTGAAGAAGCGGGAGTAGAGCAGGTGAAGGATGGCGTGCTCGATGCCGCCGATGTACTGATCCACCGGTGCCCAGTAGTTCACCTTGTCCTTAGAGAAGGGCTCCTTGTCATTTTTCGGGTCCGTGTAGCGGAGATAGTACCAGGAGGAGCAGATGAAGGTGTCCATGGTGTCCGTCTCCCTCGTGGCATCGGCGCCGCACTTGGGGCACTTCACATGGACGAAGTCCTCGCATTGGGCCAGGGGCGACACCGCCCCCTGCTCGAAGGAAACATTTTCCGGCAGACGCACCGGGAGATCCTCCTCCGGCACCAGCACCTCCCCGCAGTGGGGGCAGTTGATGACGGGGATGGGGGCGCCCCAGTACCGCTGACGGGAGATGAGCCAGTCCCTGAGGCGATAGTTCACCCGCCGCTTGCCAAAGCCCTTTTCCTCCGCCTCATCCATGATGGCGGCGAGGGCCTCGTGCATCTCCATGCCATCGAACTTGCCGGAGTTCACCAGGACCCCGTCCTTATCCGTATAGGCCTCCGTCATCTCCTCCAGCTTCAGCTCCCGATCCTTTGGCGCGAGAGTAATGATGATGGGGATATCGTACTTCTTCGCAAACATCCAGTCGCGGGAGTCCTCCGAGGGCACGCCCATGACGGCGCCGGTGCCGTACTCCGCCAGCACGTAGTTCGTCACCCAGAGCTCCGCTTTTTTGCCGTTGAAGGGGTTCACCGCGTAGATGCCCGTGGCCACGCCCTCCTTCTCCGACTCGCTGGAGGTCCGCTCGATCTCGCTCTGGTTCCGGACCTTCTTGCAGAAGGCCTCGATTTCCGCCGCCTTCGGATTGTCCTTGAGGATTTTCTCGAGGAGCGGGTGCTCTGCGGCGAGGGCGATGAAGGTCACGCCGAAGGCCGTATCGGCGCGGGTGGTGTAGACCGGGAGCTTTTCCCCGAGCTCCGGGATATCAAAGGAGAACTCCAGGCCCTCGCTGCGGCCGATCCAGTTCTCCTGCATGGTCTTGACCCGCTCCGGCCAGCCCGGGAGCTTTTCGAGGTCCTTCAGCAGCCGGTCCGCGTAGTCCGTGATCTTGAAAAACCACTGGGAGAGATCCTTCTTGTGGACCTCATGGTCGCAGCGCCAGCATTTGCCGTCGATGACCTGCTCGTTGGCGAGCACCGTGCCGCAGGTGTCGCACCAGTTGACGCTGGCCTTCTTCTTGTAGGCGAGGCCCCGCTTGTAGAAGAGCTCAAAGAGCCACTGGGTCCACTTGTAGTAGCTGGGATCGCAGGTCTTGACCTCCCGCTCCCAGTCGTAGGAAAGGCCCATGGACTTCTGCTGGCGCTCCATGTTCTCGATATTCGAGTACGTCCAGTCACCCGGCCGCACGCCGTGCTGGATGGCGGCATTCTCCGCCGGCATGCCGAAGGAGTCAAAGCCCATGGGGTGCATGACGTTGAAGCCCTCCATGGTCTTGTAGCGGGCCAGCACGTCGCCGATGGAGTAGTTGCGCACGTGGCCCATGTGGAGATTGCCCGAGGGGTAAGGGAACATCTCCAGCGCGTAGAACTTCGGCCTAGACGGATCTGCTTCCGTCCTATATGCCTCCGCTTCTTCCCAGGCCTTCTGCCATTTCTTCTCGATTTCCTGCGGCTCGTAGCGATCCATGTTTTCCTCCTATACAGATACAAGAAAGCGCGCGGCTCTTGACTTTTGACAAATAAAAAGTCCCCGGCGCAACGGCCAGGGACGAAAGCTTCGCGGTACCACCCTGCTTGGCGCACGGCGTGCGCCCACTTCATTTGCCCTAACGCGGCAGACGGCGGCGCATTTCCTCGCCGCTCCTCCCAGGTGAGTTCAGGTTCCCTGCCACTGGCTTCCACCTGCCGCCAGCTCTCTGAAAGACATTATCCCCTACTATTCCCGCTCATCGGATTTCACTTCGCCTATTATAGCGCAATCTTCCAATTTGCGCTAGAGAAAATTTGTTAGTGCGAGCAGCAAGACTCCCTCCGTCGCGCTGCGCGCGCCACCTCCCTCGAGAGGGAGGCAAGCTATTCCCCCTCTCTCGCAATGGATTGTTTCTGTGAGCACCTCATGCATTCTGCGAGACAGCTTGCTCGATGCGCCTTTTCATTGCCAAGCGTCTGATTTTGCCTCGTCCCCCTCTCGAGGGGGATGGCCTGAAAGGCCAGGGGGAGTCTGCGAGGAAGCTGTCACACGGCTGATGGACGGGCATCGAACAATTTGTACAAAAAGAGGCTGTGAAAATCACAACCTCCGTCTTGGGTTCTATATTCAGATGGTCTCCACGTACTTCTTCAGATCCTCTGCCGCCTTCGTGACGCGGGAGAGGTTTGCCGTAATCTCCTGGGTGGAGGCAGCCTGCTGCTCGCTGATGGAGCCGGTGCTCTCGATGGACTTGGAGATGTCCTCCACGGCCTTGTTCATCTCCGTCAGGGTGGACTGGATCTTCTCCGTGGCCTCCCGGGACTGCTCGGCGAGCTTGCGGACCTCCTCCGCGACGACCGCAAAGCCGCGGCCCTGCTCACCGGCGCGGGCTGCCTCGATGGCGGCGTTCAGGCCCAAGAGGTTCGTCTGGCCGGCGATGTTCGTGATGAACTCGATGACCTTGATGGTGTCGGCGTTCTTCTCCTGCAGGAGCTTCGCCTGCTCAACGGAAGCACGACCGGCCTCCGCCAGTGCGCTCGCGCTCTTTGCGACCTGCTCGACAGCCTCGAAGACCGTCTGGGTCGAGTTTGCAATCTCCTCGATCGAGGAGATGAGCTTTGCGTGATCGTCGCTCTTTGCCAATGCTTTCGTTTCTTCCGTTGCCATTAAGATTCCTCCCTAAAACGCCCAAAGGGGCAAGCAATCGGACGCAAGGCTCTGCGCCCACGCCGATGATTTGGACTGCTCTGATGTAATCTCTAGTCTACCATATTCCACAAAAAGGACGAAATACCTTCTTTTCCCCAAAATTTTTCTTACGAAACTTTTGGGAGGCCCCACGGGAGGGCTTTCAAGAAAAAAGCACCGCCGAAGCGGTGCGTGTGCTCGTATGGCAGGGGTAGCTGGACTCGAACCAACGCATGCGGGATTCAGAGACCCGTGCCTTACCAACTTGGCGATACCCCTGTGTCTTCAGCTCTCGCTGTCAACATAAAGCATTATACACGAGCCATAATACTTTTGCAAGCACTTTTTTTATTTTTTCGTGCAAAATTTTTCAGCCTGCTGCCCTGCCTTTTCCTGCTGGAGACGCTAAAGCCTTCTCCAAAAATTTCGATAATATAAGAAAGGATGAATATACGATTGCGAGGACGGATCCATGGCACTTATCATAAAGAACAATCGATCAGCGACGAATACGCTGAACACACTGAACAAGAACGCAAAGGCAATGGCGAGGAGCCTGCAGAAGGTCTCCTCCGGCATGAAGATCGTATCTGCCGCCGACGATGCCTCGGGCTACGCCATCTCCGAGTGCATGCGGGTGCAGATACGGTCCCTGGACCAGGCAAACGCCAATGCCCAGAACGGCAAGAGCCTCCTGCAGGTGGCGGGCGGCGCGGTGGAGTCCTCCATCTCGATCCTGCGCACCATGAAGGAAAAGGCCATCAATGCGGCGAACGACACGAATACGGACGCGGACCGGGCCACCATCCAGAAGGAGCTGGACGAGATCATCGACCAGCTGGACGACAATGCAGAGGCCACCTTCAACGGCAAGCGGCTCTTCGACGGGGCCAGCGACGTGTCCACCGGCGTGAAGGAGACCATCGTCAAGGCGCTCAACAGCGAGTGGGTGGCCAGCTCCCTGCAGCTCGTGAAGGACACCTACGGCCTCTCCTTCAACGATGACACGGCCATGGTGAAGGAGATCGACGTACAGTTCCCCCACTCCGGCGGCAAAGCGCTCGCCAACATCACCTACAGCTATGTGGGCGCCACCACCACGAAGCTCACCCTCAACGTCAACATGGACTTCTACCAGGACCTCAACGAGCGGGACGTAAACGGCAGCACGAATACCCCCGGCGGCATCTGGCTGGACCGGACTCTCGCCCATGAGTTCGTCCACGCCCTCATGGCGACGAATATCAAGGACGTGTCGAAGCTGCCCAACTACATCATGGAGGGTGCGGCGGAGGCGGTCCACGGCATCGACGATGTGCGGGGAAATACCATAAAGAACATGACAGCGGCGAATTTCGCCAGCATATTCGCCAGCGGCGGCGCGGCAGGATCCCAGGAGCCCTACACGGCAGGCTACGTCTTCATGCGGTATCTGGAGGCAAAGGGTGGCGGCAGCCCCGATGCCCTGAAGCGCTTCATGAGCGTGCTGACGAAGAAAGGCGGCACGGCTCTCGACGAGGCAGTGGAGGCGGCGACCCGCGGCCGCTTCAAGAGCACGAAGGAGGCAACGGACGCCTTCGTGGCGGAGATGACGGCGGCCGCCTCCCCCATGGACTTCTATGAGAAGAGCTGCAACATCAACTTCAACAATGCGGACACAGGCGCGGCCACGGGTTCGGATGCCAGCACGGGGGACAAGAAGGACGCGGTGGACGTGGTCATCGAGGGCCTGTCCACCAGCTTCTGGTACTACCCGACGAATGACTCGTCGAAGATTGATGGCGTGACGCTCCAGTGGGGCGACTTCTCCCGCCCGGACGCAGGCTTCCGCTTCCAGGTGGGCACGAAGGCAAACCAGATCCTGAACGCCGCCTTCTCCGACATCCACGCGAGGGCCCTAGGTCTGAAGTCCGACGACGGCAAGACGCTCTCCGTGGCGACCCGCCAGAAGGCAACGGTGGCCCTCACGGTGCTGGACCGGGCCATCGAAAAGGCTCTGGACCAATCCACCACCATAGGCGCCCTCTCCAGCCGCCTGTCCTACACGTCGGACAATCTGACGATAAACAGCGAAAACACCCAAAGCGCGGAGTCCACCATCCGGGACGCGGACATGGCAAAGGAAATGACGAGCTACACAAAAAACAACGTCCTGCTCCAAGCCGCCCAATCCATGCTGGCCCAAGCCAATCAAAACTCCAGCAGCGTGCTCAGCCTGCTACAGTAGGTTGGAGACTTCTGCCCCTAGCCTCAAAGTAGGTTCGTGTGCCCTGCGCGAACCCTTTAAGCGGAGCAAGCGAGGAAAGTGCGCGTTCTGCCCCCCGGCCGGAATCCATCGTTCAACCGAAGGGCGTTTAGGATGGAGGCCGGTATTTAGGCAGATAAGCGCACGGTCGCTTGCGGAGACGGGGTGAGTGCAGGGTACACGAACCGGACATCGGCCTTCCATCTCCAAAGAATTTGATAAGAAAGTCCCAACGGATTCATTTGCAAAATTGGCGCGTTTGATATACTATAGTAATGGAATGATTCACCGAGTCCGGAACAAGAGCGTTATTTTAGGAGGCAAATATGGAAAGCAAATATGATGTGCAGATTACGGCGATTGGCAACCTCGCCAAGACCTTTCTATCCAACAACAACAGCGCGATCCTCATGGATGAGGGCATCCGCCCGAATCTTTCGGATATGGTCATCGAGCATACGCCCGGCGACCTGAAGGAAGAGGTCAAAGTCGGCGACAAGCTCCTCATGGGTGGCGTCAAGTACAATGTCACGAAGGTGGGCGACGTCGTCAACGACAACCTCCGGGAGGAGGGCCACTGCACCATCGTCTTCAACGCCGAGGGCTCCATGCCCGGCCAGATCCTCGTGACCGGCCCGACGCTTCCGGTACTCTCTGTAGGTGCCCACATCACCTTTACAAAGAAATAATTTCATGCGCTGCAAAAAGGGCCGCCTCACTTCGTGTGAGGCGGCCCTTTCGTCTATTCACTTCGGCTGCTTGCGCTTTCCTGTCATGGACTCCACCTCCAGCACGTAGACCGTGGTGCGGGGGATGGCGGCGGGGTTGTAGTAAGCGTTCTCCCCCGGATGGTAGTGATCCATAAGGCAGGCGAGGGAGTCCTTTATCTCCTGCTCCTCCGTAAGGATCCGGAAGCGGCCCCTCCCGGTGACGCTTTCATAGGCCGCCGTGCAGTAGCCCTTTTCCGGGAAATACTGGATCTGGTGGTTCACCTCCACCTCGAAGGCGGCGCGATTATCCCGGCGGATAAGGTCCAGCTTATGCCCCTCCAGGGCGCTGTGGAAATGGAGAATCACCTTCCCCTCCCGCTCCTCCACCCCGTAGTTGATGGGGATGAGATAGGGGTAGCCGTCCTCGTCGTTCAGGGCGATGTGGCAGACCTCCGCCTGCCGGAGGATGGCGAGCATCTCATTTCTATCGGTGATTTCCCGGTCGTGTCTTCTCATAGGGCACTCCTTACCAATGATATTTTTCGCCGCGGCTGATCTTGAAGGCCCTATAAATCTGCTCCACGAGAAGCAGCCGCACCATCTGATGGGTGAAGGTCATGCGGGAAAAGGAGAGCCGCTTATCCGCCGCTTGGCGCACCGCCTCCGCGAGGCCGAAGGCCCCGCCGATGAGGAAGGTGATGTGGCTCTTCCCACCGAGGGCCAAGGTGTCCAGCTCCGCCGAGAGCTCCTCGGAGGAGAGCTCCGTGCCATAGACATCCAGCACGTAGAGGTAGCTTCCCTCCGGCACGAGCTTCAGGAGCCGCTCCCCCTCCCGGTCGAGCACCTCCCGTTTCTCCGCCGCAGAAGGGCTATCCTTCATGCGCTCTTCCTGGATTTCCTTCACCTCAAGCTTCGCGTAGGGGCGAAGCCTTTTCGTGAATTCCGCAATGCCCTCCCGAAGATAGGCTTCCTTTATCTTCCCGGCGCATACGATGGTGATATTCACTTGGAATCCTGCGGCATTTCCTCGAGGGTGACCTTCATGGTGTCCTCATGTCCATCGCGGCTATAGGTGACCTCCACGGTATCGCCCACCTGATGATCCGCAATCTTGCCCCGGAGCTCCGCCACGGAGTTGACCTCCTGGCCATCCATCTTCAGGATGACATCGCCCCGCTGGAGGCCTGCCTTGCCGCCAGGGCCGTTCAGCGTGACCTTGAAGACGTAGACGCCCTTGTCGATATTGAGCTGGTAGCCATAGCGGGCCGCCGACTCCGGATCAAAGACAGAGACGCCGAGGTACGGCCGCACCACGTAGCCCTTGTCCATGAGATCCTTTATGACCTGCTGCACCGTGTTCGACGGGATGGCAAAGCCGATGCCCTCCACGCCGGAGGCTGCGATCTTGATGCTGTTGATGCCGATGACCTGGCCGTCCGCATTGACGAGGGCGCCGCCCGAGTTGCCAGGGCTGATGGCCGCATCCGTCTGGATGAGCTTCAGCCGCTTGTCACTGGTCTCCAGCGTGCGGTTCAGCGCACTCACCACGCCGGCCGTCACGGAGCCCTGGAACTCCAGGCCCAGGGGGTTGCCGATAGCGATGGCAGGCTCCCCCACGACAGCCTGATCCGAGTCGGCAAACTGGGCCGTGGGGAGGTCACTGGCATCCACCTTGACGACAGCCAGGTCCGTCAGTGCATCGGCCCCCACTACCTTGCCCTTCAGGCTGCGGCCGTCGGAGAGGGACACGATGATTTCCTTCGCGCCCTCCACCACATGGTTATTCGTGACAATGTAGCCGTCGCTCTTGAAGATGACGCCGGATCCCACGCCCTCCGTCTCCACCTGGTTGTTGAACCAGTCCCGGGCGATGGCCTTGTTCGTGATGCCCACGACGGCCGGACCCACGGCCTTTGCCGCCCGGACGACCGGGGTATTCCTGGCATCGGAGAGGCCCTCCACCTTTACATTGGCCGCAGGGCCGCCAGAGGTCGCTGTATTATCCGCCGTTGCCCCCGCTGAGCAGCCGGCAAATGTCACAGCCGAGAGGCCGAGCACAAGGGCCGCCACAAGGCTGGCTTTCTTTTTATGTGTATAGGTATTCCATTTCATATCCTATCCCTCCTAAGAGTTTTCCCAAAGGGCTCGATGGATTTATCTTAAGGCGGCACTCTGTAAAGAGCCTGCAAAAACATGTGCACAAACGTCCACGATATGGACATTGTGCGCGCGCCACCCTTGCAAAAACCGGCCAATCCGTCTGCGCCTGCGGCTACTTCTTGGTGTTTCAAAGTAAAAAGACGCCCTCCCTCGCGGGAAAGCGTCTCTTGCCGATCAGTGAAGCGTGCGCTTCTTCGACCGGCACTCGGGGCATACGCCGAAGAAGTAGAGCTGGTGATCCGTCAGCCGGTAGCCTGTGGACTCAGCCACCTCCTCCGTCAGCTCCTTCGTGTCGATGGCCTCCACATCATCCACACGACCGCACTTGATGCAGCGCACATGGGGATGATCGCTGGTGTCCGCATCGTAGCGGAACGCATCCTCGCCGAGACTGAGCTCCTGAGCTAGGCCGATCTCACAGAGAATCGACAGGGACTTGTAGACCGTCGCAAGGCTCATGGTCGGATAGGACGGGCGAAGCTCCTTGTAGAGCGTCTCCGCCCGGGGATGCGCCTTCGTCCGTGCCAATGCCTCATATACAGCCAGGCGCTGGGGCGTGACCTTGAACCCACGATTGCGCAAGCGCTCCGAAACCTCTTGTACCTGCAGCATATGTCCACCTCCTAAAAATAAATAATTAAAATTAATTCTTGTTATTTATTTTACCGCCGCGTCGAATGAATGTCAATTCTTTTCAATAATGTTTATCCTTAAGCAATACACTTAAAACTATTCTGAAGAATGCGATTTTTAATGAAGCAAGGGCCGGTAATATAGCCTCCCTCGGAGGGAGGCATAAAAAGACTGCCCCGAGCGGGACAGCCTGGATTTTGTCATATATTCTTATTTCTTCCGCCGCTGCCGGAAGGCCTCATAGAGAAGGATTGACCCCGCCACAGACGCATTGAGGGACTGGAGCTTTCCCACCATGGGGAGCTGCACGATGACATCGCAGGCCTCCCGCACGAGGCGGGTCATGCCGTGGCCTTCGTTCCCCACCACCAGGAGCATGGGCCCCGTGAAGTCCGCTTCGTCGTACTCCTGGGCCCCGTCCATGTCTGCGCCGAAGACCCAGATGCCCTTTTCCTTCAGGGCGTCGATGGTCTGGCGCACATTGCCGATGCGGGCCACGGGCACGTACTCCACCGCCCCCGCCGACGTCTTCGCCACCGTCCCATTGAGGGGGACGCTGCGCCGCTTCGGGATGAGCACCCCGTGGACGCCCGTGGCGTCCGCCGTCCGGAGGAGCGCCCCCAAATTGTGCGGATCCTCCAGCTCATCGAGGAGCAGGAGAAAGGGTGCCTCCCCCTTCTCCTCCGCCCGGGCGAGGATGTCCTCCACGGAGACGTAGTCCACAGGAGCCGCCTCCGCCGCCACCCCCTGATGGCGAAGCCCCCGGGCAAGCGCGTCGAGCTTCTCCCGCGGGCAAAACACATAGGGCACCCCCCGCTCCTTCGCAAGCTCGATAAGCTCCGCCGAGTCAGCAGGCCGCATGCCCTCCGCGAGGTAAACCCGGTTCATCCCCCGCCCCGCCTTCAGAGCCTCCACCACAGCATTCCGCCCCGCAAGGATATTCGTTGCGGGAGGCTCTGCCTTCGCTTGCTTGTGGAGAGATTTTTTCATATGACCTTGTTCTCGATTTTTCACAAAAGCCTCCTGATGAGCGAAATTTGTTTTGGGCCTCTAGAAATCCGCCACTACCAGCACAAAGACTCCCTCCGTCGCGCCTTTGGCGGGATTTGTGCCACGTCCGACAGTAGTCGCAAATCATCCGTCTCGGAGACTCCCTCCGTCACGCCTGCGGCGTGCCACCTCCCTCTAGAGGGAGGCAAGCAAGACTCCCACGTTCGCAACGGGTTGCTACGGGCAGCAGGCTCCTACGTCTTGCCAGCTAGCTTTACGGGCACGTCTTCTATTACGAGGCGTCCTGTCTAGCCAAGCAAGGCATTTCTTTCCATTGCCAAGCGGGTGAGTTTTGCCTCGTCCCCCTCTCGAGGGGGAACGCCCGAAGGGCAAGGGGGAGTCTGCGAGGAAGATGTCCGAAGGACGTGCTAAGGCGTCCTGCCGAGTCAGCAGGACGTACCCTCCCATTGCCGAACGGATGAGTCTGGCCTCGTCCCCCTCTCGAGGGGGAACGCCCGAAGGGCAAGGGGGAGTCTGCGAGGGAGGTGAAAGACGACTGATGGACGTGCTAAGGCAGCCTGCCAAGTCATGGCTCCCGGAGCTTCAGCATATCCTCCAGATGCCCGCAGGTCATGTCTCCCTCGGGGCAGAAGCCCGTGTTCACGCAGCTGGCCCCCGCATTGTGGAAAAGCGTTGGTGCCACCTTTTTAACCTCTGATAGCATCCTGTTTGCCATCTGGCGGATCTCCCACTGGGCCCGGAGGCAGCAGCGGAGGTTGAAGAAATGCAGCAGGCTCCGCGCGTTCATCGTGATGAGGATTTTCGTCTCCGCCGCATTCGCCAGCACATACCGGGCATCCTCCTTCGGGATCCCCAGCTCCACCAGCTCATCATAGGAGGTGCGGATTTTCTCCATGAGCGCATCGAACTTCGCCTTTGCCGCAGGATTCCCCGCGATTTTCGGTGGCGTGATGTACTGGAACCCATGGGACGCCACATAACGCTGGGACTGCTGATCGTAGCTCGCTATCCGGTGACGCACCAGCTGGTGGGTCAAAACGCGGGACACCCCCTCCACGCCGAACGTGAAGGAGGCGTGCTCCAGCGTAGAGCCGTGGCCGATGGCCACCATCTTGCGCACCATTTCCTTGACCTTCTCATCGGAAAGCCGCTCGGAGAGCTCCTTCGCCCCCACGGACGCATAGCAAAGCCGCGCCGCCATGGCCACGACCCGCTCCGGCTCCGGCGTATGCTCGAGTAACGTTACACTTAGCAAAAAATCGCCTCCTATCCCTCGGCCCCCTGGGCCTTCATGATTTCCTCTATGACAAAATGAAGAGCCGCGCCCTCGATTTCTTCGAGCCGCTCCGTCTCCCCATCCAGGTACAGGCTCCCGAGGATGGCCTCGAAGCCTGTGCTGGTGTGGTATTCGGAGAAGCTCGCCGTCCTCGAGGCGTGGCTTTTGTGGTTTCTAGCCCGGCGGAAGAGCTTTTGCTCCTCCTCCGTGAGCATCTCTGCGATAGCCCGGCAGGCCTTTGCCTGCCACTTGGCGGAGACGATCTGCACCGCCAAATCATGGAGGAGGTGCACGTCATTTTGCTCGTAGCGGAGGAGCTCCCGCCGCACGTATTGGTGGTAGCAGGCATCCCCCACGTAGGCCAGGACGAGGGGGTTCAGCTGGCGGGTGTCCACCTGCTCGTAGCGCACCCGCACGCCGCCGTCCTCCTTCGGCTGGAATACCTCCGCCAGCCGCTTCTGGTACTGCTCGAACCTCATGCGCGCTTCCAGCGGACGCCCGCCTTCGTGTCCTCCAGGATGACGCCCGCCTCCTTGAGCCGGTCCCGGAGCTTGTCGGCGAGGGCCCAGTTCTTCTCCGCCCGGGCCTCCTGACGGAGCTCGATGAGGATATCCATAAGCTTGTCGGTAAGCTCATCTTCCGCGGGAGCGGTCTCCTGCTCGAAGATGCCGATGATGCTCGCCATCTCGCTGTAGATGGCGGCGGCCCGGTCAAAGTCCTTCCTGTCGAAAGACGTGCCGCTCTCCACCTCCTGGGCGTAGATGTTGATGGCCTTCGACAGGGCAAACATCTGGCTGATGGCAAGGGCCGTGTTGAAGTCGTCGTCCATGGCCTCGTAGAAGGCCTTGCGAAGCGTCTCCGCCTCGCCGGCGAGGTTCATAGCCGTCTCCGCGTCCCCCTGTTTTCCGGAGAGCTCCCCGATGAGGCGATGGGTGTTCTCCAGGCGCGCCAGGCTCGTCTGGGCCTCCTTCAGCCGCTCGTCGGAGAAGTCCAGCGGGCTCCTGTAGTGGGTCTGGAGGATGAAGAAGCGGACGACCTCGCCGGGATATTCCTTCAGGATATCCTTGACGGTGAAGAAGTTGCCCTTCGACTTGGACATCTTTTCGCTATTTATGGTGATGAAGCCGTTGTGGACCCAGTGCTGGGCAAAGGCGTGGTGGTCGCCGAGGCAGGCGCAGCTCTGGGCGATCTCGTTTTCGTGGTGGGGGAAGATGAGGTCGCTGCCGCCACCGTGGAAGTCGAATTTCTCGCCCAGGTACTTGAGGCTCATGGTGGAGCACTCGATGTGCCAGCCAGGGCGTCCCTTGCCCCAGGGGCTGTCCCAGGCGGGCTCGCCGGGCTTCGCAGCCTTCCAGAGGGCGAAGTCCATGGGGTGGTGCTTCTTTTCGTCCACCTCCACGCGGGCACCAGCCTCCATGTCCTCGAGCTTGCGGCCGCTGAGCATGCCGTAGTGGGAGAATTTCTCCACGCTGTAGTAGACGCCGCTGCCCGGGATCTCATAGGCGTAGCCCTTGTCCACGAGGCTCTGGATCATCTTGACAATGGCGTCCATGTTTTCGCTGACCCGGGGATAGACGTCGGCATGGCGGACGTTGAGGGCATCCATGGCCTCAAAATAGGCCTTGATGTAGCGGTTCGCGATGGTATCCCAGGAGACGCCTTCCTTGTTGGCGGCGTTGATGATCTTGTCGTCCACGTCGGTGAAGTTCTGGACGTAGCGGACCTTATAGCCTTTTTTAGCAAAATACCGACGAATGACGTCCCAGGTGACGAAGGGGCGTGCGTTGCCGATATGGGAGTCGTTGTAGGGGGTGACGCCGCAGCAGTAGATGGAGACTTCGCCTTCCTTGAGGGGGGTAAATTCTTCCTTTTTGCGGGTCATAGTATTGTATACTCTAAGCATTTCTGCCTCCTATTTATCTATGGGTACGTGGTAAAAGGAAAGTTCACCACTGCCATTCTTCGCTCATCTGGTAGATATGGTGCAAGCCCGCCACTGCCAGCAGCAAGGCTCCCTCCGTCGCGCTACGCGCGCCACCTCCTGCGGGATTCTTGGCACGTCCAGAAGCCGATTGACATCCGCCTCGGAGACTCCCTCCGTCACGCCTTTGGCGTGCCACCTCCCTCTAGAGGGAGGCAAGCAAGGCTCCCACGCTCGCAAGGGTTTGTTGCTGCCAACGGACTCATACGGCCCACCTGGCAATATCCCGGATTGTTCCTTTCCTTGCGACCTGCTGAGTCTAGCCTCGTCCCCCTCTCGAGGGGGATGGCCCGATAGGGTCAGGGGGAGTCTGCGAGAAGGATGTTGCCGGGCTGAAGGACGGGTGAAGAAAACCTCAAAATTTTCACAGCCCTTTATTTCTCTTCCAATTTCGCTTCTAACGCCGCCACCTTTTCTTCCAGGGTGTGGATCTGGCGCATCATGCATTCGCGCATTTCTTCGTCCGGGTCGGGGAGCATGTCGTGGTCGAGGTCCACGTCGAGCTCGTCCTCGATCTCATTGGCGGGGTCCTCGGGCTCCACGAGGCCGGTCCTTACGGCGGCCCGGAGCTCTCCTGCGGTGCGGACGCGTTTGCCGCACATGACGACGATGCGGCCCGGGATGCCCACGACGGTGGCGTAGGCGGGAACGGGCTTCAGGACGACGGAGCCGGCGCCGATCTTGGCGTGGTCACCGACGGTGAAGGAGCCGAGGACCTTGGCGCCGGAGGCCACCACCACGTTGTTGCCGATGGTGGGGTGGCGCTTGCCTTTTTCCTTTCCGGTGCCGCCGAGGGTCACGCCCTGGTAGAGGGTGACGTTCTTGCCGATCTCGGCCGTCTCACCGATGACGATGCCGGTGCCGTGGTCGATGAAGAGGCCCTCGCCGATGGTGGCGCCGGGGTGAATCTCGATGCCCGTCAGGAAGCGCCCCAAATTCGAGATGAGGCGCGGCAGGAGCACCCAGCCCCGTAGGTACAGGGGATGGGCCAGGCGGTGGAGCCAGATGGCGTGGAGGCCGGAGTAGCAGAGCAGCACCTCCAGGACGCTCTTTGCCGCCGGGTCTCGCTCAAATATGACGCGGATGTCCTTGCGGAGTCGCGAAAAAAACTTCATCGTGCCCTCCTATATGAACACTTATGTTTTCTCGATTCCTGCCACGGCGTAGGCGGAGATACCCTCCTCGGAGCCGGTGAAGCCCAGCTTCTCCTCCGTCGTGGCCTTGACATTAACGTCGTCCAGCGTTACGCCCAAAATCTGCGCGATGTTTTCCTGCATCTGCGGGATGTAGTCCTTGAGCTTTGGCCGCTGGGCGACGATGGTACAGTCCACGTTCCCCACCCGGTAGCCTTTCTCTGCCAGGAGCCCTGCCACGTGCGCCAGCAGCTTCCCGCTGTCCGCCCCCTCATACTTGGGGTCCGTATCCGGGAAGTGGCGGCCGATGTCCCCGAGGGCCGCAGCACCCAGGAGCGCGTCCGCCACCGCGTGGAGGAGCACATCCGCATCCGAGTGGCCAAGCAGCCCCTTCTCGTGGGGCACGTCGACGCCCCCGAGAATCAGCCTGCGCCCCGTCACGAGGCGGTGTACGTCATAGCCCATGCCAAAGCGTGTCATACTTTTCTCCCTTTCTGGAAATGCTTGCCCAGGTGCGCAAGCGCCTTCTTGGCGGCCTCCTTCACGAGTCCCTTGGCGCCGCCCGCCTCCTGCCGGAGGAGTGCCTCGGCGAGGACCAGATCCTCCGGCGTCGTGACCTTGATGTTCGTGTAGGTGCTGCGCACCACGGCCACGGGCGCCCCCGTGCGCTCCACGAGGCTCGCGTCGTCCGTGCCGAGGAAGCCCTCCTCCCTTGCCCTTTCGTAGGCTGGGAGCAGAAGCTCCCGCCGGAAGCCCTGGGGGGTCTGCACCTCCCAGAGAAACCTGCGGTCGGGCGTCCCAGTGACGTGGCCCTCGTCATCCACCACCTTTATGGTGTTTTTCTCCGGCACGGCGGCGATGGCTGCCCCCTGCACCCGTGCAGCCCGTATCACGTCCTCGATCGTCTGCTCGGTGACGAGGGGCCGGGCCGCATCGTGGACGAGGATGATGTCCGCCGCAGGATCCACGGCCTTCAGGCCGTTTTCAATGGAGTATTGGCGCTCGGTGCTCCCCGCCACCACCTGCCAATCCGTAAGGCCGGGCACGAGGCGAAGCGCCCGCTCCACATGGGTCTCCTCCCCCGGCGCCACCACGACGATGAGCTCCTCGATTTCCTTCACATTGGAAAAGCGCAGAAGCGTCCGCACGAGGATGGGCATGCCCATGAGCTCCAGGAACACCTTATTGCACCCCGCCTCCATGCGGGTTCCCTGCCCTGCGGCGGGAAATACTGCGGCTACCATATTGCCCCTCCTCTGCGCGTCATAGCTTTGCATAATACCTTCATCATACACATTTCAGAGAGAAATTACAATAGCAAGGAGCGAGCCGGGCAAGGAAAATGATAACATGCCCGTCCGCCAGCCGAGTAACATCTCCCTCGCAGACTCCCCCTTGCCCTACGGGCATCCCCCCTCGAGAGGGGGACGAGGCTAGACTCAGACGTTTCTATAAAAAAGGAGCTGTGATAAAATGATATGCATTTTATCACAGCCCTATCTCATGCTTCATGGACAGGCTTTGCGAAGATGATGCGGCCTGCGGCTGTCTGGAGGGCCGAGGTGACCTCCACGGTGAGGGTTTCATTCATGTGGTAGTAGCCGTCCTCCACCACGATCATCGTGCCGTCGTCGAGGTACGCGAGGCCCTGCCCCGTCTCCTTGCCCTGCTTCACGATGGTGACCACCATGGTCTCCCCGGGGATGACCACGGGCTTTACGGCATTCGCGAGATCATTGATATTCAGCACCTGCACGCCCCGGAGGCTCGCCACCTTGTTGAGGTTGAAGTCATTCGTGAGGATCTTCGCCCCTGTGTCCTGTGCGAGGCGCACCAGCTTCGAGTCCACCTCGGGGATGTCCTCATAGTCCCTGGACTCCACCACGACTCTCGCGCCCTCTCCCTCCCGCATGGACTGGAGGATATCGAGGCCCCGGCGGCCCCGGGTACGCTTCAGGGAGTCGGCGGAGTCGGCGATATGCTGGAGCTCCTCCAGCACGAAGACCGGCACCACCAGATCCCCCTCGATAAAGCCCGTCTTTGCGATATCGGCGATGCGACCGTCGATGATGACGCTGGTGTCCAGGAGCTTCCTTGGCGTCTTTTCCTCCACCTGGACCTTGCCCCGATTCTCCCGGAGCTCTGCCAGATCCTTTGCCATCTGCGGGAGAAACCCCATAGTCTCGCCGAACTCGCTGCGCTTCTGGATGGCAATATAGATGCCCGTGTAGCCCAGCACGATGCTGATGACGATGGGCAGATACTCGCCGAAGATCGGCAGCTTCGAGATGGAGTAGCTGAAGAGATTGGCGATGACGAGGCCGACAGCCAGGCCGAAGGCTCCTGCCACCACGTCGTAGATGGGGACACGGCCCAGCTTTCCCTCTGCCCACATGGCGATGCGCCGGAGCTGGCGGGCCGCCCAAGGGGCGATGAAGGAGCCGATGATGCCGAAGAAAAGCGCTCCCAGGAAGATGCAGCCCATGTTCACCATGGTGAGGCCGAACTCGCCGATATCCGACTGGAAGTACTCCTCTCCGATAAGGATGGCGAGCACGGGGCTCGCCAGACTCATCCCCGCGCCCCCTGCCAGCACGAAGAACAACATAATGAAAAACCGCAAAAAGCCCTCGAGCATTCTTTCCTCCGATTCTCTCTTCTCCATCCTCCGGGCAAAGCCAGGAAATAACGTTCAGAAAATAACGTTCAATAGTATACCGAAATCCGCCCGCCTTGTAAAGACACCAAAAGAAGGGGGAGCTGCCCCTTCCCCGTCCTTGTCATCCCTCCAGCACGAACAAGCTTCCGCCCCGAAAAAAAGAAGCACGGCTCCCCGTGCTTCCTGCGGTCTCAGTGCTGCGCGTGGCGATTCTCCTCAATCGTCCCCACGAGCCAAGACTCCACTTCCTCGGGGCTCTTGTCGCAGGCATAGACGAGCTCACTGACGAGGATCTGCTTCGCCAGATCCAGCAGGCGCTTCTCGCCGCTGGAGACGCGCCGCTTCCGATCCTGCAGGATAAGATCCCGCGCGACGGCCGCCACATCGCAGATATCGCCGGTCTTCATCCGGGTGAGGTTCGCG
Organism: uncultured Mitsuokella sp.; assembly: GCA_945877355.1. GTDB lineage: Bacteria > Bacillota > Negativicutes > Selenomonadales > Selenomonadaceae > AWVT01. The sequence continues at coordinate 64,714 of CAMCRT010000001.1, read as the reverse complement.
TGGAACCTCTTGTTCCAGCTGCCGGTCACCCGCTCGGGCTTCGCCGAGAGCACATCCCGGACCTCTGCCACCTTGTCCTCGCTCACGATATCGCGAAGGCCCACGGTCTCCACATTATCCGTCGGAACCATCATCTTCATATTGCCGATGGGCATCTGGATGACATAGTAGGACTTGTCCTCCCCCAGCACCTCGCACTCTTCGATTCCTGCAATGATGCCGGCGCCATGCATCGGATACACCACCCGGTCACCTACCTGAAGCAAACAAATACACCTCCCAGATAGACATGTAAAGTGAACTATCTGAAGTATAGCATACTTCTTTAAAAAAGTAAAATAGTATAATATCATAGCTTTTTCAGATAGTCAACGGATTCTCTGGGACGTATTGCTTATATATAGGAAATAAATTCCGTCTTTTTATGAAAAATGCACCATGGAAAAATCCATGGTGCACTCTTGGCAAATAAATTCTTATTTCAGCTTGAACTTCTTCACGCCGTCCTGGAGCTGCTGGGCGAGCTCGGCCAGCGTGTGGCTGGCCGCGGCGATTTCCTCTGTGGAGGCTGCCTGCTGCTCGGAGACTGCGGACACGTCCGTGGCCTTCTGCTGGACAGAACCGGAGGCCTCGCGGATCTTGCCCACTTCCTCGACGGTGGTGGTGCAGTCCTTCTGGATCTGGGCGCTGATCTTCGCGATCTTCTCGATGTCCTTTGTCAGGCTCTCGATGAGCCCAGCGATGCTGTCGAACTTGTCGCCAGCCTCCTGGACCTGGGCCACGTTCTCCTTGACCTCGGCCTGCTGGTTCTTCGTGAGATCAAAGGCCTTCTGGATCTCGTCGGCGTTCTTCTGAATGACGCCGTTGATCTCCTGGGCTGCGGACTCAGACTCCTCGGCGAGCTTCCGGACCTCGTCGGCGACGACGGCAAAGCCGCGGCCCTGCTCGCCGGCGCGGGCTGCCTCGATGGCAGCGTTCAGCGCCAGGAGCTTCGTCTGGCCGGCGATGTCGGTGACGGTCTTATTGATTTCCGCGATGTTCTTGGAGCCGTCGTAGAGGGCCTGGACAGCGCCGCCCACATCAACAGCACCCCGGGCGAGGCCATCGACGCCCTCGATAACCTTGTCGAGGACCGCACGGCCTTCCTTCGTGGCCTTCTGGGTGGAGGCGGCGGACTCGGTGACGCCGTTCACGGCGCCCATGACCGTCGTCATCTGGTCGTTCATGCCCGTGACCGTCGTGGTCGCCTTGTCCACGAGGTCCAGCTGCTCGGCCGACTGCTCGGCAATATTGACGACGGACTCTGCCGCCGACTGGGAGGCCTGGGACGTCTGGCCGGCGCTTGCCGTGAGCTCCTCAGAGGAGGAGGACACCTGATCCGCAGCCTTGCCCGTATTTGCCACCATATCCCGCAGGAAGTCGATCATCTTCACGCAGTTATTCTGGAGCGTACCGATTTCATCCGAGAGGGACGACTGGGGCAGCTTCACGGAGAGGTCGCCATTTGCCACCTTCTCTGCGGTGCTGGAGAGCATGGCAATGGGGTTGATGACCTTCGTCAGCATGACGAAGACGATGGCAGAGAGAATCGCGATGGCGAGGATGCAGATGACGACGATGATGGTGGCCATGCGGGTGACAGCGGCGTAGGCGTCATCCTTCGGATCCGCCACCACGATGGTCCAGCCCGTGGAGCCCACCGGTGTCGCGGCGAAGAACTTGTCCACGCCCTGGAAGTTCTCCTCGAAGTGTTCCTGCTTGCCCGTCATGAGGCGCTTCGCAAAGTCCTTGTAGGCGCCCCCGTCCATCTCTGCCAGCTTGTCGTCGATGGTGAATTTCTGATGGAAGATGTACTCGCTATCACGACCGATGACGAAGAGGGCTCCCGTCTCGCCCACCTTCACGTCCTTCAATGTCTGGCCGATGAGGTCGAGATCGATGTTGGCGCCCAGCACAGCGATCGTCTCGCCATTATGCTCGATGGTGCGGGAGAGGGTGATGACGGCCTTACCGCTGGAGGCGGACTTGTAGCCGCTGGAGACGACAACCTTGCCCTTGTTGGCCATGGCATCCTTATACCAGGCCCGGGTGCGGGGATCGTAGCCGGCGGGCATGGAGCCGCTGGCCTTGTAGCTGCCATCGGGCATTCCCACGTAGACGAGATTGACGCCCTTGCTGGTCTTGGCGAGGGTATTGACCTCGTCCTGGAGCTCGTCGCCCTGGGGCATGCCCTCCTCCCAACTGGCCGCAATGGTGTCCATGATGGCGTTGTCCGCCGTCACGATCCCATTGATGGACTCTAAGTAGTGGGAGCCGATTTCCTCCAGCGCCGTCTCCGTCACGTTGCGCAGCGCAGAGCTCGCCATGGAGTAGATGATTGCGCCCATGATGATGAACGTCACCACAAGAGGGATGCCGATGCCCAGCATCATCTTCGGTTTCAGCTTCAGGAAATAACCTCCTCGAAAGCCTGGCACCGCTCAGAAGCAATGCCCATAAATATATGTGGGTGATAAATTCTACTTTATAATTCGCTAAAGAGAAGGAGAATCCTCCTTTACATTTCCCGTTTTCCTTATAGAATAGCTCTTTCTCTAAAGGAACAACAAGGAAAGGCACAACATCTGCCGAAGCCTGCTGTGCCTTTTCCATATATCGGTATTTTTTGAAAATCCCGCCCGAAAATTTTTTCATGAAAAGGGAGACTGCCCATTTGCAGCCTACCTCAATAGCTATGCTTTTTCCACACCGGAAATATCCCGGATGACTTCGCCGGCCAGGATGAGCCCTGCCACGGAGGGCACGAAGGAAATGCTCCCGGGCACGGACCGCCGCCTGTCGCAGTTCCGGGCGCTGCCCGGCGGGCAGATACAATTCGATCCGCAGCCGCTCTGGCTGATCTTCAGGGGCTTTTCCGTGGAGCAGACCACCTTGAGCTTCGGCACGCGGAGCTCCTTGAGCTTCTTCCGCATGACCCGCGCGATGGGGTCCACCGTGGTACGGCTGATATCCATGACCTTGAACTTCGTCGGATCCAGCTTGTTGCCCGCCCCCATGCAGGAGATGATGGGGATGCCTCGCTCCCGGCAGGCCAGCACGAGGCCGATCTTTCCCGAGACCGTATCGATGGCATCGATGACGTAGTCGTAATGCACTGGGAAGAAGTCCGCCGCACTGTCCGGCAGGAAGAAGCCGTCGATGGTCGTGACCTCCGCCTCCGGATTGATATCATGGATGCGCTCCTTCATGACGAGGGTCTTGCCCTTGCCGATGGTCTTTGTGGTCGCATGGATCTGACGATTGATATTCGTCATGCAGACCGTGTCATTGTCGATGAGGACGAGATGACCGACGCCAGATCGCGCCAGTGCCTCCGCCGCAAAGGAGCCCACGCCCCCCACGCCAAAGACCGCCACCGTCGCGCCCTTCAGGCGCTCCATGCCATCCTCGCCCAAAAGAAGCTCTGTCCGAGAGAATCTGCCTAGCTTGCTCAAAATCCACCTATTTTTTCTCTGGCCCCTCCGTATCGGGTGCCAGCCGGAACGCCGGGATTGCAAAGGCTCCCTGCGCATCCTTTCCCTTCTTGTTCGTCATGAAGCTCGGCGGGGCCAGGTCGATCTTCGGCGTGGGCGCCGCTTCCTTTTTCTCCGGCACCGTCACCGTCGGCGCCTTCAGCACCGTGCTGTCGGCGAAATCCATGGCGATGATGGTCGCCTGGACCTCGCCGTCCATCGTATCGTCGATGACCGTACCCAGGATGAGATCCACATTGTCGTCCGTGCTGTCGGCGATGAAGTGGGTCGCCTCATCCACATCGTACATGCTGAGCTCGCTGTCCCCCGTGAGGTTCAGTATGACCGCCCGGGCACCCTCGAGGCTCCGGGAGAACAGCGGGCTCGTCACCGCCGCCTTCACCGCATCCACCGCGCTGCGCTTGCTCCGGCCGATGCCGAGGAGCGCATCGCTGGACTCGCTGTGGCGGAAGATGGTCGTCACGTCCGCAAAGTCCACATTGATAAAGCCAGTCTTGAGTATCAGCTCTGCGATGCAGCTCACCGCCTGGTTCAGCACCGCATCCGCCGCCTTGAAGGCATTGGAGAGGGTCATGTTGTGGTTCTCCGGGAGCTTTGAGAGATTGTCGTTCGACACGACGATGAGCGCATCCATCTGGGACTGCATCCTCGTGATGCCGGCCTCCGCGAGGCGCTTCTTGCGATTGCCCTCAAAGCTGAAGGGCTCCGTCACGACACCTGCCGTGAGGATGCCCGCCTCCTTTGCGATGCGGGCGATGACAGGGGCCGCCCCCGTGCCAAAGCCGCCGCCCATGGCTGCCGTGATGAAGAGGAGATCCGCTCCTGCCATGGCCTCCCGGAGCTTTGCCGCCTCCTGGCGTGCCGCCTGGTCGCCGAGCTCCACCCGGCCGCCTGTGCCCCGGCCGCCCGTGAGGGACTCGCCGATCTGCAGGATGTGCAAATCGGGGCGTTCCACAAAGGAGAGCTGACGCTTATCGGAGTTGATGGCGACGAGCTCCAGGTCAAGGTCCTCCGACGTCTTCATGCGGGCAAGGGCATTATTGCCGCCGCCACCGATGCCGAACACCTTGATCTTTATCTTCGGTTTTACGATTTCCGTTTTTGTCGCCATGCGACGCTACCCCCCGCTGGAACATCCCCGCACAATAAAAGGCCTGAGACCCATATCAAGAAAAAAGAACAACAGCCGACAGGGCCAGGACGACCTTCACCCAATCAAGCGCGAGCTTCTCCGAATACATTCGTACACTTCCCCTATAATACATATTACAATACCTATCGATTATACACACTCAAACTGAAAAGTTCAAGAGGAAAAGACCCTGCTCCTGTCCATATTTACAGGTTTGTTCCTCTGCGTTATGTGCCATAGATCCTTTCTTGCTGCTGAAAACAGCTTGCCCTCCGTTTCTATTTTGATAATGAAAGTATTTCTTGACATTTTGCTCTTTCTCGCGTATAACAGTGGTAGAAACATATAGATTGAAAACCATTCTGACTTATTGAAAGAAGGAAGCATCATGGCTACAGCTGTTATCGGCGTCATCGTCCTCATTGCCCTATATTTTGCCCTGCGGGGTGTCGTGCGCCACTGGCGGGGGGAGGGCTCCTGTTGCGGGGGCGGCGGGGAGATCGTCGCACCTCCGAAGAAGGAGCTCAATGGCACCATCGTCGGGGAGAAGATCATCGATATCAGCGGCATGACCTGCGGCAACTGCAAGATCCGTGTGGAGCAGGCCCTGGATGCCATCGACGGTGCCGCAGCGGAGGTGAACCTCCACCACAACCGCGCCACCCTCAAGATGACGCGAGAGGTCTCCGACGACGAGATCCGCCAGAGCCTTGCCGGCTCCGGCTACGAGATCACAGCGATCCGCACCAAGTGATGGGAAAGGCGGGATAGTAGCCGGTCCCTACTACTCACTCCTATTGCGACGTCCTACGGGCGGGCTCCTCCTGCCCCTTCGGGGCACCCTCCTCCCAGAGAAGGGCTTGATTCCGGCTGATTTCCATAAAAAATTATGTATTTTGTACTTTTTGCACAGACATGCGAGAAGTCTTCTTTTGTCAAGTCTTGCGAATGAAAAATTTTTATGATAATATAACAGGCAAAGAAGGACAGGCCTGGGGTGTGCGTGAGCTTTAACAGTGTCTAACCTACATTTTTCCTAGGGAACCTGATTTGATTCTGGCAGATGCGTGCCTTGCACTGCTCGGCGTCGCAAAAACCAGACTTAGGGTACCCACCTGCGTTTCGCAGGTTTAGGCATTTAAAGTGAACGGCACTCTGGACTCCTGCTTTGAAGGGAGGCTGCTGCATGCATCATGGCGGTAGCCTCCCTTCCGCGTATCTTGAGAAGATTGGAAAACCAGAATAGCAGGAAGGCCTCTCTTCAGAGAGGTCTTCTTTTCTGTCCTTATGCAATAGAACTTTGGCCACAGGAGGAATTTTGTGACACACGATTTAGCCATACTCAATACCTTTGTCCTGTACATCGGCCTCATGATGGCCATCGGCGTCTACTACTACCGCCGCACCCGGAATATGAGCGACTACTTCCTGGGGAACCGGAAGCTCGGGGCCTGGGTCACGTCGCTTTCGGCGGAGGCCTCGGACATGAGCGGGTGGATGCTCATGGGCGTGCCGGGCTTTGCCTACCTTGCGGGCCTCAATGCGGGCTGGATTGCCATCGGCATCGCCATCGGCACCTGGGCGAACTGGCGCTTTCTCGCCGCCCGCCTCCGGAAATACACGGAGCTGGCCGGCAACGCCCTGACGCTGCCGGAGTTCCTGCAGAACAGGTATCTCGACGGGTCGAACCTCCTGCGCATCGTGCCCGCCATCTTCATCCTCATCTTCTTCGTCATCTACACCGCCTCCGGCTTCGTGTCGGCGGGTCGGCTCTTCGAGACGGTCTTCGGCATCCCCTACGAGTATGCCATCTTCATCGGCGCGGGCTCCGTCGTCTTCTACACCCTGGTGGGAGGCTTTCTCGCCGTGTCCCGCACGGACTTCATCCAGGGCGTCATGATGTTCTTCGCCATCCTCATCGTCCCCATCACGGCGGCGCTGGAGGCGGGGGGCTTCGCCCATGTGCTGGGCGAGATGCGGACGGTGCAGGACTCCTTCCTGGCGCCGCTCACGAAGCCGGACGGCTCCACCATGGGGGCCATCGAGCTCATATCGCTCCTGGCCTGGGGCATCGGCTACTTCGGCCAGCCCCATATCCTCGTGCGCTTCATGGCCATCGAGAGCTCAAAGGAAATCAAGCAGGCCACCCACATCGCCATGACCTGGGTCGTCCTGTCGCTCGCCGCTGCCGTCGCCGTGGGCATGGTGGGCCGGGTGTACCTCACGACGCCCCTCGAGGGCACGGCGTCGGAGACGGTCTTCCTCGTCATGACGAACGAGCTCTTCCCCTCCTTCATCGCCGGCCTCGTGCTGTCGGCAGTGCTCGCCGCCATCATGAGCACGGCGTCGAGCCAGCTCCTCGTGGCAGCCTCCGCCTTTGCCCAGGACTTCTACCGCTCCCTCGTCCGCTCCAGCGCCGAGCAGAAGGAGCTCATCTGGATCAGCCGGGCCAGCGTTCTCATCATCGCGAGCCTCGCTGTCTACATCGGCCTCACGCCCAATAGCTTCATCCTCGACATGGTGGCCTACGCCTGGGCAGGCTTCGGCGCCGCCTTCGGCCCCGCCATCCTCCTGAGCCTCTTCTGGCGCCGCACGACGCGAAACGGGGTGCTGGCCGGCATCATCGTGGGCGGCGTCACCGTCCTCGTCTGGAAGCAGCTCGCCCTCTTCGGCCTCTACGAAATCGTCCCCGGCTTCCTCTTCTCCACGATTGCCATCGCAGTCGTGAGCCTGCTGGGAAAAGCTCCTAGCATGGAGATTACAAAGACCTTCGACGCAGTAGGGAAAAGCAATATTTGATGCAACTGCCGCTTTTCTCTCGCCTTGACGTATAAAAATCGTCACGCCCAGCATCAAGACTCCCTCCGTCGCGCTTCGCGCGCCACCTCCCTCCAGAGGGAGGCAAGCGAGGCTCCTATGCTCGCAATGGCTTGCTGCGAACGGCAAACTCACACGACTTGCCTGACAGTCTCCCGGACTATCCATCCCATTGCGACCTACTGAGTCTTGCCTCGTCCCCCTCTAGAGGGGGAACGCCCGCAGGGAAAGGGGGAGTCTGCGAGAAAGATGTTTTTCGCGCTTAAGGACGGGTCCAAATCGCATCTCAGCTTTAGCAGAAAGAAGGTGTTCTTATCCCCTCCGATTATGAAAAGGCCCTCGCCCTTTTGCGGGAGCACTACGGCTACAAATCCTTTCGCCCGGCCCAGGACGGGGTGGTAAGGAGCCTCCTTGCCCGCCACGACACCGTGGCCATCATGCCCACCGGCGCCGGCAAATCCATCTGCTTCCAGGTCCCCGCCCTCGTCCTTGGCGGGCTCACCGTCGTCATCTCCCCCCTCATATCCCTCATGAAGGACCAGGTGGACGCCCTCCGGGAGCAGGGCATCCCCGCCACCTATATCAACAGCACCCTCACGCTAGAGCAGCAGGACGAGCGCCAGGAGGCCCTGCGCGCAGGCGACATCCGCCTCCTCTACGTGGCGCCTGAGAAACTGGAGAGCACCTACTTCCAGGGGCTCCTCGAGTGCTGCGACGTCCGCATGGTGGCCGTGGACGAGGCCCACTGCCTCTCCCAATGGGGCCACGACTTCCGCCCCAGCTACCGGCAGATCCTCCCCTTTATCCAGAGCCTCCGGCGTCGCCCCCTCGTCTCCGCCTTCACCGCCACGGCCACCCCCGAGGTCCAGGCGGACATCATCGCCCTCCTCGGGCTCCGCTCCCCGGATGTCCACGTCTCCGGCTTTGACCGGCCCAACCTCTACTTCGAGGTGCGCCGGGGCGAGGACAAGAAGAAGTTCGTCGAGCGCTACGTCAAAGCCCATAAATCCGAGTCCGGCATCATCTACTGCGCCACCCGCAAGGACGTGGACAAGCTCTACGCCCTGCTCACGAAGAAGGGTCTTGCCGTCGCCCGCTACCATGCGGGCCTCACGGACCCGGAGCGCACAAAGGCCCAGGACGACTTCCTCTACGACAACGTCCAGGCCATCGTCGCCACGAACGCCTTCGGCATGGGCATCGACAAGAGCAACGTGCGCTACGTCCTCCACTACAATATGCCGAAGAATCTGGAGGCCTACTACCAGGAGGCGGGACGGGCCGGCCGGGACGGGGAGCCCGGCGCCTGCATCCTCCTCTACTCTCCCCAGGACACCCAGACCCAGCGATATCTCATCGACGTGTCCACGGAAAATGAGGAGCGAAAGGCCCACGGCCTCGCCAAGCTCCAGAAAATGGTGGACTACTGCCACACTCCCGAGTGCCTCCGCCACTTCATCATCCACTACTTCGGCGGCGACAGCCCCGCCACCTGCGACAACTGCGGCAGCTGCAAGGCGGGCCTGGAGGAGCGGGACATTACGAGGGATGCCCAGATGGTCTTTTCCTGCGTCTACCGCATGCAGGAGCGATTCGGCCTCACCCTCGTGGCAGAGGTGCTGAAGGGCTCCACCAGCCAGCGGGTGCGCACCATGCATTTTGACAGCCTCTCCACCTACGGCCTCATGAAGGAGAGGAGCCTGAACGATATCAAGCTCCTGATCCAGCGGTTCGTGGCGACGGACTACCTGGCCCTCACCGAGTCCAAGTACCCCGTCCTCTGCCTAAAGGCCCCCGCCGTCTCCGTGCTGCGGGGCCAGAAAAAGGTACTCCAGGCCGTCCCTGTGGAGGTCAAAAAAGAAGAGGCGCCACCGGCCCTCTTCGACCACCTGCGGGCCCTCCGAAAGGAAATCGCCACCCGGGAGGCCATCCCCCCCTACGTGGTCTTCTCCGACGCCACCCTCCGGGACATGTGCACCGTGCTCCCCACGACCCTCGACGAAATGCTCGAGGTCAAGGGCGTCGGCGAAATGAAGCTAAAAAAATACGGCGAGGAATTCCTCGCCTGCCTAAAGGAGCATCGCGCAGATGCCTCCTGAAGAAAAACCGCTCGACCTGCATACAGGTGGGCGGTTTTTAGTTTGGCTGTTAGCCGGTTGGAATGGGCTAGCGTAGAAGGCCCCTCGTCAGGAGGAAGCCGCCACCGGCTAGCAGGAGGCCAAGGACGACGTTGGCTGTTACGCTGAAAAGGGCGGGAAAGTAGCTGCCGCCCTTTAGGAGGAGAAGGGTCTCGAAGCTGAAGGAGGAGAAGGTGGTGAGGCCGCCCAGGAAGCCTACGGTGAGGAGCAGGCGATAGGGCTCGGCGATGAGGCCGTAGCGCTCTGTGGCGAGGAGGAGGAGGCCCATGATGAGGCCCATGAGGAAGCTGCCTGCCGCGTTGACGGCCAGCGTCCCCATGGGGAAGGCCACGAACCGTGCGCCCACGTAGGTGGTGATGCTGTAGCGGCAGACGGCCCCCAGGCCGCCGCCGGCAAAGACAAGAGTAAAATTAGCGAAATTACTCAGCTGCATTTATCTGCGCCCCCTTAGCGCGAGAGTAATGAAGAAGAAGCAGGCGGCCACGGCCACGATGGTGGCGCCGGCGGCGAGGTCTGCGTAGTAGGCGAGGATGAGGCCCACGATTCCCGACACCAAGGCGATAAGGACGGAGGCCAGGTGGTAGCTCTTGACGCTGGTGGCCACATTCCGCGCGGCGGCGGCGGGGAGTACCAGCAGTGCATTGATGATGAGGATGCCCACCCACTGGATGCTGATGGCCACCACGACGGCCAGGAGCGCGGCGAAGGCGCTCTCGTAGAGAAGGGCGGGGATGCCCCGGCTCCTGGCGAAAGAGGCGTTGACGGAGAGCACGAGGAGCCTGTTGTAGAGGAGGCCCCAGGCCAGGAGGACGAAGAGGAAGACTGCGAGAAGCCCCGCCAGATCCCCCGGGGTGATGGCGAGGATGTCGCCGATGAGGTAGGTGGAGTATTTGTTAAAGCTCCCTCCCCGCGACATGAGCATGAGGCCAAGGGCGATGGCTGTCGCGGAGAAGACGCCGATGACCGTATCGGCCGACGCCCCGCTCTTGTTTTTTATCCAGGTGATGAAAAGGGCGAAGATGATAGAAAAGACGAGGAGCGAGGCCAGAGGGCTGACCACCCCCAGGAGCACGCCCAGGGCAATGCCGGTGAAGGCGCCGTGGCCCAGGGAGTCGGAGAAGAAGGCCATGCGGTTTGACACCACCATGGTGCCCAGCACTCCGAAGAGGGGCGTCACAAGGAGGATGGCCAGGAAGGCGTTCTTCATGAAGGTGGCCTGGGCCCAGTCAAAGGGCAGCAGTGCCTCCATGACCGTGTAGATAGCGTCCATCAGGTCTCCCCTCCCTTCTTGATATCGCCGCCGGCCAGCATGCCGAAGAGCTCCTTCGTACGAGGGTCGGCAAAGACCTCCTCCGGCGTACCGGTCATGATGATGCCCTTGTTCATGAGGGCCACCTGGTCCGCGTGCCTTGCCACCATGGCGAGGTCGTGGGAAATGAGGATGATGGCCATGTCCTCCTTTTCCCGGAGCTCGGCGCAGATCTCATAGAAGAGCTCGAGGCCGGCCCGATCCACGCCGGAGACGGGCTCGTCGAGAAGCAGCAGGTCGGGCATGGGGTCGAGGGCGAGGGCCAGGAGCACCCGCTGGAGCTCACCGCCGGAGAGGGCCCCGAGGCGCCGGTCGATGAGGTGCTCGGCGTGGACCCTAGCTAGATTCCTCTCGATGCGGGGGCGGTATTTGCGCCCGGAGGTGAGCCACACGGGCTTTTTCGTGAGGCAGGCCAGGAAGATATCCATGACGCTCAAAGGGGCACTCACGTCGAACCGCAGGTATTGGGGCACGTAGCCGATGACGGGGTGGCCGGTGTGGGCGCCCTTGGCATCCACGTAGTGGAGGGAGCCCGTGTGGGGCACCTCCCCCAGTATGGCCTTCAGGAGGGTGCTCTTGCCGGCGCCATTGGGCCCGATGAGGGCGGTGAGCTGGCCGCAGTGAACGTGGAGGTTCACATGGTCGAAGATGTGGAGGCTGCCCACATGGACAGAAAAATCCTCCAGCTTCGTGCAGCAAAGGCGTGCACAGTCGCCAGAGGAGGAGGCTTTATGATGAAGAATGTTTTTGAACACATTCTATCCTTTCTGAAGTAAAAAGATCAATCCGATAATCTACGGAAAAAACGCACGCAGAACGCATAAAGCACGAGGCAGTAAAAAAACAGCACAAAAAGGGAGAGCGCGGAGGCCTCCTGGCCGCTCCCCAGAGCCCTCAGGAGATAGCTTGTATGGGTCAGCGGCAGGGCGTCGATGATAAGCCGGACGAGGGACGGCAGGGCGGCGGTGTGGAAGAAGGTGCCGCAGAGGAAGGACATGGGGAGGAGGATGTAGGTATTGACCTGACCCATTTCCTCGAAGGTGTTTATCTTCATGGCGGCGACGAAGCCGATCTCGGCGAAGATGATGCAGTTCAGGGCCAGCACCAGGAGAAAGAGGGGCGAAAGGGTGAGCCTTGCGCCGAAGGCAAAGGCCAGGGCGCAGATGATGGCGGAGGATAGGAGCGCCCGCAGGAGTGCCGCCAGGAGCTTGCCGATGACGAAGGCATCGGGCCAGATGGGGGCGCTGACGTATTCCTCCAGGCTCTTGTGGTAGACCCGCTCCGCGTGGACGGGGGTGATGCTGTTGAAGCTGATATTCATGGAGTTCAGCGCGAGGATGCCCGGCACGATGAAGTCCAGGTACGAGCCGCCGTCCACAGAGATGCTGCGCCCTAGCCCCCAGCCGAAGGCCACCAGGTAGAGGAGCGGCGCCACCATGCGGGAGACGAGGAATTTCGCCAGGCGCCGCTTCAGCACCACCCAGTCCCGCCAAAAGACCGTCCCGATATCAAATAGCTTTTGCTGCACTTTGTTTCTCCGTCATCTGCAGAAATACCTCCTCGAGGCTCGGCAGGTTCGTCTTTTCCCGGAGGTTCGCCGGCGTGTCGAGATCGAGGAGCCGCCCCTTCGCGAGGATGGCCACCCGGTCGCAGAGGGCCTCCGCCTCCTCGATGTAGTGGGTTGTCAAAAAGACCGTCACCCCGCCCTTCGCGAGGCTCTGCACCATGTCCCAGATACGCCGCCGCACCTGGGGGTCGAGGGCCACCGTGGGCTCGTCGAGGAAGAGGATGCGGGGATGATGGATGAGCGCCCGCATGATAAGGAGACGGCGCTTCATGCCGCCGGAGAGGCGGCGCACTCCGTCATTTACCACGTCAGAGAGTTCCACATAGTCGAGGAGCTCCGCTATCCGCTTTTTCCGCTCCAAAGCCCCCATGTGATAGAGGCGGGCGTGGAGCTCCATATTCTCCCCCACCGTGAGGTCCTGGTCGAAATTGATATGCTGGGGCACGATGCCGAGGAGCTCTTTGACCCGCTGGGGCTCTTCCCGGGTGGAGAGGCCCTCGTAGAGGATCTCCCCTGCCGTCGGCCGGGTCTGCATGGTCATCATGCGAATGGTGGTGGTTTTGCCGGCGCCGTTTGGCCCCAGGAGGCCGAATATCTCCCCCTTCTTCACGGAGAAGGATATGCCGTCCACCGCCGTCTTTTCCGTCTGCTTCCCGTCCTTCCCCCGATGGGGAAAACGCTTTATCAGATTCCTTACTTCTATCATGTCACTCGATTACAATGCTGTTCTTTCCCAGCAGGGATTTTGCGCTGTAGAGGGTCCGGTCCACATTCCGGAAAACCTGGGCATGGTCGAGGCCCGGCTGCACCACATGGATACCGCAGCTCACGGTGAAGGACCGCCCCTTCGGCAGCACGTGAAGCCTTGCCACCGCCTCCCGAATCCGGGTGGCGATCTCCTCTGCCTGCTCGCGCCCTGCCATAAGGATGACGAAGAACTCGTCCCCACCCCAGCGGCTCACGGTATCCACACCGGCCCGGGTGCAGGAGCGAAGCACCTCCGCCACCGCCTTCAGGGCCTTGTCCCCCATCTCGTGGCCGTAGGTGTCATTGATGGATTTGAAGTCGTCGAGATCCAGCATGAGGACGGAGATGGCCTGGCCTGTGACGCGGGTGATGTCCAGGGAATGGCGCAGGATTGTCTCCATGGTGCGCCGGTTCGTGAGCCCCGTCAGATCGTCCCGCTCCGCCAGCTCCGACAGACGCTTCTGGGCCTCCTCCCACTCCTCCGTCAGCACATTGACGAAGCGCAGGAGCAGGGCCGTCGTCGTGAGCTTCTTTCCATAGGAAAACTTCGGGAGTGGCGGGTGCGCCTCGCCTGTCTTCGGTGCACCTTCCCGCATGCCGACGCCCACGATGGTCATATTTGCCTCGGACAGGGTCCCCCTTGTGCCGATGTACTCGATATAGGAGTAGAAGCCGGCAGAGGCGGGGAAATGGGCGAGCTGCACCAGCTCCTTTTCCGTCTCGTTCTTCATCATGAACTGCCGGCCCAGGCAGCTCGTCACGAATGTGGCCTCCGGCGCAAAGGTGTACATATCCTCCCACATGTCATTGGCCTGCTCGATGATGCTGCTGGGGTCGCCGCAGGTGAGGCGGATCTCCTCCCCCGTATAGATGTCGCCGCTGAGGATGAGGTCGTCCCCGTCGATTTCATAGATATACCTGCCCAGGAGGATGCCGTTGCGCACGAGGCAGGGCAGGAAGCGCAGGCGGTTCTCCGCATCGCCCCAGGACTTGTCGCCGCCCAGGTAGTGGGTGATGGCATCGAGGGCGGGCTTTCCCTCCACCTCGATGACCCGGCGTGTCCCGGAGGTCTTCGTCACGGTGACCGGATGCCCCAGCGGATGCCAGCCAAAGCTCGACTTCATGGCGACGGAAAGATCCTCGCCAGAAAAGCAGATGGTGACCAGCGCATCCTGATATACGGCCTCTGCCGTAAAGGCCTCGTCCTCATGGGTGTGTATCCCATCGCCGACCAGCCCGCCAAAGATCAGGGCATGGCGCTTCGCCCCGGCGCCGATCCGCGCCATGAGGGCATCAAAGCCGGGCCAGGGGCGCGTGGAGCAGATCATCATGGCGCGGAATTTCTGCGTCTCCTTCATGCGCTTCACGATGGCATCCCCGACGGTGCTGCCGCTATTCGTCGCCTGGTCGTAGATCTGCACCCGGGCCTTGCTGGTCTGGAGGAACAGGAAGGAAAGCACCACGCCCATGCCGGGCTCGATTTCCCGCTCGTTTTTCTGAATGACGATCTTTCCGTTGGCGATGGCCGCATCCACCCGGATGCCGAGGAGCTCTGCCGTGGGGAGAAGCTCCCGGTGAACCTGCCGGACCTCTCCGATGGCCCGCTCCTCCGCTGCCCCCACATAGGCGATGACGAGGGTCGTGCGGGGCTTTCTTGCTTCTTGCTCCGCCTTTGCCTTTTCATAGGCGGCGAGCAATTCCTCGCGGCTCTTTACAAATGCTACAAACTGCTTCATCATTTCCGCCCCCACGCAAACGATCCGATTGGAGGACTCCGCCTGAGACGCGCCCTCCCCCTACTACTATTTTAGCGGCTGGCCATCAAAAAATCAATGCGGAAAATATACTATTTATAAGTGATTTCAAAGGTTTTCGGACAGAATACGAAAAAAGGCTCCGATTGCTCGGAGCCTCGAATGCAGATAACAAACCTTCCTTATGCCGTCTTCACGACATTTGCAGCCTGTGGTCCGCGTGCGCCTTCCACGATCTCAAAGGTGACATCCTGTCCCTCATTGAGCGTCTTGAAGCCGTCGTCCTGGATTGCGGAGAAATGCACGAATACATCGTCTCCATCCTCCCGTGCGATAAAGCCGTAGCCTTTTTCCGCACTGAACCATTTCACTTTGCCAACCATAATGATTCTCCTCCCAAAAGGGTGTGCGGGCGGGCTCTGCCCGCCTTGAAACAACTATCAGAAAAACCCTACCTAATCCCACTTTGGAAAAGAATAATGGATTTTCTTTCTTATTTAACTTTCTTACAATTCCTATTGTAGCGACATACAAAGGGAATGTCAATAGAGAAAACCGCCTAACCCCTTGCGAAATAAGAGAATCGTCCTTTGGAAAGAATCGATACTTTTCTCGTGTAACTATATCTCAAAGAACCTTCGAGAGGAAGCTCTTTGTCCTCTCCTCCTTCGGATGTTCAAATACTTCCCGGGGCTCTCCCTGCTCGATGATACGGCCCTCGTCCACGAAGAGGAGACGGTCGCCCACCTCCCGGGCAAAGCCCATTTCATGGGTAACTATGACCATAGTCATGCCTTCCTTGGCGAGCTTGCGCATGACGTCGAGGACCTCGCCCACCATCTCGGGATCGAGGGCCGACGTGGGCTCGTCGAAAAGCATGACCTTTGGGCGCATGGCAAGGGCCCTGGCGATGGCGACGCGCTGCTGCTGGCCGCCGGAGAGGCTGCCGGGGTAGCTGTCCGCCTTGTCGGCGAGGCCCACCCGGGCCAGGAGCTCCTTGGCTGTCTTTTCCGCCTCTTCCTTCTTCACGCCCTTCACCTTCATGGGGGCCAGCATGATATTTTTCAGCACGGTCATATGGGGGAAGAGGTTGAACCGCTGGAAGACCATGCCCACTTCCTCCCGGACCTTGTTGATATTCGCTTCGCCCCCGCCTAAGAGGATGCCGTCCACGGAGACGGCGCCGGCCGTGGGCACCTCCAGGTAGTTCATGCAGCGAAGAAGCGTGCTTTTCCCAGAGCCCGAAGGGCCGATGATGACGACCACCTCCCGCTCCTTTATCTCGAGGTCGATGCCGCGAAGGACCTCGTTGTCGCCGAATTTCTTTTTCAGTCCTTCAATGCTTATCATTCGTCTTGTACCTCTTTTCCAGATATGCCACGAAGCGCGAGATCGTCAGCGTCATGACGAGATAGATGATGGCGACGGAGATCCAGATCTCGAGAGACCCGTACGTCTTGGCGATGATGAGCTGGCCCCTTCGCGTCAGCTCCTCGAAGCCGATGACGGAGACGAGGGAGGAGTCCTTCAGGAGGGCGATGAACTCATTGCCGAGAGGCGGGATGACCCGGCTCGTGGCCTGGGGAACGATGATGTAGCGCATGGTCTGGCCCCAGGTCATGCCGAGAGACCGGCCCGCCTCCATCTGGCCCGCGTCGATGGACTGGATGCCCGCCCGGAAGATCTCCGCCACGTAGGCGCCGGAATTGATGCCGCAGGCGCCGATGGCCGCCACGAAGGGATCCACCCGCTGCCCGGTGATGGCCGGCAGGGCAAAGTAGAAGAGGAAGAGCTGCACGAGGAGCGGCGTCCCCCGGAAGAAGTCCACATAGACCGCCGCCAGCCCCCGGAGCACTCTCACCTGGGAGATGCGGGCGATACCCACAAAGAGGCCGATGACGATGCCGAGGGCCACAGAGAGGGCTGTGATCTTTATCGTCACCCCCGCCCCGAGGAGGAGCAGCGGAAAGGAGTTTATCGCAAGGTCAAGATTGAAATTCATAGGCTCACCTTATATTTATGCACGAAAAATGAAAACTTATGCTTCATTATAGCGAATCCCACGCCTTTTGTCCATATATGTTTTGACAGGCTTCTGCGCCCCCACAAAAAATGAGCTGCGACAGGTAGAATCCCGTCGCAGCCCGCTTCTTTACGCGTCTTGTTATCTGGGCGCTTATTTGCTCTCGCCGAACCACTTGGCGAAGATCTTGTCGTACTCGCCGTTGTCCTTCAGCTTCTTCAGAGCCTCGTTGATCTTCTGCTGGAGCTCTGTGTTGTCCTTTGCCATGGCGATGCCATAGTCCTCAGCCGTCAGACGCTCGGGGAGTGCCTTGACGCCCGTGGCGCCGCTCTTCTGGATGTAGTAGTCATTGACCGGGCGGTCATTGACGACGGCGTCCACGCCACGAGCCTTGAGCTCCGTGAAGCAGTCGGCCGGCGTGTTGAACTCGTGGACCTCGACGCCCTCAAGCTTCTTGACCTCCTCGGCGCTGGTGGTGCCGATCTGGACGGCGACCTTGTGGCCCTTGAGATCCGTGAACTTCTGGATGGCCTGCTCGTCATCGCGGACCACCATGGTGAGGCCTGCCTGGTAGTAGGGGTCGGAGAAGAGCACGTTCTGCTTGCGCTCGTCATTGATGGTCATGCCGGAGATGGCCACGTCCATCGTCTTGTTCTGCATAGCCGGGATGAGGCCGTCGAAGGGGATATTGCTGACCTCCACCTCGTAGCCCAGCTCCTTGCCGATGGCGCGGATGAGGTCCATATCAAAGCCCTGGTAGTCCTTCTGCCCCTCGTCTTGGAACTCGAAGGGCGCGAAGTCGATGGAAGAGCCCACCTTTAGAACCTTCTTGCCGCCATTGTCGGCACTCTGTCCGCCACAGCCAGCCAGCGTGACGACGGAAAGGGCACAGATCGCAGCGAGTGCGAGTGCTTTCATCCATTTCATGTTTACATACCTCCCAGAAGAGTTATCCTTTTGAAGCCGCAGAGCCTATCCACAGGAATCTGCGATTTCATAGCGGGCTGCACACAGAGACGCCACGATAGGTCTTGCGCGCTGCCCTTGCACGAAACCAGCCAATCCGTCTGCAACCTTTGGCTAGACCTCTTGGGGTTTCAAAGTAAAGGGGCCTGGAAAATCCAAGCCCCATTGCTTTTGATGTGTTGCCGATTAGTAGGCGGCAGCGCGCTTCTTGTTGAAGCAGTCGCGGCAGTAGACCGGGCGGTCGTCCTTCGGCTGGAAGGGAACCTCCGTCTCCTTGCCGCAGGCAGCGCAGACCACCTGGTACATCTGACGCTCGCCACCATCCCGGCTGCGGCGACGCTTGTCGCGGCAGTCACGGCAGCGCTGCGGCTCGTGCTCAAAGCCCTTTTCTGCGAAAAATTCCTGCTCGCCTGCGGTGAAGATAAATTCCTTGCCGCAGTCCTTGCATGTGAGAGTCTTGTCCTCGAAAGCCATACGTAAAACTCCTTAAAATGAAATAAAACTTGGATAGAAGCCCAATCTCTCCAGGACAAGGCCGTCATCGAGCCATGATGCAGAAAAAGAACGACTATGCCCAATAGTATAGCGTCTTTCGTCGAAAAATGCAAGCATTTCCCCTGAGAAAAGCAGACATTTTGCTCTTATCACGAAACTTTCCGACAAAATAAGACTCCCGCCCTATTTACAGGCAAAATACGCCCCTCCTATGACAGCCAGGAGATTTTATGATATGCTTGAGGGAACGTGAACAGAAAGGATCGAGATCGTGAAAAAATATCCCATCTACCTCTTTGACTTCGACTACACCCTGGCAAACTCCGAGGAGGGCATCCTGAAGTGCTTCCATATCACCTTCCAGAAGCTCGGAATGCCGGACGCAGAGGACGACACCATCCGCCACACCATCGGCCTCCCCATGGATAGGGCCGTGGCGAAGATCACGGGGCTTGCCACCCCTGAGGACATCGAGGCCTTCATCGACGCCTACCGGGTGGAGGCGGACCGCTACATGACCGACGGCACCTGCTTCTTCCCCCAGGCCCTCCCCACCCTGCGCACGCTCAAAGAGCAGGGCGCAAAGATCGCCATTGTCTCCAATAAGACAGGCTCCCGGGTCCGGGAGCGCTTCCTCCGGGACGGTGCCGTGGATCTCGTGGACCTCTTCATCGGCAGCGAGGACGTGAAGAACCCAAAGCCCCACCCGGAGGGCATCGAGCGGGCCCTATCCGCTCTCGGCGGCCGCCCCAGAGATGCCCTCTACACCGGCGACAGCGAGACGGACGCCGAGACAGCCAAGAACGCCGGCCTAGACTTCGCCGGAATCACCACCGGCACCACGAGCGCCCAGGCCCTATCCGCCTACCCCCACGTCCTCATAGCGGATTCCCTCGAAAAAATTCTTCCCCGTACCAATACTCCTTGACGAATGAGGCTTCATTCGTCCATAATGTTAAAGATATCATTTCAAAGCAAATACAGGAGGATTTTATGGCAAGTGTAAACGAGAACTACTTGAAGCTCCAGGGCTCCTATCTTTTCCAGACCATCGCGAAGAAGGTGGACGCCTACAGCAAGGCCCATCCGGAGGCGAAGATCATCCGCCTCGGCATCGGCGACGTCACCCGCCCCATCGTCCCCGCCATCGTCGAGGCCATGCACAAGGCCGTCGACGAGATGGGCAAGGCTGAGACCTTCCGGGGCTACGGCCCCGAGCAGGGCTACGAATTCCTGCGGGAAGCCATCGTCAAGGGCGATTTTGCAAGCCGCGGCGTCGATATCGACATCTCCGAAGTCTTCGTCGGCGACGGTGCCAAGACCGACTCCGCCTGCATCCAGGAGATTTTCGGCAGCGACCTGAAGTTCGCCGTCTCCGACCCGGTCTACCCCGTCTACCTCGACTCCAACATCATGTTCGGCCACACCGGCGAGTGGAACGAGGAGAAGGGCATCTACGACGGCGTCGTCTACCTCCCCTGCTCCCCCGAGAACGGCTTCAAGCCCGTGCCGCCGAAGGAAAAGGTGGATCTCGTCTACCTCTGCAACCCCTCGAACCCCACGGGCACGGCCATGACGAAGGAGGAGCTCAAGGCCTGGGTGGACTACGCCCGCCGGGAAAAGGTCGTCCTCATCTACGACGCCGCCTACGAGGCCTACATCACCGAGAAGGATGTCCCCCACACCATCTATGAGATCGAGGGAGCCACGGAGGTCGCCATCGAGCTTCGCTCCTTCTCCAAGTGCGCCGGCTTCACGGGCGTCCGCTGCTCCTACACCATTGTGCCGAACGATCTCATCGCCTACAAAAAGGACGGCACGGCTGTAAAGCTCAATCCCCTGTGGAACCGCCGCCAGGGCACCTTCACGAACGGCACCGCCTACATCGTCCAGCGGGCAGCCGAGGCCTACTACTCTGAGGAAGGCCACAAAGAGTGCATGGCCGATGTGGACTACTACATGACGAACGCCCACATCATCCGCGACGGCCTCCAGGCGGCAGGCTTCACCGTCTACGGCGCCACCAACTCCCCCTATGCCTGGATCGAGACCCCGAAGGGCATGAAGAGCTGGGAGCTCTTTGACCTGCTTCTCGAGAAGGCAAATGTCGTCACCACCCCCGGCTCCGGCTTCGGCCCCCACGGCGAAGGGTATCTGCGCCTCACTGCCTTCGGTACCCGGGAGAACACGGAGGAGGCCATAAAGCGCATCCAGGACCTCCACCTCATCAAGTGATATGAGTGTCTTTGATATCGCAGGGCCCATCATGATCGGGCCCTCCAGCTCCCACACGGCGGGAGCGGCACGCATCGGGCTTCTCGCCCGGCGCATCCTGGGCGAGGTGCCCGTGGAGGCCACGATCACCCTCTACGGCTCCTTTGCAAAGACCTACAAGGGGCACGGTACAGACCGTGCCCTTATTGCAGGCCTTCTTGGCTACAGCGCCGACGACGCGAGGCTCCGGGAGGCCTTCTCCCACGCAAGGCTCGAGGGGCTTTCCTTCTCCTTCGTGCGCTCCGAGGAGGAGACAGCCCACCCCAATACGGCGCGCATCGCCATGCGGGGCACCTCCGGCAAGCGCACGGAGGTGGTGGGGGTCTCTTTAGGCGGCGGGCGCATCGAAATCCGGGAGATCGACGGCTTCCCTGTGGAGCTAAATGGCGAGGAGCATACCCTCATCACGCTCCACCGGGACCAGCCCGGCGTCATCGCCCGCACCACCGCCATCCTCTCCGCCGCGGAGATCAATATCTCCACCATGCGGGTCTTCCGCCGTGCAAAGCACGCCAACGCCGTCATGCTCATCAGCACCGATTTGCCCGTGGCGGAGGACATCGTGGAGAGCATCGAGAGCGTCCCCGCCATCGAGTGCGTCCTGACCCTCGAGCCCCTTTGACCCCGAGGAAATCAACATGTATGAATACCGAACCCTAAAAGAGCTTCTGGAGCAGGCAAAAAGCCACGGCGTCCGTCTCCACCACATCGCCCTGCGCCGCGAGGCGGAGGTCTCAGAAGAGTCCGAAGCCCATCTCCTCAAAAAGATGGAGGCCCGCATCGAGGTCTTCCGCGAGTCCATCGAGGCAGGACTCCACGACGCCGCCCCCTCCCGAAGCGGTCTCACTGGCGGCGACGCCGTAAAGCTCGCCCGGAAAAAGGCGACCCTCCTGGGCCCCATCGCGCGGAAAGCCCAGATGTACGCCCTCGCCACCTCCGAGGCCAATGCGAAGATGTTCCGCATCGTCGCCTGCCCCACGGCCGGCGCCTGCGGCATCGTCCCCGGCGTCATGGCCGCCCTCATCGAGGAAAAGCATGTCTCCCGGGAGGCGGCGACGCTCGCCCTCTTCACGGGCTCTGCCATCGGCGAGGTCATAGCGAGGAACGCCTCCATCGCCGGCGCCGTAGGCGGCTGCCAGGCGGAGTGCGGCACCGCGGCGGCAATGGCAGCCGCCATTGCCACGGAGCTCGCAGGCGGCACGGACGAGGAGAGCCTTGAGGCCATGGCCCTCGCCCTGAAGAACACCCTGGGCCTCACCTGCGACCCGGTGGCCGGCCTCGTGGAGGTCCCCTGCGTCAAGCGAAACGCAGCCCTCGCCGTCCTCGCCGTAGGCGCAGCGGAAATGGCCCTCGCCGGCATCAAGAGCTTCATTCCCCCGGATGAGGTCATAGCCGCCATGTCCGCCATAGGCAGGGCCATGCCCGTCTCTCTAAAGGAAACAAGCGAAGGGGGCCTAGCCAAGACCCCCACAGCCCAAGCCACCCAGAGGCGCCTTCAGCAGGAAATGAATCAGTAAGACAGAAAAAGACAGGCTGTGATGAATGCCCATTTCATCACAGCCTGTCTTTTGTTATCTGCCAGTCCCACGCCAAGACTCCCTCCGTCACGCTTCGCGTGCCACCTCCCTCTATATTCTTAGCACGTTCACCAACCTGTTTGCACCTGCCTCGGAGACTCCCTCCGTCACGCCTTCGGCGCGCCACCTCCCTCGAGAGGGAGGCAGGCCAGACTCCCGCGCTCCCAATAGCCTGTCACAACCAGCAAGCAGCCACGTTCCATTGCGACCTGCTGAGTCTTGCCTCGTCCCCCTCCCGAGGGGGAACGCCCGCAGGGCAAGGGGGAGTCTACGAGAAAGATGAATCACGGCTGGTGGACGAGAGAATATCTCCACTCAGCCCCAGATGTGCTCCATGATTTCCGCGTAGATGGAGGCAAAATGCTGCACGATGAGGCTCAGCGTCAGCTGCACCATCTTCGGGTCAAAGCCCTCATCGAGATAGGGAAGCGTCACATCCATATAGATAGTGCCGTCCTCCCGAAGGTAATACTTGAAGAGCTTGAACCGCTCATTGAGCTCGTTGAGATAGGTCCGGAGCTTTTCGTGCTTGTCCTCCGGGATATTCTTGATGATCTGGGTGCGCACCACCACGAAGATGCTCGTGTCGATGAATATCGCCATGGGGAGGATCTGCCCGTCCGTCTCGATGCGGGAGCGGAAGATGACTGTGAGCTTGTCGTCATCCACCGTCTCCGTGCTAAAGGCGCGGATATCATTCTCCATCAGAAATTCCTGGAACTTCAGCGCCTTCTCGTTGCTCTCTACGCCTGTTTTTTCTGCCATGTACTTTCCTCATTTATCGTGTCCTGCCCCGATTTTTGGGGCATTTTCATTTTCCTTCACTTCTTCACCGGCTGGAAGAACGCCTTCACATTCTCGTAGCAGATATTCCGCACGATGCGCCCCAGGGCCTCCTCATCCGCGGGATAGAGCCCCTCCTCCACAAGACCCGCGAGGAAATCGCAGAGGATGCGGCGGTAGAAGGCGTGGCGGGGCCAGGACACCGGCGTATGGGACTCGCTGGCAGGAGCCAGGATCCGCCCCAGGATGCCGAGGCTCGCGAAGCTCTCCAGCTGGGCCGACAGGCTCCGCCGGGCATGCATGTCCATCCAGGCAAAGCCCTGCTGGAGATTCACGCTGCCCTGCCGGCGGAAGGAGCCCAGGACGCTTCCCAGCACATTCTGCCCCGCAGGATTCATGGATGTGGCAAGGAGCCGCGGCAGCGACTCATCCACAGCGAGGGCATTCAAGAGCTCCGCAAAGTCCCGGCCGCCCTCTGCGCCGCCCAGGCAATCAAAGGCCGCATCCTGGCCGTAGCGGGAGAGCATCCTCTTGTTCGTCCCCCGCACGATGCCGTAGTGGATCTGCATGACCCAGCCGCGAAGGGCGCACTCCTTGCCCACAAAGCGCAGGATCGCCGTGCGGAAGGCATCGCCATCCGCCCGGGTGGCTTCGCCGCCCCCCGTCACGATGCGCCCGATGATATCATCGAGCTCCGGCTCCTCTGCCGGCACATAGTGGAGCTCTGCCAGCGGCAGATCCGCCGTCACGCAGCCCACGGCTCCAAAGGCATCCATCTGATGGGCGATAGCTGTGCGCACATCCGCCATGGTGGTGATCTCCACGTCCGCAGCCTGCCCCAGCTGATAGGCGATATAGTTGCCCCAGTCATAGTCCTCCACCGCCATCACGGCCCCGAAGTGCATGGCAGGCAGCACCGTAAAGGGTGCTCCCTCCTTCTGGATACGCCTGTGATGGCCGAGGTCCCCCGCCTCATCGTCTGACGTAATCACGCACTCCATGCCGCCCCGGGCGAGAATCTGCTTCGTGGTGTAGGTGGGCTGCACCAGCTTGCCATTGCAGTGGCGCCAGATCTCGTCCGCCGTCTCCGGCGACAGCACTAGATCGCAGTCAAAGCAGCGCCGCAGCACCCGATGGACCCAGACATAGGCCAGGCTCCCCGCCGCATCCGGGAGGATCCGGGCGAACTGCCGGAACCGCTCCTCCGCAGAGCCTCTGCCCGCCACGCAGACCTCCGGCGCCCCGCCCATGCGCATGAGCCGCCGCGCCACCGGCGTGTCCACGAGAATCTCCGCGATATTCCGATACTTGCGATCCTCCGCGATATCCCGCACGGGGATATGGGTGTGATAGTCAAAGATTGGCAAGCCCTCCGCATACCCATGATAAAGCCGCCGCGAAAGCTCCGACCGCAGCAGGAAATCCTCATCAAGAAATTTCATGATAGCCACCTTCCTTTCCTTACACGATAGTGCTTTTCCTTTCCTGTTTAATTCGCCTTTCCTTCCCCTTTTCCCTGCTTTTTCCTCCCTGCTCTCCCAGCTACGCCGGATTTTCCTGCCGCAAAAACGCGTGCATGGCGTAGAGCGGAATATTTTCGAGCCATGCTTCCCTGCGATACATGTTTGTCGATAGGCGGATTGCGTTCTCTGGCTTGTATTTTTCCACATAGGCCTTGAGGCTCTTTGCCTGCACATTGCCCTCTGCCTTGACTTCTATCGGCACGACCGCGTCCTCCCTTTGGATGAGGAAATCGATCTCATAGCGGCTCCGCTCTGACATGTAGGTATAGGGTGCGATTTTCCCGTCGGCCAAAAGCTCCTGACAAACGTATTGCTCCGTAAGAGCTCCCTTGAACTCCACAAAGACGCTGCTCCCCTCCAGAAGCGTTCGCGCCGTGAGATCCCCCGAGGCCGTCAAGAGGCCCACATCCAGGAAAAACAGCTTGTAGACATTTTCCTCCTGGTAGGCCTTCAGCGGGACGCCGGGTTTCGTGACCCGCGGCACCTTTGTCACGAGACCACAGTCCACAAGCCATTGGACGGACCTTTCGAAGTCCTTGGCCCTGGCCCCCTTCTTGACCTGCCCGAAGAAGAATTTCTTATTCTCCTTTGCCAGCTGCATGGGGATGGCATTCCAGATGAGGCGGACAAGGGCCAGCTCATCCTCTGGAATATGCTTGCCAAAATCCGCCTCATAGAGCTCCAGCAGCTCTTTTTGCACCCGGCGAACCTCCTGGTAGTCCTTCGTCTCCGCAAAGACAGCCACCGCCTCTGGCATCCCCCCGACAAAGTAATAATTTTTCAACCAATGGACAAATTGCTCATGGAAGGAAGCCAGAAGCATTTCATCCTTTTTTTCCAGCAGCGCACAGAGCCCCGCTTCCCCCATAGCCTCCAGGAACTCGTAGAAAGTGAGGGGATAGACGTGCAGGGTATTGACCTTCCCCACGGGGAAGGATACGCCCCTATGGATAGCTGTCCCCAGCTGGGAGCCCGCTGCGATGACCGGATACTCCGGCGCATTTTCACAAAAATACTTCAAGGCCGTTATTGCCAGGGGCGCCTCCTGCACCTCGTCAAAAAGGATAAGCGTATCCCCTGGCGTCACCCGCACGCCTGTCTCTGCATTGATTGCTAGAAATATGCGCTCCAGGTCGAAGTCCTGCTGGAAAACCGACTGCATTCTGGGGTTGTTATCAAAATTGATATAGGCCGTCTTCTCGAAATGCCGCTTTCCAAATTCCTTCATGAGCCAAGTCTTCCCCACCTGCCGCGCTCCGCGTAGAATCAGAGGCTTTCTGCGGGGAGAATCCTTCCAGCTATTAAGCTCCTGCATAATCGTCCGTTCCATTTCATCCGCCTCCTTTTGCATTTTCCCGTAATTTTACCCCTTTATTTTACACTTTTCCGCGTTTTTTCGCCATAGATCTTTGCATTTTCCCAGTTTTTGAGGCCTCAAAAACACATTTTTCCCAATTATTTCCCCTTGCGGCGCAAAAAAAGCACCCAAGCAGATGCTTGAGTGCTCGTAAAGACCTCAATAGGTTTTCTTTTGAAATACCGTGAACCGGGCGAAGAGGATCGCGCAGAAGATGGCAAATACCACGCCGGCGGGGTACGTAAAGCTCGTGGGGAGCTCGAAGCCCTCTGGGGCCTGCAGGATGTAGGTGCTCGTGACCGCCGACATGAAGGTGGCTGGCACTGCCGCGTAGAGGTAGTGCAGGGCCTTCGGCTGCCTCCGATAGAGATAGACCGCACCGGTCCAGAGGACAATCATGGCCAGGGCCTGGTTCGTCCAGGAGAAATAGCGCCAGATGATGTTGAAGTCCATCTGGGAGAGGATGCCGCCGATGCCGAGGAGAGGCACCGCGAAGAGCAGGCGCTTCAGGGGAAGGCTCTGCTCCACATTCAGCCAGTCAGCAAGGGTCAGTCGCGCGCTGCGGAAGGCCGTATCGCCCGATGTGATGGGGCAGGCGATGACGCCCAGCATGGCGAGCACCGCTCCCACATAGCCCGTGAGGCTGTCCGCGCCGCCCATGAAGCCCACGCAGATATCGTAGACCACCGTGCCGGGGCCGCCGGCCGTCATGGCAGCGCCAAGGCCGCCCGTGCCGTCGTAGAAGGTCACGCCGGCCGCCGCCCAGATGAGGGCGATGACACCCTCGGCCACCATGGCGCCGTAAAACACGGGCCGGCCCAGGTGCTCATTCTTCAGGCACCGGGACATGATGGGCGACTGGGTCGCATGGAAGCCCGAGATGGCACCGCAGGCCACGGTGACGAACATCAGCGGCCAGATGGGCATCTCGTAGGCCTTCGGATGGAGGTTCGCGAGAGTCATCTCCGGCATGGTGTGTCCGCCGACCCCAAAGAGCATGCCCCCCATGATGCCCAGGGCCATGACGATGAGGCAGACGCCGAAGACCGGGTAGAACCGGGCGATAATGGTATCAATGGGCAGCAGCGTCGCCAGAAAGTAGTAGATGAGGACGCAGATGAGTACCGGGGTGACGGCAAAGCCCGTGAGCTTCGCCAGAAGCCCCGCCGGCCCCGTCATGAAGACCGTGCCCACCAGCACCAGCAGCACCACGGTGACCACCCGCATGATGAGGAGCATGACCGGCCCCATGTAGTGGCCCACCACCTCCGAAATGCTCTTGCCATCCTCCCGGACGGAAATCATGCCGGAGAGATAGTCATGGACGCCGCCGGCGAATATGGTGCCGATGACAATCCAGAGATAGACCGACGGCCCCCAGAGGGCACCGCCCAAGGCGCCGAATATGGGCCCCAGGCCCGCGATATTCAGCAACTGGATCATGAAGACCTTCCAGGTGGGCAGCGGAATGTAGTCCACCCCGTCCGTCTTCGTAAGCGCCGGCGTCGGCTTGTCCGTCGGGCCAAACATCGTGTCGATGATTTTGCCATAGATGGCATACCCGAGGATGAGCGCCAGCAGCGCGACTAAGAATGTGACCATAGCTTTCACCTCAACCAGATAAACACAGTACGTTTTCCATTCTGTCTAACATGGAAAACACATGAAAAGCTATTTCCTATCATAGCACACGGAATGCAATCCGTCCATAATAATTCATACAAATCTTTATTTTCCGAAGGAGAGCCCCTGCATTCCATCGATGCAGCACTGCATGACCTCGCTGGGCTCCATGCCCAGCAGCTCGCAGCCCTTCGTGATGATTTCCCGGCTGCACTTCGCCGCGAAGCGCTTGTCCTTGAACTTCTTCTTCAGGGACTTCACCTGCATCCCCTCCATGCCCTCCGGCCGCATGAGGGCGTAGGCCTCCACGATGCCCGTGAGCTCATCCACCGCAAAGAGGCTCTTCATCAGGTCCGTGGTGGGCTCTATCTCCTCCGTGGTGATGCCGTAGCCGTGGGAGATGATGGCGGCGATATCCGCCTCCTCCACCCCCTCCGGGGCCAGGAGCTCCCGTACATGGTGGCAGTGCTCATCCGGGTACTTCTCATAGTCCACATCGTGGAGGTACCCGATGGCCCTCCAGTGCTCCACCTCCGAATCATCCAGGCCGAAGTGCTTTGCCATGGCCCCCATGGCCCCGCTCACGCAGTCCGCATGGGTGAAGAGATGGGCCTCCGTCGTATGCTTCGGCAGGATTTCCCGTGCCTTTTCCAAGGTCAGACTCATTCTATCGTCCTCCCCGGGCAGCCGATGCCATTCCCATAGTTGATGTCCGCAAAGCGAGGTTCCCCCAGCTTCCTTTCGATTCTTGTCCGAATCCAGGCATCGTTGATGAGCACCTCTACCGTGTCCCCCACCTTCAGGGGATGGAGCTGCTCTGCCCCATCCTTGAAATACTGCAACATGTACTGGTTTTTCCTCCAGACGATTGTTCCTTCCATTGCACCAGCCGCCTTTCTATCATGATTTTTCTCCAAAAGAAAGCGGCCCTCCTTGCGGGAAAGCCGCTTTTCTCTTTCCGATTGGCATATCATTATACCATATCCGGGGAAAAATAGAAACGAATCAGTTTTCTTTCGTAAAGGTGAATTCGCTGCCGTCGTAGCCGATCTTCACCGTGTCGCCGTCCTTGATATCCCCCTTGATGATTTCCTTCGAAAGGGAGGTCTCCACCGTGTGGGTGAGGAGCCGACGGAGCGGCCGGGCGCCGAAATTCGGGTCGAAACCCTGCGCTGAGAGCGCCTCAAGAGCCGCGTCGTTCCAGGTGAGGCGGATGCCGATCTGCTTCTCGAGACGATTGCCGAGGGCGCCCAGGAGAAGGCCTGCGATGCTCTTCACCTGCTCCTTGGCGAGCGCCTTGAACACGATGATGTCGTCCACCCGGTTCAGGAACTCGGGGCGGAAGGACTCCTTCAGGATTTCCTTCACCGCCACCTTGGCCTCCTCGTAGTCCTTGTTGAGAATCTCGTGGGAGCCCAGGTTGCTGGTCATGATGATGACCGTGTTCTTGAAGTTCACCACCCGGCCCTTGCCATCCGTCAGACGACCGTCGTCCAGGATCTGCAGCAGCACGTTAAACACGTCCCGATGGGCCTTTTCAATCTCATCCAGGAGGATGACGCTGTAGGGGCGACGGCGCACCGCCTCCGTCAGCTGGCCGCCCTCGTCATAGCCCACATAGCCCGGAGGCGCGCCGATGAGACGGGCCACCGAGTGCTTCTCCATGTACTCGCTCATGTCGATGCGGATCATGGAGCGCTCATCGTCAAAGAGCGCCTCGGCGAGCGTCTTCGCCAGCTCCGTCTTGCCCACGCCCGTGGGGCCCAGGAAGATGAAGGAGCCAATGGGGCGGTTCGGATCCTTGATGCCCGCCCGGGCCCGGAGAATGGCCTCGGCGACGGCCTTCACGGCCTCGTCCTGGCCCACGACCCGCTCGTGGAGTACGTCCTCCAGGTGCAGGAGCTTCTCCCGCTCGCCCGTGAGCATCTTCGTCACCGGGATGCCCGTCCAGCGGCTCACAACCTTTGCGATGTCCTCCTCGCCGACTTCCTCCTTCAGGAGCGTGTCACCCTTCTGCTTTGCAGCGATGGCCGCCTCCTCGTCCGCCAGCTTCTTCTGGAGCTCGGGGAGCTTGCCGTACTTCAGCTCGGAGAGCCGGTTCAGGTCGTAGGAGCGCTCCGCCGCCTCCATCTGGCTGTTGACGGCGTCGATTTCCTTCTTGATGGCCCGGACACGGAGGATGGCACTCTTTTCCGCCTCCCACTTGCCCTTGAGCTCTGCCTCCTCCTTCCGGAGGGACTCCTTCTCCGCCGTGATTCCCACGAGCTTCTCCTTCGAGGCCTCATCCGTCTCCTTCTTCAGAGCCTGCTCCTCGATTTCCAGCTGCATGATCTTCCGGCGGATCTCGTCGATGGGGGCCGGCATGGACTCAATCTCCGTCCGCAGCTTTGCGGCCGCCTCGTCCACCAGGTCGATGGCCTTGTCCGGCAGGAACCGGTCGGAAATGTAGCGGTCGGAGAGCGTCGCCGCCGCCACCAGGGCCGCGTCCCGGATGCGCACGCCATGGTGCACCTCGTAGCGCTCCTTCAGGCCCCGCAGGATGGAGATGGTGTCCTCCACCGTGGGCTCCCCCACCATGACCGGCTGGAACCGGCGCTCGAGGGCCGTGTCCTTCTCGATGTACTTCCGATACTCGTTCAGGGTCGTGGCGCCGATGCAGCGGAGCTCGCCTCGGGCCAGCATGGGCTTCAGCAGGTTGCCCGCGTCCATGGCGCCCTCGGCCGCGCCGGCTCCCACGACCGTGTGCACCTCATCGATGAAGAGGAGGATCTGGCCATCGGACTTGGCGATTTCATTGAGCACCGCCTTCAACCGCTCCTCGAACTCCCCGCGGAACTTGGCGCCCGCCACGAGGGAGCCCATGTCGAGGGAGTACAGGGTCTTGTTCTTCAGGGACTCTGGCACGTCGCCCGCCACAATGCGGCGGGCGAGCCCCTCCACAATGGCCGTCTTGCCGACGCCCGGCTCGCCGATGAGCACCGGGTTGTTCTTCGTCCGGCGGGAGAGAATCTCAATGGTGCGGCGAATTTCCTCGTCCCGGCCGATGACCGGGTCGAGCTTGCCGCGGCGGGCCGCCTCCGTCAAATCCCGGCCGAACTTCTCCAGGGACTTGTATCCCTCCTCCGGGTTTTCATTCGTCACATTCTGCTTCCGGTTCTTCTTGATGGAGGACTGGATGGCATTCTTTGTGAGCTTGAACTCCCGGGCGATGTCCTGCACCGTGTCCGAGCCGTCCGTCACGAGGGCGAGGAGCAGATGCTCCGTGGAGACGTAGTCATCCTTCATGGAGGCGGCATACTCCTCCGCACGCCCCAGGACCCGCACCATGTCCATGCCCATGCCAAGGCGGTCCTGCCCCTTGACGCTGGGGATCTTCGCCAGCTCCTTCTCCAGCCGTGCCTTCAGCATGGGCAGATCCGTCTGGCATTCCTCAAATATCGTCGCGAGAAGACCCTCCGGCTCCTTGGCCAGGGCCAGCAGCACATGGGCCGACGTGATTTCCTGCTGATATCGCATCGCCGCAATCTGCTGCGCCGCCTGAAGCGCCGCCAGCGTCTTCGAAGTGTATTTTTCCTGTCCCATAACGTTCTTCCTCCGTATTCTGTCTCTATCAGAGCCCCGCACTCTCGCAGAACTCTATCTGAACTCTATTATACATATAAAAGTCAAAAAGTCAAATACTTTTTCTGATTTTTTGACTTTTTGCGTAAAATTTTTTCATCGACGATTTCTCCCTATTTGTACGAAGAAAGACCGACGCCACGGCTCCAGTCCATACGAGGATTTATTGCAGCAATAGAAGGAATTTCATTGTTTTGTATTGAAATATACTAGCATGTTCATCCGCTTTTAACAAAGGAGAAGTAGCACCAAATCCTTACGAGCATCAATGCAGACGGTGCAGGGCGCTTTATTCTCACCAGCCAATATGAGTACCTCCCCCCAGGCGCGAAATACCAATACCAGCGGAAGTTTGCCCCAGATCTCCGGGTCGAGCTCTCCTGGGACGAGAATGCCCAGTGGTTTTCCATGCGCAATCTAGGAATATAAACGTTCTCCCCTTGCTCTGTCTTCTATTGCATGGTACGATGAAGACAGAGCGTACTTGGAGGTGTTTCCTATGAAATCAGCCATTTTTTCATTGGATGAACTAAAGCATCGCCTTTTCCCTGTATTTTCCCGCAATTCTGTTCGTGAGGCCATCCTGTTTGGATCCTATAGCAAAGGGACGCCGGCCTCCACAAGTGATGTGGATTTGCTTGTGGACTGCGACCTGCACGGCCTTCGCTTCGTCGGCCTCATCGAGGACTTGCGCGAGGCACTGGACGGAAAAGAGCTTGATGTATTTGACAAAACGCATATCGATCCAAAGTCAAAAATTGCCAATGAGATAAAAAACACGGGGATTAAAATCTATGCGCGATAAGATAATCTTGGAGAAAATGCACCGCTATACGACGAAGATTCTAAACTACTGCGATGCACTTGGCTTTGCGGAATTTCGTAGAAACGAGATGCTTCTGGAGGCCTGTATATTCAACCTCAGCCAAATTGGGGAACTCACGACAAAACTAGGAGAAAACTTTAAAGCTGCCCATCCGGAAATTACATGGCACCAAATATATGGCCTGCGCAACCGCATCGTCCATGACTACGAGGGTGTAAACCTCCAGCTTATCTGGGAAATCATCACGGAAGACATGCCAAAGCTGCAACGAGAGCTTGAAAATCTAAAAAAAAAGATTTGAATTCTGGATCACACCTCTCTCGATGCGATGCATGAATGAAAAGCGGACGCCCTAAGCGCCCGCTTTCTTTGTAATCCACCCTTTTTTCGTCCTGTGATGCTAGCGCGCCATTTACTTTGCGCCGCCTTCATTATCTGCTTCGCCGCTTGTCCAAACCTTTTGGGCATATACCGCATTGAAGAGCAATGCCGCCTGCAACGCGACTTGGGAGAGGTTTGCGCCAAGCGTCCCTATGGTGTTATCCCCCGTCATCATCTGGAAGGAAAGGACCGACCAGTAGAGGAAATTCGCGATATTGACAAAAATCCAGAGAGACCAGTTTTCATTGTATTTGAGGACGTAGAGCACCTGTGCAATGAAGCTGATGACGAAATTTATGGAATCAAACCAAGGCAGCTGGCCGCCGACCCCCACAAGCACCCACCAGCCAACAGCCCAGGCGATGAAGGCACCGAAAAACACCTTTTTCCGTGTACCAGGAGCAAAGGAGTGGGTCTCCTGCTGACGGCCCCAGAGGTACCAACCAATGGGCTGGGAAATCACATAGACCACATCCATGGCGAAGGAGCCAAAGGCGTGGCTGATCCATGCCACATAGGTCATGGCCACGCACTGCACGAAGCCAAAGAGGAAGGAAATCTTTCTCCCCTTCATGCCATAGACGAGACAGATGACACCCGCCACGCCGGAAATCATGCCAATCGGGCTGTCCGGCACAAGGACAAAAACCCCGATCTGCAGGAGAAGAAGTATGGTCACATAGAGGATTTCAAATCGTTTCCAATTCGTAAAAAGCTGGCTGTAAAACCAATTGTGCTGCTCTGCCATGCTAGCCCTCCAGTTCCTTGTCCGAAAGAATATCAAGCGCCGCAAGGATAGAGTCCCGCTCCCCCTTTGCCACAAGCTCGGCGCCATTGACCAGGCTGTTGACCCCCTCGGCAAGATCTCCCTGGTACAGAACGACATTATTCAGGATGGAAAGCGTATGCATCCCGCGAAGCCGGCCGATGACCATCAGGATGCCCGACTCCATGTCATCTGCCTTGATGCCCTTGCCCGACCAGAAGGCCTCCGCATCCGCATTGTCATCCATATAGAAGCCATCGTGGGAGCGAACGATTCCATACACAGCCTGCGGCGCATAGCGATGGGCGAGCTCCAGCAGCTTATACGAGGGCACCGCCGGGTAAATCTCCGGGACATACTTTTTCGAGAGGCCATCGTCCCGGACGACCCCCTCTGCAATCACAAGCTTCCCCAGATCGATATCCTTCTGCATCGCTCCTGCCGAGCCCACCCGGATGACATAGCGGACTCCTACATTGTGGAGCTCCTCCACCCCAATGCCCGCCGAGGGTGCGCCGATGCCCGTGGACATGGCAAGGATGCGCTGCCCACGATAAGTACCGAGGACAGACTTGTACTCCCTGTTAAAGGCCCATTCCTGCAGGTTCTCCAAAAAATCTGCCACCACATCCACCCGCGCCGGGTCCCCCATGATGACAGCCCGGTCTGTCCCTATGGCCTGCGTCAGCTGCGTATGCGGCTGCGGTGCCTCGACGCGATCGGTGTACATTGCCATAAAACCACCCTTTCCATTTTGCAAACAGGAACTCTTCTGATTCTATCAGTGTACGAAATCAAGCTGCACTCTTCAATATCAAAATAAAAAAATCCACAAGAAAGGTGCTGCTTCACGGGACACATCCGTGTGAAACAACACCTCTCAAGATTTATATATCGTCCTGTAATTCGCGCTTCGTCTGTTTCAAGCTTCATTCATTCCAGATATGGTGGAATACTCCCTCCTTGTCTTTGCGTTGGAAGGTATGTGCTCCAAAGAAATCACGCTGTGCCTGGATAAGGTTTGCACCGACGCTTTCGCTTCGAAATGCATCCAGATAGGAAAGTGCATTTGCCATTGCTGGTACCGGCACTCCGCCTTGCATGGCAAGGGCGAGCACCTTCCGAAGACTATCCGCATTCTTATTTATTTTTTCTCGGAAATACGAGTCCTGAATAAGATTCGGCAGAGACGGATTCTTTTGATACGCCTCTGTAATCTTTCCAAGAAAATCCGCACGAATAATGCATCCTGCCCGGAATATAGATGCAATCCTCCCAAAGTCCAGAGACCATCCATAGAGATTCGATGCAGAGCGATAGAGTGAAAACCCTTGCGCATACGCCATGATTTTCGATATATAAAGGCTCTGACGGACGAGTTCGGCAAAATCCTCTGGAACCGCCTGTCCACCCGATGGATGCCCAAAGTTCTTGGAGGCCTCCTTCCTCTCCTCCAACAGATTCGACATCACACGCGCATTGCATGCCGCTGTTATAATCGAAACATCAACGCCTTGCTCAAGTGCTGCAATGCTTGTCCAACGTCCTGTTCCCTTCTGCCCAGCACTATCCAGTATCTTGTCGACGAGTGGGCTGCCGTCCTCATCCTTCGCCTGGAATATCTTGCCTGTTATCTCAATCAGATAGCTCTTGAGATTTCCCTCATTCCAAGCATGATATGTCTTTGAAAGCATATCATCTGAAAACCCACCAATGTATTTCAAAAGAAGATAGCTTTCAGCAATGAGCTGCATATCCGCATACTCAATTCCATTATGCACCATCTTCACATAGTGACCTGCGCCATCTGCTCCAATATAGGTGCAGCATGGCTTCCCCTCCACCTTTGCAGCAATCGCCTCGAATATAGGGCGAATGGATTCATAAGCTGCTCTCTCACCGCCTGGCATCAAGGAAGGTCCGCGACGCGCCCCCTCTTCACCACCAGACACTCCAATCCCAAAATAGTGGATTCCTTTTTCTGCAAGCATCGAGGAACGACGCCGTGTATCCTTGAAGAACGAATTGCCTCCATCTATGACAATATCGCCTTTCTCCAAGAGTGGCACGAGCGAGGCAATCACGGAATCGACCGGATCTCCCGCCATGATCATCATCATGATACGCCGAGGCTTTTCAAGAGAAGCGATAAAATCCTCCAAGGAGAAATAGCCCTTCAGATTTTCATGCGGATGCTCTTTCAGCACTCGTTCCGTAAGGTCCGGCGTCCAGTTATATGCTGCCACGCGAAACCCTTGATCTGCCATATTAAGCGCAAGATTGCTTCCCATGACCCCCATGCCGATCATGCCAATATTATTCGTTGTCCCCATAATTGTACAGCCCCCTCTAAACATACGATGCAGGCACCCCAGTGCAAGCATCACGCGATGTGCATCAAGCAGTCAAATAATCACCACACACTCTCGCGGCACTGACCCTGCCAAGTGCAGAGCTCCCTGTCTTATATTGCGCTTTTCCACTCCAACTGGGTGATGACCTGTTCATCGCTATGCTCCTGGATAAATGCCTCAATCTGTCCAGCTGTCCGCATAGCCTCCGAACAGCTGTGACTTGCAACCACCATGGCCGCATGTGCCGTTGCATAACGAAGCGCCTCAGGGAGCTTGACCCCCTTGACAATCCCATAAACAAAGGCGCTTCCATAGGCATCGCCCCCACCGAAGGACTTCAACAGCTTGACAGAATAGGATGCAACCTTATAGGCATCCTTATCCGCGGTATAGGCTATCGAACCATCTTTCCCATGTTTTATGATAACAATTTTCGTACCTTGCGAAATATATTTTTCTGCTAGTACATAATCCGCCGGCTCTTTTGCTGCCTCATCCAATCCTTCTGTCAAGTTAATTTCATCACGGGATCCGATAAGGATATCTGCTTGTGATGCAATAAGCGAATAGTAAATCTGTATATCCTTTTTTGTGCGCCAAGTGTATGGACGATAGTCCACATCAAAGAGTATGCGCGTGTCATGTTTTTTCGCATACTGCAGGGCAAGGAGGCATGCCTCTCTCGACGGACTTCTGGAAAGAGCCGTTCCAGAGATAACAAGGAGCTTGCTATCCCTTATATAGGACTCTCTCACATCTTCTGGCGCTATTGCCAGGTCAGCTGCATTGCTCCGATACATCAGAATGCTTGATTCCGTCGGGCTCTTGATTTCCGTGAAAGTCAGACCCATGTGCTCTCCATTTTTTGCACGTA
Organism: uncultured Mitsuokella sp.; assembly: GCA_945877355.1. Lineage (GTDB taxonomy): Bacteria > Bacillota > Negativicutes > Selenomonadales > Selenomonadaceae > AWVT01. Next base: position 28,274 of record CAMCRT010000001.1, on the reverse strand, counting down.
CCATCTGACTTGTGTCAATCCCGCTAGCCTCCAAATAATGAAGGACAAAATCGCCAAGCGAATCATCGGAAACGCATCCGATGAATCCAACCTTCAGGCCCAGTCTGCTGAGACCGACTGCAGTGTTTCCGGCCGATCCGCCAAGATACATGGAGAACGTCTTTACCTTGTCAAGTGTGCGATTCAGCTCATTTGGATTGAAGTCCACCGTTGCGCGTCCGATCAAGACAACATCACGTGCCTTATTTTCGTCGAAGAAAAGCCCCTTCATGAGCAACGCCTCCCTAACGTTTCCTTTTTCAAGCACGTCCCTGCAAAGCAGTGATTTCCGCAAATTGATTTTGCAGATTCCAGTAAACCCCATCGAATATCTTATAGAGGGAACGATATGTATCCGCATTCTCCGCTACAGGATAATATACCTGCTTCGGCTGTACAAGGCTTGCCGTCTCCTCAATGGACTGGATGCTTCCCTCCGACAGGAAGCCGAGCACTGCCGCGCCGAATGCAGCTCCCTCGCTATTATCCGGCAATGTAATGTCATGCTCCAAAATATCCGCCAGGATCTGCAACCAAAGAGGAGATTTCGTGAAGCTTCCACTCACGCGGATATCCTTCACAGATCCAAAATCGAGAAGTGCCTCATAGACTGCCTTCAGGGAGAAGCAGATTCCTTCCATCGTGGCGCGTATCATGTCCGCCCTCTTCGTATTGAGCGACAGCCCGAAAAAGACACCACGCAGCTCGGAATTCCAATAGGGAGCCCGCTCCCCAGTAAAGCAGGGAAGAAGCAGAAGTCCATTTGATCCAGCTGGCACCTTTCCCGCTTGCATCGTCATCAGGTCATATGCATCCACATCGAGCTTCTGCATTTCTCCATCTGTATAACGCAGCACCTCATCGCGCATCCAGCGAAGAATCATACCCCCATTATTAATCGCGCCACCGGACACCCACATGTCATCCAGAAGGTTGTAGCACCAGGTGCGCATCTTTGCATCTGTCTGCGGGGTCTTTGTCAGCATCCGGATTGCACCGCTTGTACCAATCGTGGCACTGAGCTGTCCTTGGCGGATTGCACCGATTCCCACATTGACCAGAACGCCATCTGTCGCACCGATGACAACCAGCGTTCCTGCAGGAACATGAAGGCGCTCGGCCATTTCCCTAGCCAGCGGCTCACTATGCGTCGTAGATACAGGCCTTGGAAGCATATCGCGGCGAAGTCCCAAGAAGGCTAAGGCTTCCTCATCCCAGTCCATATCGCTTTCCGAATACATTCCGCTTGTGCTTGCTGTCGAATGGTCAATGCGCCACACGCCGGTAAAGGAAACATACAGGAAATCTTTGATGGATCCCACATAGCACATCTTCTGGAAGGCTTCCGGCTGATGCCGCTTCATCCATAGAAGCTTCGGAAACGGATAACACGCATGAAGCGGACAGCCTGTCCGCTGGTAAAGACCTTTGCTGAAATTCGTATCTTTCTTCAGTTCCCTGACGATGTCTCCGCTACGGCTATCCGCCCATGTCATAACTGGAGAAAGAGGACGGTATGATTCATCCAGAGACAAGAGTGTATGCATTATCGTGCTGAGGGCAATCCCTTTCGGGACGATTCCCTTTGCAGCAAGTGTCTCGCTTGTCTTTCGAACTACAGAAACCGTTGCATCGAGAACCTCAAGGGCATCTTCTTCCGCCCAGTCCGGGTGCGGCGTATAAAGCGGATAAAACTCTTCCGTTGAGGCCAAGCGCCTGCCATCTGCCTGGTAGGCAATTGCACGAACGCCTGTCGTCCCCACATCTACACCGATCCACACATTTTGAGCTGCTGCTTTCGACATACTTTTTCCCGCCTTTCGACAACATCAAGAAATTTATTCTGATACAATAAGCGCCAATGTGTTTTTCTCCTAGGAAAAGTATATCACATTCAATTAATTTTGCAATATTTATTTCACTTTTTTATCAAAATTTGATATTAATATATCAAATTTTGATATCCAGCTATACCCGCTTTTCAGCAATCACCTCGCGCATTTTCCGCATGTTATCTCGATATGACGCAGAAGAGTGCATGGCCAATCCCATGTACAAGAGATCCACGATCGCCATATGAATCAGCCGCGATGCAACGGATTCTGACTGATACAGAGTCTCCCGGCCCATACCACAAAGGACGACATCAGCCATCGTAGACAATTTGGAATGCGCATAGCTTGTAATACCGATGACCTTTGCCCCGGAATTTTTTGCAACCTCTACAGATTTCAGCAGCTCGATACTGCCTCCAGTATGGGATATGGCAACGACCACGTCCGCAGCAGTCAGAAGCACAGCTGATGTGACCTGGAGATGCGCATCGGAATATGCCTGTACCGGCTTTCCAAAACGCAGGAAACGGGTCTCCATATCGCGGCATACAGTGGCCGAATTTCCGAAGCCATAGACCGCGACACGCGATGCGCCTTGCAAGAGCTCCACTGCTTCTGCCAATTTCCCGAAGTCAAGCAGCTTGATTGTATCCTGAAGCCCCTCTGCAATGGCATTGAACATCTTCCCTGCAATTATCTCATACGAGTCGCCCTGCCGTATATCTTGATAGACCGTTTCATCAGCAGAGTACACCTCGCCCGCCAGCGCGATTTTCAGCCCTTGCAAGCCGCTGAAGCCGAGCTTTTTGCAAAACCGCGAGACGGTAATCTCCGAGCTCCCTGCCCCCTGTGCCAGATCTGCAACGGTACCCTTCAGAACTTCTTTCGCATTTGCATTGATATAGTTTGCTATTCTCCGTTCTGCTTTTGTCATAGTATGATAGGAGCTTCGCAGTATTGGAAGCATATAGACTGTCTCATTCATGGGATTCCTCCTGCCCGTACGGTTCCATAGTCCGGATCTACGCCATGTCAAAAATTTCGTAATGAATACGTATACTATACCACAACTCCAGAAAGAGCAAAAATGTATCTTCTATTCCCTCTAAAAAAAAGAAATCCTCTGATTCATAGAGAATCAAAAGGATTTTCTTTCCTCTTATTTTCCATCTAAAGGCCATTGCTTATTCTTTATAATGCTCTTGCCATGCATGGTGGTATGCACCCTCCGCATCGGTACGCTGATACGTATGCGCACCAAAGTAGTCGCGCTGTGCCTGTATGAGATTGGCCCCCAGCTGTGTGCTGCGACTGGTGTCGATGTAGGAAAGCGCATTCATCATGGCAGGAACGGGAATCCCCGCTGATGCTGCAGCTGCCACGACCCTACGCAGACTAGGAAGGTTCTCATTGATTTTTGCCAGGAAGAATTCATCCTCCATGAGAGAGGCAAGCTGCGGATTCTTTTGATACGCCTCTGTAATCTTATCAAGGAATACGGCCTGGATGATGCAGCCGGCTCGGAAAATCGAGGCAATCCGGCCAAGATCCAGATGCCAGCCGAACTCTTTCGCTGCAGAGCGATACAACGCAAAGCCCTGTGCATACGCAACAATCTTTGCCGTATAAAGACTGCGCCGGATATCCTCGACTATATTCTCATTTGCTTCCCAGCTATCCGGTGCAACGATTCTTTTCGAAAAATTTTCCCGCTCCTCAAGAAGATTACTCATCACGCGCGCATTGCAGGCAGCTGTAATCATGGCGGTGTCTACACCTTGCTCTAGGGATTGGATGCTAGTCCAGCGTCCCGTCCCCTTTTGCCCGGCACTGTCGACAATCTTGTCGACGAGTTCGCCAGATCCTTTGTCATCCTTCTCAGCGAATATATCTGCCGTGATTCCTATGAGATAGCTCTTCAGCTCTCCACCATTCCACTCATGGTAAATGCGTGAAAGCTCTGCATTGCTTTTGCCACCGAGGTGCTTCATCAATAGGTACGACTCTGCAATGAGCTGCATATCCGCATACTCGATTCCATTATGCACCATCTTGACATAATGACCTGCCCCATCTGTACCGATAAATGTGCAGCATGGCTTACCATCCTTCGCCTTCGCAGCAATTGCCTCCAGAATAGGACGCAGGGACTCATACAGATCCCGACTGCCGCCGGGCATCAACGAGGGGCCGAAGCGCGCACCTTTTTCCCCGCCAGACACCCCCATTCCAAAATAATGCAAGCCATGCTCGTCCACATGCTGGAAACGACGAATTGTATCCTTGAAGAAAGAATTGCCTGCATCAATGATGACATCCCCTTTCTCCATGACAGAGATAAGGGAATCAATGACAAGGTCCACCGGCTTGCCAGCCTTAACCATGATGACAACGCGACGCGGTTTTTTCAAGGATGAGACAAACTCCTGCAGGTCATAAAAGCCCGACATATTGGGGTGCGGGTGCTTTGCAATGACCTCTCTTGTCACATCTCCATGACGGTTGAAGCCCGCCACCTTGAAACCATGGTCTGCCATATTGAGCGCCAGATTGCTTCCCATGACAGCCATTCCGTAAACGCCTATGTCCATTGTCGCTGCATTATCCTGGCTCATACAATCCCTCCACATCTTCTCTCAAGACGTTTCCAAACCGGTTTTCTGCTCACGCCTTTGCAATCGTGAGATTCGGATGCCGTGCAATATCATCCTTAAGCTCTTCCATGTGAGGCACGACAGCCACGCGAAGCCCCGCACGATTCTTGACGAGATCAAGGCCCAGGTTGATATCCTCCAGCGAGACGGCGTGTGTCAAGATGCGATCCGCATTGATTTTCCCGCTGCGGATCATTTCTATCGCAAGTGCATTATGACGCGGTGCCGACGAGAAGGTTCCATAAATTCCGATCTGGCGATAATGGATAAAATTGACATCAAACGTAAGATTTGGTGTATCCTTCGGGAGCCCTGCGAACATGCAGGTCTTGCCCATCTTTCCCGTCATCTGGATGCCCATGTTCTGTGCCTCGGCGCTTCCTGCTGTCACGATGGTGACATCTGCGCCCTGCCCGTTCGTAAGGTCAAGCACAGCCTGCACTGGGTCGCCTTCAGACGTATTGATGTACGCATCATAGCCCAATGCTTTTGCGCTCTCAAGGCGCTTCTTGCTGCGATTCAGCAGGAATACCTTGCCAGCACCCGAGGCGCGTGCAAGCTCTGCATGCATCAGGCCAATCGGCCCAGCTCCAATAACTGCTACCGTATTGCCCAGCTTGATATCAAGTGCCTCCTGCCCATTGATGACGCAAGCAAGCGGCTCTGCCAGAGAGGCTGACAGATAATCGACTTCATCCGGAATGAAATTGACATTGCCTGCTCGTACCGCATTTGCAGGAATCTTGATGTACTCGGCAAAACCACCATCATAGTGATGCGCAATCGTCTTGCGATGGTAGCAAAGATTTTGGTGTCCGGAAAGGCAGTACGAGCATTCCCCGCAGCCAATTCCTGGCGCGACAATGACCCTGTCCCCCACTTTATAGCGGGAAATCCCTTCCCCGACCTCTTCGATTACACCAGCAATCTCGTGTCCGAGCACAATAGGGGGCTTGATAGCCTTATGCCCAAAACGATAAGTCCGTAGATCGCCGCCACAGATTGCACAGGCCTTCACCTTGACCAGGAGCTCTCCTGCTCCTGCCTGCGGCTTCTCAATGTCCTCCACTTCAATCTGTTCGATGCCTTTATATATGGCCGCCCTCATAAGAACGCCTTCCTTTCTATTACAGAACCCTCGCATCTGCCAGTTTCAGGCACTACACTCAGAAGAACTTCTTATAGTCGATTGAAACATCCTTTGCATTGACAATCCAGCGCGGATTTCCCTCTGCCGCCACGCGCTTGAGCTCCTTGAGCAGCAAATACGGCGTACGGTTAAACGCATCCTTCGTCGAGCCTGCAAGATGCGGCGTGATTGTCACATTATCAAGGGTCATGAGCGGGTGATCTGCCGGGGGCGGCTCAATCCAATATACATCAAGCCCCGCTCCGCCGATGCGATGCTCCTCGAGGGCGCGAATCAGTGCCTTCTCATCGATAAGGCCTGCGCGAGCTGTGTTGATGACATAAGCTGTCGGCTTCATCAGCGCAATTTCCTTTTCGCCCAAGAGGCCCTGTGTCTCTTCCGAAAGGCGGGCGTGCATGCTGATGATATCCGATTCACGGCAAAGCTCTTCCATGGATACGGACTTCCCGCCTGCTGCCTCGATATCCTCCTTCTTGGCAAACGGATCATATACGAGCAGATTCACCTCAAAGCCTGACAGCTTCTTTGCGACAAGGCTGCCAATATATCCAAAGCCGATGAGGCCAACTGTCTTTTCATACATGTCCCCGACAAAGGCCGCATTTGCATACTGCTTCTTCCAATTTCCTTTCCGGAGCTCTGCATGGCTACGGGCGATATTGCGCATCTCAGCAAGCATCATGCCGACTGTATAATCGGAGACCGCATGGGCATTGCGGCCCATCGTGCGGCTGACGGCAATTCCCATCTTAGTCGCTGCGTCGATATCTACATTTTCAAGGCCTGCACGGCAGACACCGATAACAGAGCACTTCTTTGCGGCTTCGATAATCTCCTTATTCAGCGGTGTGTGCTGGGTGATGACCATGTCCACATCGCCGACATAATCGAAGATTTCTTTTGGTGGCTTGCCTGCAGAAGGGCCATTTTTTTCTACGAGGCTACGGAGATTCCAGAACTCTTCATCACTCGCCGGCTTCCAGTCGACACAAAAGACCTCTTCCTTGTTCCCGAGAACAGAAACGACAGCTTCCTTTAAGCGTGCAGATGGGAGAAGTGGATCTCCGATGACCAAAATTTTCATAATAATTCCTCCTATAAAAATATAAATCCTAAGATTTATTCAAATCGAATCGTATCGCCAACCATCAGACGCGGTGCATGCCCTCCGGACAGCATGATCTGCCCCGGCTGCTCTGCCGTATCTTTCCCATTAAACACGAGTGTCACATGACCATGCTCCCGGAGGTTCTTCATGGCTTCCTCGCCCACAGCCGTGACCTGGTATTCACGATCAGCAAGCAGGAGTGTATCCCCCGGCACAATATCCCCCTTGACTTCCCCCTTTGTATGCGATATGACCATGTTCATATAGTGATATGGTACATCCTTGTCAAAGATAATCAAAGAATCTCGTGTCTTCATGTATTGGAATACAAAGTCACCGATTGCGGTAATCATCACTTCATACTTCATGTCCTTGCCTCCCCCTATTCCTGTCTCATCAAGCGAGCTCTCTCTGCAGTGCGGTTATCGACTGATTGACTGCCCGCAGCTCCGGATAAAGATGCTCATACAGGCGCTCATATATCTTTTGATATACTCCGTGCCGCTCGGCATCCGGCTCATATATGGTTTCCGGGATATGCTTCGCCACTTTCTCGACAGCATCCTCCGGACTGCTGTATATGCCAGCTCCAAGCCCTGCCAGCATGGCTGCTCCAAAAGCTGCAGCCTCGTGGACATTACGTGCATGAACACGCAGGCCTGAGACATCAGCCTTCATTTGCAGCCATACAGGACTCCTTGCCGCTCCTCCGATTGCATAAATGGATTGGATTGCATGCCCTGATATCGTCTGCATACGGTCAATAATGGATTTCATCTCGAAGCATAGCCCCTCCAGGAGTGCCCGTACGAAATCACCGCGAACTGCGTTGCGCGTCAAGCCCACGAATGCTCCACGTGCTGCAGAATCATTTCCGAGGGTATACCGACCTGAGAAATACGGCAACATCATGACCCCATGGCTGCCAATTGGCATCTTCGCAGCCTCTGCGCAGAGCTCATCGAATGTTGCATTCGAGAACGTATTCTTGAACCATTCAAACACCCCGCCTGAGGAAATAATCTGTCCCATCATATAATATTTGTCATTTACGACATAAGATACAGACGTGAAATTGTCCTCCATATAGCGCGGATTACTCTGGGGTTCATCTACAATCGCGACAATCTGCTCGCTCGTACCGGTGGAGTCCAGCAGCTGTCCACTCTTGATTATACCGGTTGCAAATGTGCCACAGGCATAATCAATACCGCCTGCATATACAGGGGTACCTACCGGAAGAGCCGTCTCCCCCGCCGCCATTTCCGTCACATGCCCGATCAAATCCCCCGACCGCACAGCTTCGGGAAAGAGCTTGCGAGGAATGCCTGCAGCTTCAAGGATCTCATCGGACCAATCCCGTTTTTTCAAATCGAAGGCCATTGTCCGGCAGGCATTACACCAGCTCGTTTTTGCAACCCCTGTCAGGCGCATGCTGACAAAGCCTTGATTGCTGATCCACCAACGCCCTTTTGCGTAGGCTTCCGGAGCATTCTCTCGAATCCACTGCAGCTTCGTAATTCCCGCCACTGGATTCGGCCGAATTCCTGTAATGCCATAAACCCTGTCAAAGCCAAAGGTTTTCCATTGCTCGGCAATTTCTGTCGTTCTTGTATCAAACCAGCGAAGCGTCGAATGTACGGGGTTGCCCACTTCGTCCACAAAGGCGTCTTCTCCATTGCTGGCAACACCTACGCCTATGCATTTATCCTGCAGCAAATTCTCTACGACCTCGCGAATACAAGCCGCAACCCCTTGCCACAAACGCAATGGATCAAGCTCTGCCCAGCCATTATCCTTGTATTCCGTGACACCGGGACGTCTGGCCTCCGTCAAGACCTTTCCATCCGGGCTGCATGCGATTGCCTTGAAATTTGTTGACCCGACATCGACGCCAATAAGATATCCCATCTTTTTCCCTCCCGAAGAGATAGCGCCACTCTAAATCTCGAATCAAGCGCCTACACTATGAGATATGGAAAAATCATTTATACTCCAAAAACTTTCGACAGGATAAGCACACCTGCCAGACCCATAACTGAGATAATCGTCTCCAGTGCGCACCAGGTTCTGACCGTCTCCTTTATCGTCAGTCCAAAAAATTCCTTGAAAAGCCAGAATCCAGGATCATTTGGAGGACTGATGATAAGACTGCCTGCACCAGTTGCCAGCACCATGAGCTCCGGGCTGACATTTGTAACCGCAACGATAGGTGCCGCAATACCACCAGCCGTAAGGGCAGCGACCGTCGCCGAACCGCAAGCGATACGAATGACAGCTGCAACGACCCATGCAAGGACAAGAGGCGAGAGATCCGATCCGCCAACGACCTCGCCGATATAACGGCCGACACCGCTATCGATAAGAATCTGCTTCAGCGCACCACCACCACCGACAATGAGAAGAATCATGGCGATAGCCAGGATTGCATCTTCAACGACCTTCATGATTTCCGGCATGCTCTTCCCACGCGAAATGCCAAAGGTATAAAATGCAATCAGAATGGATATCGTAAGGGCCATATCAGGCGTTCCAAGGAACGTCAGAACCTGGAAAACCTGAGACTCCTTTGCAAGCGTGAGCTTTGCAATAGCAGATGCGGCCATGAGGAATACAGGGACAAGTGCCGTGAAAACGCTGATACCGAAGCTCGGCATTTCATTATCCTCAAAAACATGAGGATTGTACAAGCCCTGCGGAATCTCCGGGTTCAGCCCCTTGCAAGTATTATAAAAAAGCGGGCCTGCGACAATGGCCGTCGGAACAGCGATGATTGCACCATAGACGAGAGTCAGACCGATATCTGCGCCATAAATGACTGAAATCGCCGTCGGGCCCGGATGAGGCGGTAGAAAGCCATGTGTGACAGAAAGAGCTGCCGCCATAGGAATTCCGACCTTGAGCAGAGGAATCTTTGCCTCCGCTGCAATCGTAAAGACAAGCGGAATCAAAAGGACAAAGCCAATTTCATAGAAGAGTGCGATACCGACGATAAAGCCCGTCAAGCAGACTGCCCATTTCACGTTTTCGCGACCAAAGACATTGATAAGTGTCGTCGCGATCCGCTGAGCACCGCCGCTCTCCGCCATAAGCTTGCCGAGGATGGCACCGAAGGACACAACAATGGCAAGACCTCCAAGAGTTCCCCCCAAGCCTTTCTCAATGACGGGAATGATTTGTCCGATTGGAAGGCCTTCCGCATAGCCTACCACGCCAGCTACGAGCAGCAATGAAATAAAGCTGTTCATTCTGACCTTTACAATCAAGAAAAACAATAACAGGATTCCACATGCTAAAATGACGAGTGGCATTCAAACTTCCCCCTTCAATCTGCCTACGAGTCAATCATCCGAGAACTTTTCCTCCTTTCCTTTCTCGTTATGACATACTTTTATCATTTTTGCTTCTTTGTGTGATAGTATACCATCTCTACAGTGTAATTGCAAGTTTTAAGTCATATATTTATTTATTTTTGATTGCAATTTATCTTTTATATGAATCTTATGAATTGCTCACAAATACCTGCCGAATACCAAAATACTCTATCAGAAGAGCACAGATTATGGATACCATAGCGAAACAAACCGCCTAACACTTTACATAAAAAGCCAAGGAAAGATTCAATCGTGTGAATCTTTCCTTGGCTTTTAAGTCTTTTCACTGCCAGCTCGTTGTAAAAGAATTCTTTATAAAAAGAATATCTGTACTCCTATCAAAAAAGTCTGCTCTTACGCCTCCTGCCTTTCAAAGCGGTACCGCTGCTGTGCCTCCGGGTACTTTTTTCGGTCCACCTCGCTCATGAACATGTCGAGAGGACGGCAGAAGATGCCGTAGTCACCGTAGAGAGCCTGGTAGACGCAGTAGAGCTCCCGCGTCTCCGTGTGGATGACGGGGCAGGCGATGATCTTGTACTGCTTTCCCTTGAAGTGATGCCAGACCTCCCCGGCCTTTGGCAGAGGGCGGCCGTATCCCAGATCCGGGATCTCCTCCGTTGCCCTTTCCACTGTCTTTCCCGGTGTCACCTCATCCACATCCGTCCACTCTCCTTCCTCCGCCTTCGACAGGAGCTCGTCGAGGCGCACTGCAAAGTTGTCATCGTCCTCCTGGGTGCGCTTGTGGGGCACCTGGGAGAAGGGGCGATAGAGCAGGTGGCGGGCTCTATAGTTGCTGTGACGCCCCTGTATGAGGCCATCGATATTTTCCTCCGTGTAGAGCCAGCCATCGGGATGGAGGACGCGGGCGCCCCGGGCGACCGCCATGGCGGCGAGGCCGTAGTCCTGGGTGATGACGATATCGCCTGCCTCGCAGCGGGTCACAAGGGCGAAGTCCACCGCATCCGCCCCCGCGCCGATGACGACGATCTTGCTGTAGTCGGAGGTGAGCGCATGATTCGTATCGCAAAGAAGCGTCACGGGCACGTCATGCCAGCTCGCCACTGACTCCACCTCTGCCACCACCGGACAGGAATCCGCATCCACGAAAATCTGCATGCACTCACCTCCCATGCTACGTTTATACATTCGACAAAGCCGGCCCGTTTCCCTCCATGCTTTCCCAGGATTGCCTGGAAAAGCAAAAAGACGGCCGCAGCCGCCTTATTTGCAAGTATCGCCACCAAGCCCCTATCGCAGCACCCGCTTCATATTCGCCGCGATCTGCGCGTCCACGTCGTCCAGAAATTCAAATCTCCGGCGATAGACGGCGCGCTTTCGCGTAGGGACCTCCTCCATGGTCTTTCTTGGCTCCACCAGGGGCAGCTCATAGAAGCGGTCGTCCTCCGTCACGTGGCCCCCCGCCTCCTCCCAGAAGGTGCCGAAGTCGGTCTTGAGCTTTCTGTCCCGGCGCACATGATTGTTGGCGTAGTAGCCCTTGTTGCTGACGGCGTAGATGTGCTGGACGCCGAGGGAGCGGGCCACCGCCTGCGTCATGTAGAGGATGAGGTTCTTCGTCCGATAGCGGTGGGAGCGCTTCGTCGTCTCCTTCACCAGCTCCTTTGCATTCTCCGTATTCGGCCCCTGCATGGCGCCGATGAAGAGGGCCGCCTCCCCCTGCCTGTCCCTCCCCAGCCAGTACATGATCTGGTAGAGCTCCCGCCCATTCAGATAGAGAATGACGGAGGAGAGCCCTTCCTTCCGCTGGCCGCTGGAAAACGTGACCTCCGCGTGCCAGCCATTCCAAGCTTCCTGGGGCTCCCAGATGGGATAGCGGGCATCAAAGGTGCAAAAGCGCACGAGTTCTCCCGAGAGGAACCGCTCCTCCGTGAGGGCGATATGCTCCTCGATGAGCTTCTTTCGTGCGTCAAAGGTAGAGCCCGCATAGAAAAACGCCCGGGTCGCCTGCTCCAGCAAATAGGGATTCTTCTCGATTATCTCCCGACGGGCCTCTGTCTGCTGGAAGAAACGGTAGAGCTCCCCCATGCCTCCCGCGTGGCAGAGGCAGCGGCCCCAGTAGGTCAGGAGCCGATGGCACTCCCGCCAGTTCCCTGTGTCATACATCTTTCGCCCAAGGGCGAGGATTTCCCCGATCATGCTTTCTCCCCCACATGCTCATTTTCCTTGCCGAGATAGTAGAGCTTCACATACTTCGCCATGGTGTAGAAATAATGGAACACCGCCAGCACAAAGCCGATGCGCCCATCCAGGAAGCCGCCCCGGAGCACATACATGCGAAAGCTCGCCCAGAAGGGGTGCAGGATGAAGTCCCACAAATGGGCCTCCCGCCCCGCCTCATGCATCTTCTCCGCCGCCAGTGTCGTATAGAGATTCAGCTTCGAGAAGTAATGATTCCAATCCCGGTAGGGATAGTGGATCATATAGGCCTCCCGGGGGAGCCGCACCTCCTCGTAGGGGTGGCAGATAGCCGGATGGACGAGGCCCGTGACGCTCGTACCCTCCGCTGGGAAAAGGCGCACCACATAGTCCGGGAACCAGCCTCCATGCCGCAGGGGCTGCCCCCAGAAATAGTTCAGCCGGGCATTCTTGTAGGCATAGCGGCGGTCGTCCGCCGCCACGATGTCCTGCACCCGCTTCGCAAGGGCCTTCGACACCCGCTCATCCGCATCGAGGAAAAGCACCCAGTCCCCCCTCGCCTCTCCAATGGCAAAGGTCTGCTGGGCGCCCCAGTCCCCGGCGAGGGCCCGCTGGACCACCCGGGCCCCGAGGCTCCAGCTGAGCTCCGCCGTGCCGTCCGTGCTGAAGTCGTCGATGACCACCACCTCATCGGCAAAGGCGACGCTCTCGACGGCCGCTCCGATATTCTTTTCCTCGTTCTTCGCTAAAATCAGTACCGACAGGCTTGCCATAGCTCCTCATTTCTCCTGCTTGTGAACATCTCGAAAATCCCCAGACACCCTACCCTCGGCAGGAAGCCGGTACCTACTCCGAGAGGATTTCTGCGATGCGCCGGGCAAAGGCCTGGGGGCTGTACGCCTCCGCCGCCCGCCGGAGTGCCTCCCCGTAGGTCTCCCGCTTCACGTCATAGGTATTGATAAAGGTCTCCAGGCACTCCTTCAACGCCCCCATATTGCCGCTCTCGAAAAGCCGCCCGATCTCGTAGGACGCGAAGACCTCGGGATTCATGTCGTCGCTGGCGATGACCGGCTTCTGGAAGCCGATGGCCGTGAAGAGCATACCGCCCCAATGGTAGCGGTAGCGGGGCGCGGAGTAGGGAAGGAGCAGCGCATCCACCCCAGCAATGGCCTCCTGCCACTCGGCCCCGATGAGGCCCCGGTGGAGGAAGGTCATGCCAGCCGTCCCCTGGTACTTCGCGATGATGCGCTCGAAGTCCTCCGCGTCCTCCGGGTGCATGGTGGAGCCCTGCACCAGGAGCCGCACGGGCGGGGTATACTTCCCGGACACATAGACCTGGAGGAAATCCTCCAGCCGCTTTTCCCGCCGATACTGGCCGAAAAAACCGATGGTCAGCACGTCGTTTCCCGTCCCGTCCGTCGGCTCCCAGGGGATATCCCGGGGCACGAAGGTGGGGGGTGGGATGAGCCGCACCGTATCCCGCCTTTTCCCGAAGATGGAGTCCGAGAGGGTCAGCACCGTGGGCCGGATGCGGGGAAAAGACGCGAGGCTGTCCGCCGCCTTCAGGAAGCGCGGCGCCTCCTTCGGATTGATGCCGTGAAGGATGAATACCACCGGCACCGGCGAGCGGCGAAGGGCGCTGTGGGAGAGGGCCCGGAGATACCGATAGGTGGAGGTGGGCACGATGAGCCCATCAAAATCCCCCGCCTCTGCCGCCTCAAAGAGGGCGCGGAACCACCCCATGCGCCGCTTCTCCCGCTGCACCGTACGAAAAAGCTTCCGAAGCCCCGTCACGCCAGAGTAGGACACCACCGCCCCCGGCAGACGGCGCACCTCTGCCCCATAGTCCAGGGCAAAGCGGAACCCCTCCGGCACATAGAAGACTACCTCATGGCCCAGGGCGCGAAGCTCCTCCACAAGAATCCGGTCAAAATCCACCTCATGGCCCCCCGGGGTCATGATATTCTCAAAAATCGCAATCCGCATGGCTACGCCTCAGCTTTCCCGACAATTACATATCGTTGCAAGCTGCTACGTGGGGCCTCCGGATTCGTCATGCGCAAGAGGCCACGTCCTAGCAGCAAAGAGAGATAACGCTTCCGAAAATGCTTCCGATCCGATAGCTCCAAAAAATCCATCATTTCCTGGACAGAACGCGGTGTCGTGCAGAATTCCAAAAGTCGTTCTTCTTTCTCCGTCAGATTTTTGGGTACCTCGACTGGGGGGGTCACTTGGGGGGTCACTTGGGGGGTCACTTGGGGGGTATTCCCTTCTCCTTGGAGTATTTTTTCACCCTTTATCATAAAGGAAGCATCTACTTGAGGGGTAACTTGGGAAATACCCTTCGGGGGGCTTCGATGAAACACCACCGTAAAGCCATAGGCTTCCTTGCGATATTCTACTTTACACCCTGCCTCATCACATAACTGCTGAATGCGCTTCAGCCCCGTTGCAAAGCCTTCCATGTCGTGCGAACAGTAGAGAATCCGGGCAATTCTCGGATTGCGCCGTATGGGTTTTTCATTCCGTTCGATAAACATTTCCGGGGTCAAGTCTGATGGGAATTTCCCTGGGCTGTATATCTCAATCCTGCTCCGGAGAATCGCAACATCCACGCTCTGCCCCGACTCGATCTCCCGATGGGCGAAGGCGTTGACAAGAGCCTCTCGCAAAGCATCCACAGGAATTTCCGGCAGCTCGATGCGTCTCATGCTGCCATTGAACACAGCACGCCAATCCATCGCGTCAACCAAATACTCTTCTGCCCGCTGAAGAAGTGTGAAAATGGAGCCTGTATAGCGACGAAGATCCGTAATCGTCAACCGTTCATCTGAGGCAAACTTTGCCATCTGCAGCTCATTGATGGAGGAATCAACAAAAAGCGCCGCCCCCGCATTGAGAAGCGTAGCTCCATCCAGAAGCTCCAGCTTGCGAAGAACGATATCCGGCGTGCTGCTTTCCAGCGCAATACGGTTTTCATCCTTCGCCCGCTTTAAAAAACGGCGAAAAGCCTCCTTGTCAATATCCTGCACGGTGTAGTCGGATAGACGGTTTTCCCAGGATTTCCCCGCATCGTCCCGAAGGCGCAACATCCGCTCATACGTCGCCTGGTCCATCATGACATCCTCGTCCGCCACGCGGATACGGGGCCTGTCATAGGCCAGATAGGGCTGGGCATACCCCTTGACGTGGACATGGACGACGAAGCGGTCGCCGATGGCTTCCTTTTCGATTTCCGGATAAATAATCGGCTTGATATTGGCGCGAATGGCCTGGCTCACCTCCCGGAGCGTCCGGTCCGTGATTTCCTGCCCGATGACCTCACCATTATTGCGCACACCAAAGTAGAGGTCGCCCGACCCGTGCTTGTTGAGCATGGCGGCGATGGAAATGACCGCCTCCTTGAGCTCGCTCGTGGACTTCTTGAACTCCACTCGCTCCGTCTCTTCCCCAAAAACAAAAGCCGTCATCTCTGCACCTCCTAACGGGTCCTCTATCTGCGGTTATTATTCGTACTATGCCTCCGCCGAGGCTCATGCGAAAAGCCGCTGGAGGGTGGCTTTTAGATCCTGGGCCTTAACGGAGAGGAGGCCTCCGATGTGGTGGAGAGCCGGGCAGTGGTTGAAGCTCCATAGGAAGAGCTTGTATTTGGTGTTGAGGAAGCTCGCGTCGTAGGGCAGAGCCTCCTCCCTTCGGAGAATCTCTGCCCCCTTTTCATAAAGGCCCTTCTCCTTCCTCCCCATGCCATACCAGGAGGTAAAGAAGGACAGCACCGCCTTGATGAGGCTGGCCCTGGCCTCCGGGACGCTCATGCCCTTCTTCTCCGCGTAGGCCAGCCGGTCCACCCCTGCCAGTATGAAGTCATACCTTGCCTTCGGCTTGAATACCGAGGAGGAGCATATCCCGCCGGGATTCTTCCGATAGAAGTAATAGGCCCGGTCAATCCCCCCTGCGCGCTGTATCTTGTCCCACATCTGGTAGGCAATGACACTATCCTCGAATATCCGCCCCTCGGGATAGCGGATGCCCTCCCAGAGAGCCGCTCGCACCACGCAGCCCCAGGCAAAGGCCCCCTCATGGGCGAGGCAATCCGCCAGACGCTTGTCATGATCCTCCTCCAGGCTTAGGGACACATTGCCCGTCCCCGTGCCGCCCTCACCCTTACGGAAGGAGCCATAGCCGCAGAAATCCAGATCATGCTCCTCCAGGACGCGGATTACATCAGAAAAACAGTCCGCCAATACGTAGTCGTCCGAATCCACCAGGGCCATATACTTCCCCTGCATGGCATTGAGGCCGATATTCCGCGCACGGCTCACGCCGCCGTTTTCCACATGAAAAACGCGAATCCTCTTGTCATCCTTCGCATACTCGTCACAAATCTGTCCGCTGCTATCGGTCGAGCCATCGTCAATCAAGAGGATCTCGAGATTCCGATACGTCTGCTTCTGAAGGGACTCGATACACTCCCGCAGATAGTTCTCCACATTGTAGACCGGCACGATGACCGACAGCAGCTTTTCCATAAATTCCACCCTCATCTACTCAAGCCCTGGGGATTTTTCCTTTTCTGCCAGGAGAGCCCCTGCCATGGTGATGCCGGCCGTGAACCAGAAGAGGCGCATGGCCGTGGCGGAGGCCACGGTGTAGTCCGTCAGGCCGTAAAGGTACATGCCGACAGCCGAGGCCACCAGCATCCTTCCGTAGACCGTATGGCGCCGCTTCCAGGCAAAGGCCAGGAGAAAGCCGCAGGCTGCGATAAAAGCTGCAAAGCCCGTGATGCCCATCTCTGCCAGGATGTGGAGATAATTGCTGTGGGAGTGCCTTGTCTCCAGATCCGGGGCCTGGGGCAGGTGGTAGACTCCCACGTATGCCCTGCCCCAATTCCCTATGCCGACCCCGGTAAGGGGGTAGTCCTCGAACATGTGGAGGGAGCTCTGATAATAGAGGAAGCGGGTATACTGGGAGTTCTCATGGGAATCCCCGACCGTCGCCACCCGGCTTCCCAGAGAAGGAATCGCTAGCATGAGGGCGATGCCCAGAAGTAGCACGCCGCCAAGTATAGCAAGTCTTGTCCGCAGGCTGCGGATTGCTGTCCAAATGATGACGACGAGCACCGGGGCAAGGGCGATCCAGGCCCCCCGGGTATTCGTCAGAAAGAAGGACACGAGGCTCAGCAGGGAAAGGGCCCCATAGGCATAGCGCAGACGCTTCCCCTGGGCTTCCAAGGCCTGGTATAAGAAAACAGGCAGCAGCGTCACAAAGAAGCAGGCCGTGATCAGCGGATGCTGCCCGCCCCAGGTCACGGGGCGCACGTTGCCGTGGATGTACTGGTATATGAGATAGAAGTCCATTGCCAGCACGGAAAGGGCTGCACAGGCGATGAGGGTCTGCAGCTGCCTGCGGGAATGCACACAGCAGACAATGGCAGGGATGAGCAGGACAGAGTAGCTCATGGAGTAGGTGTACCTCTCATATAGCGTAGCGGGAACACCGACAAAATAGGCATTGAGCACGACGATGACTGCCCACACGAGGAAGGCGATGAAGAAGCCCCGAAGCTCCAGGCACTTGCGGAGGATGGATGGCTGCAGCAGGATGCGAAGGCCAGCCAGCGGCAGCAGGATGCGGATGCAGTTGCGCACCCACATATCCGACACGACGCCGCCGAGGGCAAAGGCGCATAGGAGTACGAATACCGCCTTATCCAGATACGCCACCCATTTTTCACGATTCATAAAACAAGCATCCTCCTTGTATTTCCTCTGTGCGAAAACCTCGCATCGTCCACTCTATCATGAGCATTGTACAGCCGAAGTCCGCTCTGCGTCAAGAATCGCTTTCTCCTGCGGAAAGGGCATCCTCACGCCCCTTTGGGGCAGCCTTCCCCGCAAGGGCGAGCAAGCGACGCAGGCTCTCCAGGAGAGAGCGCCCCTCCGCACTTGCGTGTCCTTGCTGCTGTATTTTCTCCCGTTCCTCGGGATGTGCCAGATAATAGCGGACTTTCTCCACCAGCTCCTCTGGCGAGCGATATACATCGAAATCCTCTCCCGGCACAAAGCAATCGTAGCTCTCCCGCTCGTCCACCAGCAGAAAAGATCCTGCCCCGAGTATCTCATAGGAGCGCGGGTTCAGCCCGGTGCTGCCGTTCCCATGGATGTTCAGGCAGATCTTTGCCCGGGCATAGAGTGCGGCGATTTCCGCCGGGGAGAATGTGCCGTTTTCCACAAGGCACGATAGAGCCCCATGGCGCAGGGAGAATACGAGGCGCTTCCAGATATTGCCCGCAGGATAAAAGGGCCCACAGAATCGCAGCTTCCAGCCCTCTGCCCGTCCCACCCGTGCAATCGCCTCCAGGAGAGGCAGACGGCTCCTATAGGGCGTCCCCACGAAAAGCACATCGATATCCCGCTCCCTGGCCGCGACCGTCCCATAATCTGCGCCATAGCCCAGAGGCAGGAAAGAAGTGGGGAGCCCGAGCCCCGATAGCCAGGAAGCATCCCGCTCCTCGTAGGAAAATACCCGATCATACTGGCGAAGGGTAGGGAGAAGCTCCTCCCGACCATATACAGGATCCACGAGCCATAGAAAAAACTTCGCGCCCTGCTGCTGCAGGAGAGCATGATAGCGACGAAGCTCCTCCTGGGGCAGCATCTGATCCACCGTGTTGAGGAAGAGCACGACATCCGGCCGCTCTGCCTCCGTCCGCTGGAAAAGCTCCTTCCGAAGCCTCCTCCAGTAGCTCGCCTCCCCATTCCCCAGGCCAAGCTTCTGAAGCCGTCGGGCGAAAAAGGATGCGCCATCCCCATAGGCTGGCGTATAGAAAAAGGCGGCCTCCGCTCCAAGGTGCTCCAGCTCCCGCCCGAAGGGGAAAATCTGTGCATGGCGCGGTGCCGTGCAAACGAGAACCTTCATAAAGCCTCCTTTCAGATGGTATTCCCGTTTTAAAGGAATTTTTCTTTCATTCGGCGGAGAAACGGGCGCAATACAAAACGAAGAAAATATCGCCGTTTCTCCACGTGGGACGCATAGGGATTTGACAAGAGTCCCTTCGAGTGCGTCACAAGGTAAGCATACAATCTTTCCCCACAATCCTGCGACACTTTATCCTGCCTCTTGGAGATTCCAAAATAAAATTGATAGGCCGCCAGCTCCACCCGATGATAAAACTCCACTTCCTTATCCCACATATAGTCCATACGAAAGATTTGCAGCTCCGTCCGGTCTATCATGCTCTTTGCCCCGAGGGTATGAGTCGTGCTCTCGAGTTGCTGCCTGTAATAGTATAGCTGCTCAGGCAGGAAGATGATTCCCTGTGCAGGATAAAGCAACTGAAAAAGCACGAATACATCCTCATGAATCCTTCCGACTGGAAACCGGATTCCATCCCCCTCTATCAGAGCCTTTGCATACAAGGCGCCAATAACCCTGCCAGCAAAGAGAAATTCTGGATGACCATGCAGGAGCTCCTTCCCCGAAGTGAATTCTTCTCTAGATTGTATATACGTCTCCCCCCCATGGACATCCAAATGCATATCGCCCGTAATGGAATGGTCGCAGATACATATTTGTGCAAAGCCATCCCTGCACTCCTGTACCATATGCAAAATATAGTCTGCGGCAATCCAGTCATCACTGTCCACAAAGGAAATATACCCTCCCGTTGCCACATCAAGGCCTACATTTCGCGCAGCACTCTGTCCTCTATTTTCCTGATGAATGACCTGTATCCGCTCGTCCCTGTCGGCCCAAGCATCGCAGATCTTCCCGCAGGCATCGGGAGATCCATCATCAATGAGAATAATTTCGAGATTGGAATAGGTCTGGGATACAATGGAAGAAACACATTGATCGAGATACTTCTCCACACGATATACGGGTACGATAACGGATACAAGGGGAAGCTTTTTCATTGCGAGTCCTCCAGCTGCTTGCACATCGCCTCAAAGAAGGCATCCTCCGATACCTGCAGGATGCAGTGGGGCTCATCATAAAAGCAGCCCTTTTCGCAGCCAGGCAGGGCATGCTCCGGCTGCAGGAAGGCAATGCGCCTTCCCCAGGGATAGAGGCGGGTTGTCCCATCCTCCGGCCTGCTTTGGATATCGCCGGCCACCTTGTAGATGGTGACGCCCCGCAAGCCATAGGCTGCCGCCATGTGCATGGGGCCCGTGTCGCCGCCAAGATAAAAATCACATTTTATCAAAACCGCGATGAGCTCCCGCACGGTCGTCCGATTCACAAAATTGGCCGCGGGGATGCTCTCCAGAAAGGTCTTGGCGTAGGCCGCTGCCGTGTCGCCTGCCCCGATGAGAAGGTAGGCCACCTTGTACCGCTCCTGCAGCCTTTTGCATACGGAAATATACCGCTCCACCGGCCAGTCCTTGGAGCGAATGCTCGTGCTCATATTGACCGCAATGTAGCGGACATCCCCCTTCGGCAGCTCCTGGAAGAGTTCCTCGGCCCGCGCCCTATCCTCCTCCGTGATCCAGAGGGGCACTTCCTTATTCGACGCGTCACCTCCGAGAGTTTTCAAGATGGCGAGATTTGCCTCCACCTCGTGGATGAGGCCGGGATCCGGGAGCACCTTTGTAAAGCAGGCATCATAGCTGCCCATGTATTCGCGATGGAGTCCCTCATTAAGCTCTTCCGGGTAGGTGATGCGCTCCGCTGCTCCCGAAAACAGGGCGAGCTGGGCATCGATAAGGGCAGGCATGCAGGTGGAGGGGGCAATGGCGAGGGTGATGCCCTCCTGCCACAGATGCTCCTTGGCAAAAGCGAAGGTGCGTTTCAGATTCGCTTTGAAGTAGTGCTTCTCCGCCCGATCATCGTATAGGAAAAGCTTGTCGATGCAAGGAGAAGCCTCCAGCATATTGTAATTCAGCTTGCTACAGACCACCACAAGCCTCCGATGGGGAAAGGTCTCCTTCAGGCCTCGGATAAGGGGGAGCTCCGTCACCGTGTCCCCCAGAGGATGGCGGCAGATGATGAGGATGCCATCCCCTTCTGCCCTGCGTATCCGTTTTGCCTTCTGCCGTGCCAGGGCAAGGTAGACATATTCCAAGTAGCGATTCATTTTCCTCTCCCTTCCGTAGCGGAAAGCATCTTGGAGCAGGCAGCTGCAGCCTGCTCCACGGAAATTGCATCCATGCAGCGAGGATACTGACAAGTGGTGCCATGGTAGCCGTCACAGGGGCTGCAGGGCAGACCTGCCCGGACATTTACCGCATCCCTTCGGGGCCGCCATCTCTCCGGGTCGCTGAAGCCCTGCAGGATGATGCAGGGCGTCCCTGTGGCGGCGGCGAGATGGATGGGCATGCTGTCCCCATTGACGAGGAGCCGTGCCCCCTTGATGAGGGCCCCCACCTCCCGCAGGGTGAGTTTTCCCCATAGGTCGAGGATGCCCTCTCCAGAGAGGGCAGGATGCTCTCCCGTGCCAAAGACGGCCGTCTTGATGCCATAGGTCTCATAAAGGCGCTGGTACAGGGCTTCCCATCGGTCGATGGGCCAATTTTTCAGGAAGAAGGCTGTCACTGGAGAGGAGGCGAAATAGCTCTCTCCCTCCGTGAGGCCTGCCCCGCGAAGCTTTTCCCGAAGGTTTTTTGCCGCCCCATCAATGGCAGGGGACACATAGAGGGTGGAAAGAGCCTCCCGCGGAATGGAGAGGCCTAGGGATTCCTCCAGCATTTCCCCGAAGACATAGGGCTCGTAGGTGGAGTCCATGGACTCCCGCCACTCTATCGGATGGGTCAGCCAAAAGCCCCGCTTGTGACGAAGGCCCATGCGGATGGGGACCCGGGCGAAGGCCGCCGCCAGGGCCGGGCGATAGGAGAGGTCGAAGAAAAGGGCCATGTCCTTCCCGCGAAATTTCCGCCAGAGCGGGAGGAACCCCTGCTTCTTCTTGTCGTAGGAAAAGACCTCATCCACGAAGGGAAGTCCCTCCACGAGATCCACCGCATTGGGGAACACCATGAGCGTGAGATGGCAGGGAGCATAGTGCTCCTTGAGCCATTTCAGGACCGGCGTGACGAGAAGCACGTCGCCGATACCGCCCTGCTTTACTACCATGATGTTCATATCCGAATCCTTTCTCAAAGCGATGCGATGGCCTTCAAGATGCGGGGATGCTCTGAAAAGGCAAGGAATGCCTTGCACTTCATGCGGTCGCGCCACTTCCCCTTCCCCTCAGAGAAGCTGCGAAGGCGCTCCCGCCGCCGGTCGATGGTCTCCTGCGCCTTCTGCAAAAAGCCGTGGCGTAGCGTCCGAAGGACAAAGCGATAGTGAAGGTATGCCTGCACATAGGCAAGCGCCCCTGCCGCCTCCGGTCGATGGGCCTCCACAAAGGGACGGACCAGGTCGTAGATATCCGCCTGCCAGGTCCAGTCCGCGGGGTCCCAGGCACGGGCATCCGTCGCGCTACCCTCCCGGCGCATGTAGTGGCTCACGTTCTCATCGAGTGCCGTGGCCCGCGCCACGCAAAGGAGCTCTATAAAAAAGCAGGTGTCCTCCGAGATGGGGACGCCCAAGGGGAAGCGAAGCCCCTCCCGCCGGATGACCTCCGACCGAACGAGCATCGCGCTGATGTGAAAGGGAAGGCGCAGCTCCACACCGCGATGGATGAAGTCCTCCACGTAGCCTTCCTTCGCATCGCCTCCGATGCGCTCGTGCCGGCCATCCGGAAAGATCTCCTCCGTCCTGCCATAGACGAAGTCCGTCCCCGTTTCCCGTTGCCGTGCCATGAGGCGAGAGAGCGTGTCCTTCTCCCAGAGGTCGTCCCCATCGAGAAAGCTGATGAAGTCCCCCTTCGCCGCCGCAAGGCCGGCATTTCGCGCCGCAGAGACTCCGCCGTTTTCCTGCTGGAGAAGCCGGATGCGCCCATCCTTTGCCATGAGGTCGCGGGTAGCAGAGGCCGTATCATCCATGGAGCCGTCATCGATAACTAGGAGCTCCAAATCCTGATAGTCCTGCTCCAATACCGACTGAATGGATCGCCCAATCACCGCCCCCACATTATAGGCCGGCATAATCACAGAAACCATATAGCCCTTTTCCTCTCTGCAGTTGAAATTTTCCACGGCTTGTAAGGAGTATACTCACAGCATGGCAAGATAATGGGCCCTCTGGGATGGGTCGATGCCAATTACGTCCATCGCCTTCTCTGCTGTGACGTTAAGTGACTTCATTACGGAACGAATAATGGTAAAACGTTCCTCTTCACGCGCCTTTTTTTCTGCTTTTTCCGCTGTTTCTATGCGCATCTCCTCGAGTTCCCTGCACATGCTGCTCACTCCCTTTTCCGTATTCTTTGTATAGTTCACAATGTCCTTCAACGGACTCTTATGTATCTTTGTCGGGTCTGTCTGGCGGAGTTTGCATTGCATCATTCACTATGTTATAGCATTGCCATCTTCCGAAAAGTCTCCTCGTTGACTCCCAGTTCTTTGGCAGCATCCGCAATGGGAAGTGCACCTCGCTTAACGAGAGATTTCAGCATTGCAAGTGCGCCTTCTTCTCGTCCCTTCTCTATGGCTTCTTTACGCATTTCTTCGAGTTCCCTGCACATACTGCTCACTCCTTTTTCTGTGTTCTTCGTATAATCCACGATTTCCTTTAACGGTCCTTCGTGCATCTTCTTCGGGTCTGACTGGCGGAAGTCGGACATCAAGGCACCAATAGGGTCTTCACCCTCATACTCCCCATTGACATAGATGATGTGGCTTCCATCCTGAAAGGTATCTCCGTCTTCCTGTATGGTGCGCTCAATGTGATAAACGGGATAGCCCTTTCCGAGCACATCATTCTCCGTGATGAAGATCACGTAGCTGTCCCGAAGGGCTTCATGATCCTGCCCAGGCCTTAAACCATGCAGATCCAGCAAGGCACTGTTGAATCTTGCCCGCTTTGCGCCAGCTCCCTTGTCAGCCCGCTGGATTTCGATGTCGTACTCGCGTCCGGTGCTGTCCACAGCGTGCACGTCGAAGCGGACGCTTCGCCCGTAGAGGTTCGACACCTCTTCCTCGCTGACGACGCTCTTGACGATGAGATCCGGGTGGACAAGGATAATCCGCAACGTGAATTCTACCGCCGGGATATTTCCATCGAAGCAGAATTTCATCATCTCATCGTCCATAAGCCGAAGCCTCTTGATCCGCTCCAGGTCCTTCTGATGTTCCAGCTCCTTCTCCGTCAGTTCCATGGCATATCCTTCCTATTCTCCCTAGTGCAGGAGCTTTTCCACCGCCTCGAGGGCTTCCCTTGGCGTGATGTGATACAGGCAGTTGGGCTTTGGATTTGAGGGGCATTCCTCGGCTCGGTAGGTGCAGGGGCAGCAGGGCTCCTTTGAGGAGAGGGCGATGGCGTGTTCATTGATGGGCTTCCAGCGGGCCACGGGGGTGCAGCCGTAGAGCACCACCATGGGGATGCCCGTGGTGGCGGCAATGTGGGTCGCGCCCGTGTCCACCGTCAGGAAGAGGTCGCTTCTCTTGAGAAGCGCCGGAAGGTCACGAAGCCTCGTCTCGCCGCAGAAGTTTTCCACGCGGACATCCTTCCCCATCGCCTCCATGACCTCGTCGGCGTAGGGCCTGTCTCCCGGGGCGCCGATGATGTAGAATACGGCATCGTGGGCCTTTGCGAGGCTTTGCACCGTCTCGGCAAAGTATTCCTTTGGCCAGGTCTTGAGGGGGAAGGTCCCCTTGACGCAGAGGCCGATGATTTTATCCGCCTTCGGAAGCTTTGCGAGGAGCTCCTCCGCCTTCCGTTCATTTTCCGGCAGGGACGCGGGGAAAACCGGCACCGCGTGATCCTCAAGGCCCGTGAGCCCCCGCACGATGGCCTGATACGTCTCCGCCTGGAGGGTCTTGTCCAGGTCGTGGGTGATGGGGATGGTCTTCGTGTAGAGCCAGGTCACCCGGCTGGGCTTCGGAGAGAAGACCCGGCTGGGACCCACCCGCTCTGGGATGCGGGCAAGGAAGGCCAGGAGGGCCGGTCGGAGCTTCCGGTCGAAGGAAAGGGAGAGGTCGAAGTGACGGGACCGTAGCTCTCGAACCATGTCGCGCATGGCAGAAAAGGTGCCCTTCCCATGCTTGTAGTCAAAGAGGATGACCTCATCGATGAGCGGATTATCCTCCACCGCCTCCCGCACCACAGGCCGCACAAGCATGGTGATACGGGCCTCCGGGTACGCCCGCCGAAGGAGCGCAATGGCGCTCGTCGTCAGCACGACATCGCCGAGGTTCACCAGTGCATTGACGAGGATGTTACGATACGTTTTCAAAGCGTCTCCCTTTCCTCTAAACTTACAACATTTCCGATTTCGTGCAGGAATACTGTTTTCACCTTTATCATACCACGCCTGTGCACTATGCGATAAACAAAATTCAAAGCATGACCTTCTCAATCCGGCAGGTGTGCACCCGGGTCTTTTTGTTGTAGCAGATGCCTGCGAGGATGACTTCGCCGGCATAGTCTTTCAGGGCTTCGAGGTATTTCTTTTCCTTTATCTGCCGAATGGCCGTCTCTGCGCTTTCGTCCCATTTGAGCTCGGCGAGGATGGCAGGCCTAGGGCCGTGCATGGGTCGCGGGAGGAAGACGAGATCGGCGAAGCCTTTGCCTGTGGGAAGCTCCCGGATGACATTGTAGTGCTTCCTTGCGGTGTAGAGGGCCAGGGACAGGGTGCAGGAGAGGGCGTTTTCGTCGTTGTACTTGATGTGGCTCGTCTCCAGATGGGCCCGCTCCAGGCCCTCTGCGACGCGGGCCTCGTCGCCTGCGAGGATTGCGCCTAGGAGCGCATCGGACTCCTCAAGGGCTCTGCGCACGAGGTCCCACCTTTCGCCGCGCTTCGTGGCTGTCACGTATTCACCGAGAATCTCGTTATTGGGGATGGCGACCTCACTTTTATCCTGGTCGTACATGAGGTAGCCCAGATGGATGAGCAGCGTCAGCACGTCATCCGCCCCGTGGAAGGTGGTCATATCGTTCTGGAAGGTCTGGGTATCAATGGGGACGCGCTCGCCGCCCATGAGCCTTGCCACCGTGTCGCTGAGCCCATCAAAATTCATATCGATGTAGATCTTCAGGGCCTCGTAGGTCTCCGTCTTCGTCCAGTAGCTGCCGAACTCATGGCTCATCATGGCCTGGACGACGCTGCGGGGGCTGTAGACGCTGCCAACGCCCTTGAGCCGGTAGCCGTCGTACCAAGCCCGGCACTCGGAGAAGCTCATGTCGTTCGCCTCGCAGAGCGCACGTACCTCCTCCTCCGTGAAGCCCACATAGGGAGCAAAGCTACCGGGGCTCTCCATGGAGTACTCCGTGAACATATTGAGGGCCGAGTGGGTGCCGTATTTCTTGATGGGCAGGATTCCCGTCATATAGGCCAGGGCGATGTATTCCTTATCCTTCAAGAGATCCCGCAGGAAGTCCAGATACTGCCGCTGCTCCGCCTCGGCCTCCTTGTACTCCCGGAAAATGCAGTCCCACTCGTCAATGAGCACCACGAAGAGCCGCCCTGTCTCTCCATAGACATCCTCCAGCATATCCGAAAGGCTGTTTTCATCAAAAAACTCCGTATCCGGATAGGCCCGCTTCAAATCCACGCCGATTTTCTTCGTCAGTCGCGCCAGCATCTCCTCCATGCTCTTCGCCCGGCTGAGAAATTCCTGCATATTGATGCGCAGCACATCATACTGGCCCTGATGCACGGGAAAGGAGGAGTCCCCTGCTATCTTCAGCCCGTCGAAGCTGGAGGCCTCCACCGTGCGGTCATAGTAGGCCCCAATCATGGCAACGGCCATGGACTTGCCAAACCGCCGGGGACGGCTGACGCAGACGAAACGGTTTTCCGTGGCGATGACTTCATTGAGCTCTGCGATAATCTCGGACTTGTCCACATAGATCTTCGAGGCCCGCGCCATCTTGAGCCGCTGTGGGCCAGGATTCAGATAGATGCCCATGGAATCTCCTCCTTTCTGCTTGCTATGCTCTGCTTTCCTCCAAGGCTCGTTTCAGGCAGTCCAGCAGGCTGCCGCCCTTGTAGGGGATGCCGGTGAGGCCGGCGGCTTTGGCGCAGACAATATCCCTTTCGCTGTCGCCCACGAGATAGGAAGCGCTGCGGTCAATGGCATGGTCCCGGACAGCAGCGTCCACGAGGCCTGTCTTCGGTTTGCGGCAGTCGCAGTTCCGGTCGTAGGCGGCGATGGGGGCGCCGGGGAGATGGGGGCAGTAGTAGAGACCGTCGAGTTGTGTGCCGATTTTTGCCAGCTCCCCATTCATCCAGTCGTAGACCCTGCGCACGTCCTCCTCCGGGTAGTAGCCCCGCGCCACGCCACTCTGGTTCGTCACGACGATGGCGAGATATCCCTGCTCCTTTGCGTAGCGGATGGCTTCCTTTGCCTCAGGCATCCACTCGAAGTCCTCCACCCGGTGCAGGTAGTCCACATCCCGATTCAGCGTGCCGTCCCGGTCGAAGAATACGGCCTTTGCGCGGGGTCTTGCCGCCTCACTCCCCATAGATGAAGTAGCCGCCCTTGTTCAGGAAGTCCACGTACTCCTTCACGGCCTCCTCCATGGGGGTGAAGCCTCCGTCGTAGCCGGCGGCGAGGAGTTGGGTGGGATCCGACTCGGTGAAGCTCTGGTACTTGCCCTTCAGGACCTCCGGGAACTCCCGATAGGCGATCTCGCCCTTTCCCATGGCGGCGATGACGGCCTTGGCCGCCTCGTTGTAGCTGTGGGCGTGGCCCGTGCCGCAATTGTAGATGCCGGACTTGGCCCGGCTCTCCCAGAACCAGAGGTTTACCTTGCAGACATCCTTGACGTAGACAAAGTCCCGGCGCTGCTCTCCGTCGCCGTAGCCGGCCGTGCCCTTGAAGAGGCGGGCCTTGCCGGTCTCATTTATCTGATTGTAGAGCTGGTAAAAGATGGAGGCCATCTTGCCCTTGTGCTGCTCCTGGGGGCCGTAGACGTTGAAGT